>JBDRKM010000147.1:0-23896 GCA_043814015.1 Pseudomonadota bacterium
GGCGGCTCGGCGACGGGCTCGGGGGGGGGCGGTGGGGCTGGCGCCGGTGGCGGCTCGACGATGGGTTCGGGAGGCGCCGGCGGCGCCGGGCTCGGGGGCGGGGGCGGAGGCGCGCCGACCAGCTCGCGGGCCTCGAGGAGCTCTTCGTCTTCGGGCGTCAGCGCCGCGGGCTCCGGTGCGACCGAGAGATCCTCGTCCTCGTCCTCGACCGCGGCTGCGCGCAGCTCCAGATCGTCGAGATCGTCCATGGCCTGGTCGAGCAGGGGCGCGAGGGCGTTGGCGTAGTCCTCGATGGAGGCGGGTGCTGGGGGCGGCGCGGCGGGCGGGGCCGGGACCTCGATGGGAGGCTCGGGCGCGCGCTCGACCGGACCGATCTCGATGGTGTCCGCGGGCGGCAGCGGGGGCGCAGGGGGGGCGGGGACGAGGTCTCGCGCCAGGGGTCGGGTGACGGGGGCCTCGAGCTGCTCCTCCACCGGCGAGACCGCGGCCTCGACCACCGCCCTGCGGCGGCGCGGCGCAGGGGGAGGTGGTGGCGGCGGCGGAGGGGGCGCGGTGGTGAGCGCAGGAGCCGCGGGGGGTTCCTCGAGGTGGGCGCCCTCCGTCGGAGCCTCGAACGAGGTGGACGGCTCGATGGGCGCGATGGGCGGCACTGGCTCGACGACCGGCAGGGCCGGGGGCGCGATCCGATCGGTGGGGACCTCCGGCAGGGCGACCGCGGCGGGCGGCGGCGGGGATACCTCGGGGGGTTGCTCCTGGGTCTCCTCGGGCTTGGGCAGCTCGAGGCTCTCCATGTCCTCGAACTCGGGCTCGGGGAGCTCCATCGAGCTGGGCTCGGGGACCTCGGCGGTCTCGGGATCCATCAACTGCGGGGCTGCGGGGACCTCGTGGTACGTCAGGGGCGCCGGGACCACGGGGGGGGGCAGCTGGGGCTCGGGCACTTCGACCGCGGCGACCTGCGGTGGGGGGGGCGGCGCGGGCCTGGGGAGCGGGGGCGGCGCGACCGGAGATGTGACCGGCGGCGCGAGGGTGGGTGCGAGGACGGGGATGGGCCGGTGGGCGGGCCGCATCGCGGGGCCCTTCCGCCTTGGCGTCGGGGCCACCAGGGCCTCGGGCGCGGGGGCCTCGACCGCCGCGGGGGGCGGGACAGGCGGTGGTGGCGCCTGCGGGGCCGGTGGTGCCGCGCGCTGGGGCACCGGCTTGGCCGGCGCGGTGGTCGCGTGGGCGGCGACGAGGGCGTTGGCCAGGGTCTTGGGATCGATCTCCTCGGTGGGCGGATCGTCCGACTCCAGGGGGACGGGAGCCACGGGCTTGACGGGCGCCGCGAGGCCCGGATCCGGAGGCAGGGGGGCGCGCGGGGTGGTGGAGGGCGCCCGGGGGGGAGGCACGCGCCAGTTGGTGGCGCGCGGCGGTGGGCCGCGGCGCGGCACGGCGCGGCCCTCGGTGGCGCGCGGGATTTCTTCGGTCTCGAGATCGGGGGGGATGTTGAAGATGTCCATGTCGGGCTCGGCCCGACCAGGATCCTTCACGGGCTGCAGCACCATCTTGCGCCCGGCGGGATCGCGCACCACGACCCGATCGCCCGGTTGTACGTCGATGTGCAGCCTCGTCATGACGGAGGAGTCGAGGCCTGCCGCTCCGAGCGCCTTACCGAGCGCATCGAGCCAGGTCGTGCCGTCAACCTCAACCCGGTCGGACCCGAACAGGAACTCCCATTTCGTCATCAGCAACTCCGGAGGAAGAGGCAGACAGTGTAACCGAACCTGGGCCGTGGGGGCCGGCCTGGCGGTCTAACCAGAAACAGCTCGGGGCAGATGGATCTCGCGCAAAGACGCCAAGCCGCCAAGATGTCCGCGGCTGGCGGGATTCGCCGAGGCGAGGCGTGGCCTCGCAGGATCTCACGCAGAGGCGCAGAGACGCAGAGAGCCTGCGAACGGCCTCCCGTCTGACGAGCGGCGACGTGGTCCGCGCGGCCTGGGCTGGAGGGGCTGCCGCGCCGTCCGCGGACCGTCGGTGGCTGACGGGGTCGGTACACGCCGTGTTGCTTCGCCTCCCGGAGCGGCAGCCCCGCAGGACGACCTCTTCAACTGCCCACACATCGCACCGGGCGAGAGTGCATCCGACCCTGGCTCTGCCCTTGGCGTCTTTGCGTCTTTGCGCGAAATTCCTGTTTCATGGCTCCGGGAGCCGCGGCCCCCGCGGCATGGGGAACTAACCAGAAACAGCCGGCGGCGTGTCTGGGGCTTGCGTTGGCGGGTCGGGGGCGGTATCCGGCCATCTCTCGCGGGGCGCTTGCGCCCCTGGCGTGCGGAGAGTGCGACATGGCGAGCCTCGCGGCGTTTCTCCACGGGATCGGGCTGCTCCTGTACGGTGGCCCCCTGCTGGCCTTCGCCGTGCTCCTGCCCTTGGGCGGGCGGCTCAAGGGGCTCGCGCCCTGGCACATCGACCGCGCCTGGCGCGCCTGGGCGCCCGGCTCGGGCCTGGCCATGGCCGCGCTGATCCTCGGCGGGCTGCTGCGCTACTTCGGCCTGCAGCAAGGCTTCAGCTGGTGGCCCTCCGATCCTGTGCAGCGGATGTTCCTGGTCAAACACGCCCTCTTCCTGGTGGTGTGGGTGAACTACACCATCACCGAGATCTGGGTGGCCGAGCCCCTGCGCAAGCTCGATCCGGGGAGCGAGGCGCCCACCGATCCGGCGGCCTACGAGGTGGCGCGCCGGCGCGTGATCCGCCAGCTCTGGGTGTCGGCCGTCGTGGTGCTCGCCATCCTGGGCATCAGCGCGGTGCACGCGGCGACGAGCTGATCCCGGCGGCCTGCAGCGCGTCGAAGTCAACCCCCGCGGCCTCCAGCTCCTCCCGCGAGTGCTGGCCGAGGGCGGGAGGGGGAGCGTCGAGCAGAGCCCCGAGGGGCGGCGCGCCCGTGAGCCCACCGGGCCCCAGCGCCACGCGGCCCCGGGCCTGCACGAGGGGGTGGGCGAGCAGCTCATCGAGCTCCAGCAGGGGGGCGACGCAGGCCTCGCCCAGCAGCGCCACCCAGGCGTCCCGCGGGCGGGTGGCGAGCACGGCGGCGAGCTCGTCGCGATCCGGGGCCGCACCGGCGAGGCCGGCCAGCTCCCGCAGCCGCGCCCAGAAGTGGGGCTCCAGGGCTGCGACGGTCAGCAGGCGACCGTCGGCGCAGCGGTAGATGCCGTAGGCCGGCTGGCCGCCCGTGAGCATGTCGCCGCCCGGCGCGGGCGGGGGCTCCGGCGGCGTGGGCCGCGGCCAGGAAGGGGTAGAGCAGCGCGAGCGCGCCGTCGGTCATGGAGAGGTCGAGCAGGGCGCCGTGGCCGTGGCGCTCGCGATGGAGCAGGGCGGCGGTGATGGTGTAGGCCGTCATCAGCGCGCCGCCGGCCAGGTCCGCCACGGGCAGGGCTGGGAGGCTTGGAATGCCGCCGGGCCGCGCCGCGGGCGCCAGCAGCCCTGACAGCCCCTGGAAGTTCAGATCGTGTCCCGGCGCGTGGGCCCAGGGGCCGGTCTGGCCGAAGCCGGTGAGGGAGGCGAACACGATCCCGGGAAACTCTCGGTGGAGGCCCTCGAAGGCCAGCCCGAAGCGGGCCAGGACGCCCGGACGGAAGCTCTCCAGGACCACGTCGAAGCGTGGCAGCAGGGCCCGCAGGGCGCGTTGTCCCTCGGGGGCGCGCAGATCGAGGGTGACGCTGCGCTTGGCGCGGTGCAGCGCCGTGAACATGGCCCCGAAGGGGCCCTGGAACGGTGGCACCCAGCGCAGGTAGTCGCCACCGGCGGGCTCCTCCACCTTGACCACCTCGGCGCCGTGGCTCTGCAACAACCAGGTGCAGAAAGGACCCGGTAACAGGCGGGAGAGGTCGAGGACGCGGATTCCGGCGAGCATGGGGGTGGGCATGGGAGCAGGGATAACCGTGGACCCACCCGGTGGCCCAGGTGGGTGCGGCGCGGGGAGGGGGGAGATAAGGCCTCCACTGCGCGGTGTCCTGGACCGCCGCCCCTCTGGGCGGGCGCGCCTCGGCCCGCGGGAGGATGCCCGATGAACACGAGCTCCGAGGATCGTGGCGCGCTGCGCATCCGGGTGGTGGGCGCCGTGATCGAACGTGACGGTTGCGTCCTGATGGCCCGCCGGCCCCCCGGACGCCGCCACGCGGGCCTCTGGGAGTTCCCCGGAGGCAAGGTCGAACCCGGTGAGGACGATCCCTCCGCCCTGGCGCGCGAGCTGCTCGAGGAGCTGGCGGCCCCCTCCGTGGTGGGCGAGCTCGTGGCCGAGGGCGGCGATGACCGCGTCGTCCTGGCCTGCTACCGGGTGCGGCTGCTCGCTCAACCGATCCCCTTGTTCCACGATCAGCTCGCCTGGATTCCGATCCCGCAGCTGCGCGGGATCGAGACCCCCCCTGCGGACCAGGCCGCGGTCCGGGCGCTGACGTGATCACTCCGCGGCCGTCCTCGCACCTGTACCCCCAGGGCTGCCCCCCGGCGCGGCCCCAGTCCACCCTCTGGCGGAAGGCCGGCCCTTGATCGGCAAGGTCCTCGACAAGTACGAGATCCTCCAGAAGGTCGGCGAGGGCGGCATGGCCGTGGTCTACCGCGGTCGGCACGTCACCCTGGGTCGCGATGTCGCGGTCAAGGTCCTGCACCCCCACCTCTCCTCCTCCACCCGCAACCGCCAGCGCTTCGCCCGTGAGGCGAGGGCCATCGAGCAGCTCGACCACCCCAACATCCTGCGCATCTTCGACTACTCGGGCAGCGATTCGCAGGAAGCCTACATCGTCACCGAGTTCATCGATGGGGTCACCCTGTCGGAGTTCATCCGCGAGCGCCGCCGGCTCCCCTCCGAGGCGGTGGCCATCCTGGGTCTTGGCCTGGCGAGTGCCCTGGAGTACGCCCACTCCGAGGGCATCATCCACCGGGATCTCAAGCCCGAGAACGTGATGATCCGGCGGGACGGCGTGCTGAAGCTGATGGATTTCGGCATCGCCCGTTTCCTGGAAGAGGGGCAGATGACCATGACCGGCGCGCTGGTGGGCTCGCCGGCCTACATGAACCCCGAGCAGGCCATGGAGCACCGCCTCGACCGCCGCTCGGATCTCTTCAGCCTGGGCACCGTGCTGTTCCACGCCGTCTCCGGCGAGCTGCCGTTCACGGGCTCCAACCCCAGCGTCATCCCGCGCAACATCATCGAGGGCAACCGCCCCGACGTGGCCGAGGTGGCCCCGGACACCTCCCCCCCCCTGGCCGACGTCATCGAGCGGCTCCTGCAGACCAGCATCGAGAACCGCTTCCAGTCCGCCGTCGAGGTGCGCGGGGCCCTCGAGGAGTGCCTGCAGTCCGTGGGGATCGACCCGGAGGAGGAGCGCTGGTCCCTGCGCCGCTTGAGCCTGGAGCCGGAGGCCTACCGGCAGGAGCTGGAGGCCCACCTCGGGCGCGCCCTGCTCGAGCGCGGGCGTGGGCTGCTGGAGGCCGGGCAGCACCTCGACGCGCTCCGGACCTTCAACCGCCTGCTGGCGCTCGACCCCGACAACGAGGAGGTGCTGGCCCTGGTTCAGAGCCTCCACACCGGGCCCCACACCTCTCCCGCCCGCAAGGTGAGCTTCGCGGGGCTGGCGGTCCTCGTGGCGGCCCTGGGGTTGCTGGCCTTCTGGCTCGTGGGGCCTGACCTGGGCAGCGCCGACCACCCGGAGCCCCCCGTCCCGGTCGTGGCGCCCGGTCCTGGGGGGCTCGCGGCGGCGGTGCCCGTTCCCGGACAGCCCGGCGAGCCCGGGGGCGGTCCAGGTGCGGGCGTTGGGCAGCCCGTGGAGCCGGGGCAGCCGGGCGCGCAGCCTGCCTCCGCCACCGCCGCCGGGCAGGATGTCACCAGCCCCCGAGTCACGGGCACCTCGCCAGACCCGCCGGGCGCGAGTGTGGATCCGGGCGGTCACAGCGGAGAGGTCATCCGCGCCCACTTCCGCGACCCGCGGGAGCCGTTGGCGGTTCCGCCCCGGCCCCCGCCGGAGGCCCCCGGCAGCATCCGGGTCATCCTGGAGTGGCCCGGCTGGGCCGACGTCTGGATCGACGGCGAGGCGGTCGGCCGGGCCAACGAGAAGGTCGCGCCCGAGGTGGCGCCGGGCAAGCACCGCGTGGTGCTCAGGAACTCGCTGTGCAAGGACTGGGAGCAGGACATCATCGTGGCCGCGGGCGAGCAGAAGGTCGTCTCCGACGTGCGCATGAGCCCCCTTCCGGCCACCGTCAACATCGCACAGAGCGTGGGTGATTCCTGCGTGGTCGGGCTCGACGGCACCATCCTGGGCACCGCCGGCGGCATCGGCCGGCAGTTCAGCCTGCCGGATCCGAGCGTCGCGCACGAGCTGGTGCTGCGCTGCCCGGAGGCCGATCCACAGACCTACACGATCGAGAGCACCCAGGCGGGTGCCAGCCTGGTGGTTCCCGGGCTACCATGACGGCGATGCCCCACTCCATCGCCCACATCGCCACCCGCGAGCGCATCAACCGATGTGGAAACGCGCATGCTACGTGGCGGATGCGCGCATGGCACGTCGCTTGCTGTGCCTCCCTGTGCACGGGCTGCCTGTACCTCGGCCCCATCACCCTCCTGGAGGAAGAGAACGTGCCCCCGGAGATCGTCGGCAAGGTTGACGGCTCGATCTTCTGCGACGAGGAGAACAAGGACATCCTCGACGTGCTGTGCGTGGTGTGGCTGCCGGACCGCGTCCAGAAGGTGTTCGTGATCGCGCAGGACCAGAACGGGGACCCCCTGGACTTCTACTGGTGGGGGGACAGCAGCGGCCCCTTCGAGGACGCCAACACCTTCCCCACGGGCGAGCGCATGGCCAGCGAGATCGAGATCACGCCGGAGGATGTCATCGACGGGGAAGAACTCAACTGCGTCATCACGGATGGTGTGCCGGGGAGTCAGACGGGTTGGACCTGGAACGTGGTGGTGCAGGAATGACCACCCCACGCGCCATCCTGCTCCTGGTCGCCCTGCTCCTGCCCGCCTGCCAGGAACAGAAGCTGTCCGTCGGCGGCGACACCGCCAACGAGCAGGCTCCCGATGAGGGCGTCACAGACTACCTGCGGGTGGACGTCTACCCCTCCGACGCCAACCCCACCCTGCAGCCAGAGACCCACCTGCTGGACGAGACCTGGGAGGGGCTCTCCATCGACATGGCCGGCCCCGCCACCCTGTCCGGCGAGGTGTTCGGCTACGACGCCTCCCCCTGGTTCGCCATCGAGGTGCCCGGCACTTCCATGCCCGTCAAGGCCCGCGTCTCCCTGTCCAGACCCGGCACCATCATGGCCGCCAGCGTCACCTCGGACGCCAGCGATGACGGCGCCTTCTCCCTGAGCCTGCCCAGCTCCGGCGGCTACGTCTTCTCGGTGGTACCCCTGGAGCCCGCGCTGCTGCCCATGTGGGTGGAGCAGGACTACCTGCTCGCGGCAGACCACATCGGCGAGGAGGTGGACCTCGGCTACGGCGCCCCGGTGTACGGGCAGGTGCTGGGCGCCGACGGCGAAGACCTGTCGCGGCTGCACACCAGCGTCCACGTGCGCGATCCCGAGACCGGCGTCGAGAGCAGCCCCATCGCCGTGGACGAGACCGGCGCCTACCAGCTGCGGGTGGAGCCGGGCGCCTCCTACGAGGTCGTCCTGTCAGGGTCCATCGGCGACCTCGTCCCTACCGTCGCCGTGCCCGTCGCGGTGGAGGACGAGGACGGCGCCGAGCTCGATTTCCAGGTGGGCTCCCTCGCTCCGATCGAGGTCAGCGGCCGCCTGCTGGCCGCAGAGAGCAGCGTGGCCGTCTCGGGCGCCACGGTCCGCTTCACCGCGGTCGAGCTGAAAGATCACCCCGGCGCCGAGCTGGTGGTGGACGACATCACCTCTTCTCGCGGCGAGTACCGCGTGAACCTGCTGGCCGGCCGCTACAAGGCCGAGTACATCGCGCCCGCGAGCTGGGAGCTGTCGCCCGCGCTGGAGGCCATCGACGTCGAGGCCGGCACTCCGATCCAGGACCTCGACCAGCGCCTCGATGCTCTCGCCCCGGTCACCTGCCAGATTCTAGGTCCAGGCGGCAGGGGGCTCTCGGGCGTGTCCGTCGTCGCCACGGAGGAGGGCTTCGACGGCTACACCTACGCCACCACCACCGACGGCGACGGCCGCTTCACCCTGGATGTGCCCGCCACCAAGCTTCGGTTCGCCTTCACACCGCCCGAGGGAGAAGCGGCGGTGACCTACCTCGAGGTCCCCATCGACGACTTCCCGGCCGTCCTCATGCTGGACATGGGCGATGTCATCAGCGGCACGGTGAAGCACGACGACGAGCCGGTGAGCTATGCCGTCATCGAGGTCCGCGACAGCCTCGACCGGCTCTACGCCACCACGCTCACGGGCGAAGACGGGGGCTTCACGGTGCGGGTGCACTGGGAAGGGGCGGAGTAGGCTGGGAGGCTGGAGGCCGGAGTCATGGCCCCTTCAGCCCCCAGCCAGTGGCCTTCAGCTTCCAGCCTGCTCGTTGCCCGAGAGCTCCAGCACCCGCGCCGCCAGCCGGGGCAGGATCCCGGCCGCGCCTCCGGCCAGCTCCAGGGCGCCGTGCTCACGGAGGTGACCCGGCTCCAGGTCGATCTCGACCAGCGGTACCCCACGCGCGGCGGCCACCTGCGGCAGGCTGGCGATGGGCTGGACCGCCAGGGAGGTGCCGATCACCAGCATGAGATCGCAGCGCTGCGCCAGGCGCCAGGCCTCGCCCATGGCGTGCGCGGGCAGGCTCTCCTCGAACAGCACCACCGGCGGCTTCATGGGGCTGTAGCAGCGTGGGCAGGTGGGGACCTCTTCCCCGTCCGCCTCGGCGCCCCGGTCCGCGAAGCCGCAGGTGGGGCAGCGTAGCCCGCGCCAGGTGCCGTGGACCTCCACCGGCTCGCGGCTGCCCGCCCGGGTGTGCAGCCCGTCGATGTTCTGCGTGACGATTCGCTGGAGCCGGCCGGCCCGCTCCAGCTCGGCGAGGGCGAGGTGGCCCGCGTTGGGCTCGGCGGAGCGCAGCAGCTCGAGCATGGCCCGCAGCATGGCCCAGCAGCGGGCGGGATCGGCGTTGAAGGCTGAGAGTGTGGCGTACTGGTCGGGCGGGAAGCGGTTCCAGAGGCCGTCCTCGGAGCGGAAGTCGGGGATGCCACTCTCCACCGACATGCCGGCGCCCGTGAGGGCGATGGCGTAGCGGGCCTTGGCCAGGGCCTGGGCGGCCTGCTCCAGCGCCCCCTCGTCGAGGAGCTCGCGCCGCCGCATGGCTCAGTCCGCCTTGACCGCCGCGATCTCGAGGATGGCCTGGCCGCCCTCGAGCACGGCTCCCTGCTTGGCCAGCAGGCGCGTGACCTCGCCGGCGATGGGGGCCTCCAGCTCGTTCTGCATCTTCATGGCCTCGAGCACCGCCACGACCTGGCCCTGCTCCACCACGTCGCCCTCGGAGACCCTCAAGGTCAGGAGCACACCGGGCAGCGGCGCCCTGAGCAGGCCCTCGCCGCCCTCGTCCTTGCCCGCCTTCTTCGCGCGCTTCTGCTTGGAGCGCGGCAGCACCTTGACCTCGTAGGTGGCGCCGTCCAGGGTCAGGCGCAGGGCTCCGCCCGGGGTGCTTGCGACCTGCACCACGGAGCGCTCGCCGCCGACCTCCAGGGTGAGATCGCGGCGGTCGCCGGGCTCGGCCGTCACCTCCTGGGCCTTGGGCACCATGGCCTCCGGGCGGGGCTCGGCCTGCTTGGGCAGGCGCCCCTCGCGGCGGGCCGCGAAGAACTCCTCGGCCACCTGGGGGAACATGCCGTAGGAGAGCGCCTGCTCCAGGCCGTACTCGGGGCCCCACTCCGCCACCTTGGCGATGTGGCCCTCGAGCTCGGGCGGGAACAGGGAGCCGGGGCGCACGGTGATGGGCTCCTCGCCGCCGAGCACCTGAGCCGCCAGCCCGGGATCGATGGGGGCCGGGGAGGCGCCGTACAGGCCCTTGATGTAGTTGCGGACCTCGTTGGTCACCATCTTGTAGCGCTGGCCGAGGGCCACGTTGAACACCGCCTGGGTGCCCACGATCTGGGAGGTGGGGGTGACCAGCGGGGGGTAGCCCAGATCCTTGCGGACGCGGGCGGTCTCCAGCAGCACCTCGTCGAACTTGTCCTCGGCCTTCTGGGCTTTAAGCTGGGACAGCAGGTTGGACATCATGCCGCCCGGGATCTGGTGCTGCAGGATGCGGGTGTCTACTCGCTCCGAGCGGGGATCCAGCAGGGGCATGTACAGCTCGCGGACCTTGTCGAAGTGCTGGGCGCAGGCGTCGAGCTTCTCCAGAGAGAGGCCCGTGTCCCAGGGCGTGCCGCGCAGCATGCCGACCGCGCTCTCGGTGGGCATGTGCGAGGTACCCCAGGAAAGTGGCGACAGCGCCGTGTCCACGATGTCGCAGCCGGCCTGCACCGCGGCCAGGATGGTGGCCGGGGCCATGCCCGAGGCGCAGTGGGTGTGCAGGTGGACCGGCAGGCCGATCTCGGACTTGAGCGCCCCCACCAGGGCGGTGGCGTCGGCCGGGGACATCATCCCCGCCATGTCCTTGATGCAGATGAGCTCGGCACCCTCGTCCTTGAGCTGCTGGGCGAAGGCCACGAACCCGCCGATGGTGTGCACCGGGCTGATGGTGTAGGAGATGGAGCCCTCGACGATGGCCCCCACCTTCCTGGCGGCCCGCATGGCCTCCTGCAGGTTGCGGATGTCGTTGACCGCGTCGAAGATGCGGAAGACGTCGATGCCCTGCTCGTGGGCGTGGGCTACGAAGGCGTACACCAGGTCGTCTCCGTAGTGGCGGTAGCCCACCAGGTTCTGGCCGCGCAGCAGCATCTGCAGCTTCGTGTTCTTCACGTGCTTGCGGATGGTGCGCAGGCGCTCCCAGGGGCACTCGTTCAGGAAGCGCATGGCCACGTCGAAGGTGGCGCCGCCCCACATCTCGAGGGAGTAGTACCCGACCTGGTCGAGCAGCTCGAGGGCCGGGAGCATGTCCTCGGTGCGCATGCGGGTGGCCAGCAGGGACTGGTGCGAGTCGCGCAGGATGACGTCGGTGATCTGGACCTTGCTCATGGTGTGTGCTCGCGGGAAAGGGGGATCAGCGGCCGGGGTGGCGGCGCAGGCGCTCCACCAGGCGCCAGGCGCCTGGGCTGCGGGGGCTCCAGGCCCAGGCGCCGCCGAGGCCGCGCTGCCCGGTGCGTGACCAGGCCGCCGCGGTGGGATCGGCGCCTTCGGTGCCGGCCTGCTCGGCCATCAGGTGGGAGATGGCGGCGGCCAGCAGCAGCCTGCGCCGGGTGTCGCGATCGAGGGCCTTCTCGGACATGGTCGCCTCAGAGCGGGATGTTGCCGTGCTTCTTGGTGGGCCGGGGCTCGCGCTTGTGGCGGATGGCCTCCAGCGCATCGATCAGGCGGCGGCGGGTCTCGCGGGGGCGGATGACGTCGTCGATGTAGCCCAGCTCCGCGGCCTGGTACGGGTTGGCGAAGCGGCCGGCGTACTCGTCCACCAGCTCGCGCTGGCGGGCGGGCTTGTCGTCGGCCTGGGCGATCTCCCTGGCGAAGACGATGTTCACCGCACCTTCGGAGCCCATCACCGCGATCTCGCCGGTGGGCCAGGCGAAGTTGTAGTCGGCGCGGATGTGCTTGGAGGACATGGCGCAGTAGGCCCCGCCGTAGGCCTTGCGGGTGATGACCGTGAGCTTGGGCACCGTGGCCTCGCAGAACGCGAAGATGAGCTTGGCGCCGTGGCGGATGATGCCGCCGTGCTCCTGGCCCACGCCGGGCAGGAAGCCGGGGATGTCCTCAAAGGTGATCAGCGGGACGTTGAAGGCGTCGCAGGTGCGCACGAAGCGCGCGCCCTTGGTGGAGGCCTCGATGTCGAGGCAGCCGGCCAGGTAGGCGGGCTGGTTGGCCACGACGCCCACCGCGTGCCCGCCCAGGCGGGCGAAGCCCACCACGATGTTCTTGGCCCAGTCGGCGTGGATCTCGAGGAACTCGCCGTCGTCCATCACCGCCTGGATGACCTTCTTGATGTCGTAGGGCTTCTGCGGGTCGTCGGGCACCATGGTGTCGAGCGCATCGTCGGCGCGGTCGCGCGGATCCGCGCTCGGCACGAAGGGGGGGTCCTCGAGGTTGTTGGAGGGCAGGTAGGCCAGCAGATCGCGCACGCTCTGCAGGGCGCTCTCTTCGTCCTCCTCCACCAGGTGGCAGACGCCGGACCTCGCCGCGTGGGCCACCGCGCCGCCCAGCTCTTCGAAGCTGACCTTCTCGCCGGTGACGGTCTCGATGACCTTGGGCCCGGTGATGAACATGTGGGAGCCGCCCTTGACCATCATCACGAAGTCCGTGAGGGCAGGGGAGTACACCGCCCCGCCGGCGCAGGGGCCGAGGATGACGGAGATCTGGGGCACCACGCCGGACGCATCCACGTTGCGGAAGAAGATCTCGGCGTAGCCCGCCAGGGCCGCCACCCCCTCCTGGATGCGGGCGCCGCCCGAATCGTTCAGCCCGATGACCGGCGCGCCGGCCTTCATGGCCAGGTCCATGACCTTGCAGATCTTGCCGGCGAAGGCCTCGCCCAGCGAGCCGCCGATGACCGTGAAGTCCTGCGCGAACAGGTAGACCACACGCCCCTCCACGCGGCCGTAGCCGGTGACCACGCCGTCGCCGGGGGGGCGCTGCTTCTCCATGCCGAAGTTCGTGCAGCGGTGGCGCACGAACATGTCGATCTCCTGGAACGTGCCGGGGTCGCACAGGGCCACGAGCCGCTCGCGGGCCGTGAGCTTGCCCTTCTCGTGGTGCTTGGCGATGCGGGCGGCGCCGCCGGCTTCCAGGGCCTGGGCGCGCAGCTGTTCGAGCTGCTCGATGCGCTGCTGGGTCGTCATGGGCTCCCTCGGGTGGGGTAGGGGGGTCGCCCTGGTAACACACCTCGCCCGGTGGGCGATCTGGAGCGGACCGGGGGGTGATCCACGTCGTGGCCCCGGACGTGCGCGGACCGCAGCGGGGTCGATCCGCGGTCAAAACACGGGCAGTGGCACACCACTGGCGCGAAGATGACCGCTTTCGGGCCTATTCGCGGTCAAAACACGGGCAGTGGCGCACCACTGGCGCGAAGATGGCCACGGTGAGCGCGGTGGCATACTGCTGGTGGGGAGGCTGCATGCCACTTCACGAGCGCCCCATCGCCTGGCACTTCAACCACAGCCTGCTCGACCGGCGGGTCGTCGCCCGGAGCGTCGCGGAGCGGAGGAAGCTCGCGCGCTGTGTCATCCGTATCGGGGCCGACCATGGTCTGGTCGCGTTTCGCTGCTCGGGCACCCACCTGCACTACCTGCTGTCCTGCGACCGGGAAGGCGCGGCGCGGTTCTTCCAGCGGGTGGACGAGTCGCTGCGGCGGAGCCTCGGGCTCCTTGTCGGTTTCAGCCGGGCCTACGGCAAGCCCGTGAACGACCAGGGCTACCTGAAGACCGCGTTCGGCTACGTCGTGGGGAACACCGACAAGCACGAGCTTGCCTACGATCCGCTGCACGAGGCGAGTATGCTCCCCGACCTCCTCGGGCTGCGCCTGCTGGGCGGGTACGCCCCGAGGCTGGTGCGGGAGCTCCTGCCACATGTCAACCGGCGCTCTCTGCTCGGCTACTTCGGCTTGTCTGCGCTCGAGCCAGGTGACGACCTCCGTGGCCTGGGAGACGCCACGGCCGCCGCGCTGGGTCTGGCCGACCTGCGGGGCAGCAGCGACGAGGCCATCCGGGCCAGACGCGCCCTGTTGCACCTGGCGGGAGGGAGCCTGCCCGTGGAGGAGCTGGTCACCCTCACCGGCGTCTCCGCGCGGACCCTGCGGCGTCTGCGTGCGGGTGAGCCGGAGCCAGACCTCCAGCGCGCCGTCGGGCTTCAGGTGGCCTTGCGCCGCATCCACGCCGAGCGCATGGCCCACGCGGGCGATCCGCTGCTCGCGGGGGAGGGCACCCAGGACTACGGCACCGGGGGTGAGCCCCAGGTTGACGTGGGCGGTCCGGCCAGCTAGAAGCGGCCGGCTTTGATCAGGCCGAAGTAGCTCAGGGGTAGAGCAGCTGATTCGTAATCAGCAGGCCGCGGGTTCAAATCCCGCCTTCGGCTCCATAAGAAACCCCGCTGTGATGGCGGGGTTTCGTGCTGAGGGGGAAGGGGCGCGCGGGCGGGCCGGGGGCCGTGGTCGCAGGATGGTCGCAGGATGATGGGATACGGGCGGGATTGCCCAGCTGCTTGCGGGGCGCATGATGACGGACAGCCCGTGGTGGTGGGCGCTGCGACGTGCGCAGGGGGAGCACCTCGGGATGCTGGCGGCTGTCCGTACCACAGCTCCCGGCGAGGACATCCCGAGCTGGCTGCGAACTCTTCAGCAGCCCGCGGCAGCGGGCCGGACACCTGACTGCCCTTCCGCTGGGGTGGCGTGCGTCTGATTGGCCGGAGGCAGGGAACGGCGGCGTAGCCACCCAAGCTCTGGCAAGGTGCACGACCGTCGATTCCCTGCCAGCACACCACCACCCAACGGAGCCTCCATGCGTCCCATCGTCTCCTTCGTCACCATCGCCCTGGCTGGCCAGCTTCCGCGTCGGCGTGGCCGGCGGTGCCATGCCCTCCCACGATGCCGAGCCCTACTTCGGGATGCTGGAGGCCGGGCTGCTGATGCGGGCCGGGAGTCGCTGGAAGTGAGCGCCCCCTACCACACCCACCCCGGCCCGATGTCCAACGTCACCACCCGCTCCTCGAACCCGGCGTCGGCGATGCCCAGGAGCCCGAGGTTGATCTGGAAGGGCCCGTCCGTCTCGTAGCGCGCGGCCACCCCCGCCACGGCGCCGGGGCTGTCCCAGGCGAACAGGCCATGCCCGTGATCGTCGTGGTCCAGGGCGCCTCCGCCGAGGGTGAGCTCGAGCTGCCAGGCCTCCTGCGGGAAGAGGTCCACCACCGCGCCCAGCCAGGTGGCGGCCAGGGTGCGCTCCGGGGCGAAGACGGGGGAGGGGCCCGCCACGAAGCCGCCGCGCAGGCCGACGAAATCGAGCGGGCCGCGGTGGCCGTGGAGGCCGGCGCGCACCTCCAGGCCCCAGAGCCCGATGAGCCCGAAGCCGGCGCGGAAGGCGTCCAGCTCGCGGGGTGAGCCCTCGGACGGCGCGGCGCCCGCGGCCGGCACGGCCAGCATCAAGGCCAGGACCAGACCCCCCACGCTCACACCGCCGGGTGCCGGGAGCTGGGCTCCACCCGGGGGGAGGCTGCCAGGTCGAGCACGTAGCGCACCATGGGCTTGCCGTAGAAGGTGAAGCGCCGGTCGATCTCGAAGCCCCAGGAGCCGAGCTGGCGGTTGGCGCCCTCGTTGTCGGCCTCGGTGGTGATCTTCACCCGCTGGTGCCCGCGCGCGAACAGCTCGTCGAACAGGACCTTGTTGACGTGCCCGCTGACCCGCGTGCCCCTGAGATCGGGCTCGAAGGAGCAGAACAGGCTCTCGCCGGGGATTTCGTCGCCGGAGCGTTCGAAGTAGGTGCCCGTGCGCAGGAGGCGCAGGGCCAGGGTCGGACGCCGCGCGAGGCCCCGGACGGCGGCCAGCCCCAGGCTGGGCCAGTGGGCGGCGTAGGTCTCGGAGAACATGCGCGCGGTGTCGGTGGAGCCGGCGATGAAGCCCCCGATGCGCCCGTCTTCCTCGTAGATGAAGGCCAGGAAGTGGGGGGAGTCCAGCAGGGCGCGGTACAGCGCCTCCAGGAAGGGGACGCCCAGGCGGGCCCACAGGCTGGTGCCCATGGCCGCGTGGTGCTGGCGGGCCACGGCGGGCACATCGCGCCGCTGCATGGGGCGGACGCGCGCCATGACGACAGGATCGACGGGGAAGGGGCGCGGTGGGCTCAACCCTCGCGCTCGCGCTTCAAGGTCTCCAGGAAGGCGGTCTGGGTGACAGCGCGGTGCTGGGCCGCCAGGAAGTGCCCGATCGCATCTTCGAATTCGGTGGCGAAGCTCTCGTTGAGCAGGCGGCGGCAGAGCTGCACGGCCACGTTGTGCACCGGGCCGAAGGCGGCGATGGTCTCGGCGAGGGCGCTCTCGAGGTCTTCGTCTACGCGATCCACGAGCCCCAGCCGCAGGGCCTCGGCGGCCTAGACCTGCTCGGCGCACAGCATCAGGCGCCGGGCCCTGCCCAGGCCGATGTACTTGGCGAGCCGGAAGGTGGACATGCCCGGCAGAAAGCCCATGTGGACCTCGGGCAGCTGGAAGACCGCCCGCGGGGTGGCGATGCGTTGATCCATGACCAGGGCCAGCTGGAAGCCGCCGCCGATGGCGGGGCCGTCCACCAGCGCGATGGTGGCCTTGGGGAGCCGCTCCAGGCGCACGGCGATCTTCTCCCACTTGTTGAAGCCGTGGATGTCGATGGGCTTGTCAGGGGCGAAGTCGGCGAAGTCCATGCCCTCGCAGAAGACCCCGTCCGAGCCCCGGAACACGACCACGTCGGCCTGGGAGGAGTCCTCCAGGTGATCGCAGACCGCGGTGAGCGCGCGGATCATGCGCACGTTGATGAGGGCCTGGCGCAGGGTGACGAAGGCCACCAGCTTGCCGTGCAGGGGGACCTCTTCGTAGGACAGGGTCTCGAGATCGTTCATGGGGAGCCTCGCGGGAGGGAGCCTACCAGCGCACCAGGGCGGTCTCGATGGAGGTGCCCGGGCCCATGGTGATGAAGACGCCGTAGTCGCCGCGCTCCACGACGTGCTCGGCGTGGAGGCGCTGCAGGGAGAACAGGAAGGAGCCGCTGGAGAGGTTGCCGTGATCGCGCAGCACCGAGACGGTGTGACGCACATCGTGGGCGGTGAGGCCCAGGTTGTACATCATCGCGTCGATCACCTTTTTGCCGCCCGAGTGCACCACCCAGTGGGCCACATGGCGGCGCCTGAGGCCGTGCCGCGCCAGGAGCGCATCCACCGGGGTCTCGGCGTGCTCGCCGATGAAGTAGGGGATGTCCGGGGCCAGGAAGAAGGAGAACTTGTGGGCGGTATCGTCCCAGTCGTAGCGCATGGCGCGCAGGGCGGGGACGATGATGTGGGACTCGAAGTCGAGGATCTCAGGGGCGAAGCGCACGTCGTCGGCAGGATCGGCCCGCACCACGATGGCGGCCGCGCCGTCGCCGAAGAGGCTGTTGACCACGGCCGTGCGCATGGTGTTGTCGAACACATAGGCCGCCGAGCACACCTCGATGCAGGCCATGAGGGCGTTCTTGCCGGGGTGGGCCCTGGCCCAGGTCGCGGTGGGGTTCAGGCCGTTGAGGCCCGCGTTGCAGCCCATGCCGACCACATCGAGGCGGGCGCAGTCCGGGCGCATCCCGAGGTGCTGCACGAGGTGGGCCGAGAGGCCGGGGGCCATGAAGCCCGTGGTGGTCACACCCACGAGGTAGTCGACGTCGCCGGGGGTCAGGCCCGCCTGCTCCAGGGCGCCGTGCACCGCGCGCGCGCCGAAGTCCTTTGCGCCGGCGAGGTGCTTGGCGAGGAGCTGGCCCTGGGTCTCCAGCGGCACCCCCTCGGGGCTGGGAGGCGGGAGGATCAGGCTCCGCCCGTCGATGTGGCCCGAGGTGAACAGCGATTGAATGCGCGGATCCGCGACCCCATAGCGCTCGATCACCTCGCGCTGGCTGTACCAGGTGGCGGGGTTGGCGGTGCCGACGGAGATGATGCGGGGCTTCTCGATGGTCATGGCGCAGCCTTCCGGCTGTGCAGCTTAGCGCGTCGCCCGGGACTCTGCCCCGTTTCTCCTGTATGCTACCAGGCACAGGTGAAGCGCATGTCTGGCAGTGATGACTCCCTGTGGGATCTCGGCGAGGAGGCACAGCCCCTCACGGAGCCCGCCCCCCCCAACCTGGCCCCGCCGCCCATCGCGGCGACCCCCACGGCGCCTGAGGGCGAAGGTGCGCCCGAGGAGTGCCTCCCACCGCCGCGGCTTCCACTGCGGGACGATGATGGCGCCGACGAGGAGGTGGTCGGCACCAGCGAGAGGGGGCGCGCGGCCAGCGACGCCCTGGTCACGCTGGGCCGCGCCGCCCGCTCCTACCTGCTCTACGAGCCGGACAACGAGGCCATCCGGAAATTCCTCGATGAGATGAAGCGGACTTTCTGGTCCTTCTTCGAGGCCTATGGCGCGCTGCGCCTGACCATCCGGCCCTGGGAGATGGTGCTGGGTGCCGAGGTCGTCTACCTGAACCGCGATCGCGAGCGCTCGCTCTCCTTTCGCCTGTTCCGCGACGGCGTGCGCCGCATCGCGATCCAGCCGGACGTGCCGTGGGAGGAGATCACCCAGCTGCTGGGCATCCTCTCCATCCGCTACGTGGGCGTCCGGCAGCAGGAGGACGACATCGTCACCCTGCTCTGGAAGGCCGGGTTCAAGAAGATCGAGGTGGACTCCGTGGAGGGCTTCGTCCCTGAGGACGACGAGACCGAGGTGGTGGACAGCGCCATGCTGGGAGACCTCGTCGGCGAGGCCGGCGGTGAGGGCGGTGACGGCGGTGACGCCGGCGAAGACGACGGCGGCGATGGCCACACCCTGAACATGCTGTACGGCGGCGTGGCCGAGGGCTTCGACGTCCCCTGGCCCGAGTTCACCCAGCGGGTCCCCCTGGCGCACACACCCGTGGACGAGGTGGTGCTCATGGCCCTGCAGGGGGAGGACTCCAACGTGGCGCTCCCCAGCCAGTGCGTGAGCCTGCTGCGGGAGATCCTCGAGGTGGCCTGCAACCCCGTGGAGCCGCTGGAGCTCGAGGAGGCCATCCCCATCCTGCGGGAGATCCGCGACTTTCTGCTCTCCGAGGGCCTGCTGTCGTCCCTGCTGGAGGTCATGCAGATCATCCAGGCCCTGCCGTTCCGCGAGAAGGACCTCGAGCGCCGCGAGGAGCTGCTTGAGGCCTTCACGGACGAGCGCGCCCTCTCCCGCATCATCCGCTCGGTCCCGGCCGGATCCCGCGAGGTGCCCGAGGAGCTGCTCGCCTTGGTGGCCACCATCCCTGGCAACCGCGTGCCCCTGCTGCTCATCATCCTGCGCACCGAGCGGAGCAACACCGCCCGCTGGGTCACCCGCAACCTGCTGGTGGAGTCCGGGGTGGGCCACGAGGCCGACATCGCCCGCGGGGTCCGTGAGTCCGAGCCCCCCGTGGCGGCCGACCTGCTCCAGGTGCTGGCGGCCGTCAATCAGGCGAAAGGCCGCCAGCTCGCGCTGGAGATCGTGGCCGACGCCGACGTGGAGGTCCAGCTCCAGGCCCTCGCCATCATCGAACACGGCGTCTACGACCAGGCCGTGGGCCAACGCCTGGCGCGCCTGCTGGAGGCTGGCAGCGTCGAGGTGCGCCTGCGGGCCCTGCGCATGCTGGAGACCCACCGCGAGCGCTGGGCTTTCCACGCCGTGGCCACCCGGCTGCAGAGCAGCGGCGGCCGCGATCTCGAGAACCGGGAGCTGGACGCCCTGGCCCTGGCCATGGTGCGCATCTGGGAGGAGCGCGCCTTGCACACCTTCCTGGGCTGGATCAAGCCAAAGGGTCTGTTGGAGCGCGTCAAGCTCGGGCAGGCCAGCCTCAAGCGCGCCGCCGTGACCGGCCTCGCGGTGATCCCCGGCGACCAGGCCGAGGAGTACATCCGGCTGGTGGCCAAGACCGCGAGCGAGGAGCTGCACACCCACTGCATGCAGTGCCTCGTGCGCCACCGCCGCCTGGGCGTGAGGGTGGACGATGGCCGCTGAACAGGACGACATCAAGGTCGCGCAGGAGCGCCTCGGACGCCAGCTCGAGCGCGCGCGCTCCGCCGAGGATCGCGAGCTGTCGCGGCAGGTCCGCGAGGTGGGCGAGCAGTTCGCCCGCCTGCTGTACGGCCTGCTGCGCATGACCCGCCTGCACGCCCTGGACAACCAGGCCTTCGAGGCGCCCGTGCAGGAGTGGTCCCGGGTCCACCACCGCCTGCACGAGGTGCTGGGCACCGTGCACCTCATCTGCGTCGAGGACCAGGTCTACGTCAACGACGTGCGCATCCGCTTCGACATGGGGCTGGAGCACATCGAGGCGCTGGGCGCCGATCTCCGGCGCCACAACGTGGGCGGCATCTCCTGCAACGAGCCGCTCTCTCCGGCCCAGATCCGCTTCCTGATCGCCGCGCTCGCGGAGAAGCCCGCGGGCGGCGCGGCACGCCACGCGCTGCAGCAGAAGCTCAACGACAACGGCCTCTCCTCCATCGAGCTGCACGGGCCCTTCAGGTTCCGCATGAAGGGTGAGCGCACCCGCAAGGCCGAACGCGCCTTCATGGACGTGTACCAGCAGAGCGCCAACGTCGTCACCGAGGCCTACAAGAACCTGGCCGCCAACCGCATGCCCAACCCGCTGCCGGTGCGGCGCCTGGTGAACGAGCTGATCGACAACACCCGCAAGGTGGGGGCGGGCGAGCTGGCCCGGGAGCACGACGAGCGGCTGCCGCCGTATGCGCGCCACATCCTGATGGTCACCAACCTCTCCCTGATGATCGGCCGCGCCGCGGGCCTGGCCGACACCACGCTGGGAGATCTCGGCGTGGCCGGCATGTTTCACGACGTCGGCGTGTCCGTGCAGGAGGACGGCTACTTCGTGCCCTACGCTCGGCACACCACCGCGGGCCTGCGCACCCTCATGCGCCAACGCGGCTTCCACGAAGCCAAGGTCCGCCGCCTGCTGTGCGTCGTCGAGCACCACCGCCCCTACGACTCCCCGCTGGGCAAGCCCACCCTCTTCGCCCGCCTCATCCACATCGCCGACGACTACGACATCCTGACCCGCTACCGCCCCGGCCGGGGCCCCATCCTGGCCCAGCCCGACGCCCTGGCCCGCATGGCCGCTCAGGGCGGGACCGCCTACGACCCACACCTGCTCACCCTGTTCATCAACCGCATGGGGCTCTTCCCACCGGGCTCGCTGATGAAGCTGGCCTCGGGGCGCATCGTGGTGTCGGTCTCCGGGGCGCGCACCCCCAAGACCTTCGCCCGGCCGGCCTGCAGGTTGCTGCGCGAGGCTGACGGCAGCAAGCCCGCGGAGGCCACCCTGATCGACCTCGCGCTGGAGGACCGCGTGGTGAAGGTGATGAAGCCGGGGGACTGGTAGCATTCAAGCCGTCAGCCGTCAGGTATCAGCTATCAGCCAGCAATGAAGCCAGCTATGCAAGGTGCTTGACGGTCGCCGCTGCGGGCCGCCCCGGGGGGCGGCAGCGGCGTCGGTATCAACCTGACACCTGACACCTGACCGCTGGCCTCCGCGTCGTGTTACCCGCGGGGCCTCCGGAGGTCCCCCTGATGCAGACCCTGCCCGATCTCCTCGGCGCCCTCGTCCTCGAAGCCATCGAGGCCGTGGCGCCAGGCCTGGCCCTCGACGGGCCGGCCGTCCAGGCCACGGCGGACGCCAGCCTCGGCGACTACCAGAGCAACCTGGCCTTCCGCCTGACCAAGGCGCTGCGCAGGCCCCCGGTGGTCTGTGCGCAGGCCGTAGTGGACGCGCTGCCCGCGCACCCCGCGCTGCGCTCCGTCGAGGTGCTCAAGGGCTTCATCAACCTGCGCCTGGACGACGCCTGGCTGGCCGAGCAGCTCCTGCTTCGGGTCCGGTCCGACGATCTGGCCCTGCCCAGGGACGGCGCCGGGAAGCGGGTGGTGATCGACTACGGCTCGCCCAATGTGGCCAAGCGCATGCACGTGGGGCACCTGCGCTCCACCAACATCGGTGACGCCCTGGCCCGCATGATGCGCGCGCTGGGCTTCGAGGTGGTGGGCGACAACCACATCGGCGACTGGGGCACCCAGTTCGGCAAGCTGATGGTGGCCTGGGAGCGGTGGCGGGACGAGGGCGCCTTCGCCGCCGACGCCATCGGCGAGCTGCAGCGCCTGTACGTGCTGTTCGGCACCGAGGCCGAGAAGGACCCCGCCCTGGAGGATGACGCGCGCGCCGCGACGGCCGCCCTGCAGGCCGGAGATCCCGACCGCATAGCGCTCTGGCACCGCTTCGTGGAGGCCTCCCTGGTGGAGTTCGACGGCGTCTACTCCCGCATGGGCGTGCGCTTCGACGTGACCCTGGGCGAGTCCTTCTACCAGCCCATGCTGGCCCCCCTGGTGGAGGATCTGCAGGCCCGCGGGCTGGCCGAAGAGGACGACGGTGCCCTGGTGGTGCGCTTCGACAGCTCCGACGGCAAGGGCCTGGGCGACAGCCCCATGCTGGTCCGCAAGCGGGACGGTGCGGCCCTGTACGCCACCACGGATCTGGCCGCGCTGCGGTACCGCCAGGAGCGCTGGACCCCCGACGCCGTGGTCTACGTCACCGACGTCCGCCAGCAGCTGCACTTCCGGCAGGTCTTCGCCGCCGCGAAGAAGGCCGGCTTGTGTGAGGCCACCCTCGAGCACGTCTGGTTTGGCATGCTGACCCTGCCAGAGGGGGTCATGGCCAACCGCAAGGGCAACGTCATCCGGCTCGAGGCCTTGCTGGACGAGGCCGCCAACCGCGCGCGGACGGTGGTGGACGAGAAGTCGCCAGACATCCCCGAGGAGGAGCGCGCCGCCATCGCCGAGGCGGTCGGGGTCAGCGCCGTGCGCTACGCCGACCTCTCCCAGAACCCGCAGTCCAACGTGGTCTTCGACTGGGACCGCATGTTGGCCCTGGAGGGCAACACCGCGCCCTTCCTGATGTACTCCTACGCCCGCTGCCGGAGCATCCAGCGCAAGGCCGGGATCGAGGACCCCGCCGTCGAGCGCCTCACCGTGGCCGAGCCCGCCGAGCGCGACCTGGCCCTGGCCCTGCTGCGCTACCCCGAGGCCCTGCGCACCGCGCTCGCCGCCCGCCGGCCCAACATGCTGTGCGACTACCTCTTCGGCCTGGCCGGTGCCTTCAACCGCTTCTACTACCAGGTGCCCGTGCTGCGGGCGGAGGAACCTGCGCTGGTGGCGGCGCGGCTCGGGCTGGTGGAGGCCACCGCGCGGGTGCTGGGCGCGGGCATGGGGCTGGTGGGTGTGCGGACGCTCGATCGGATGTGACCTGGCCTGCGCCGCCTGGCGGTTGGCGCCCGCTGCCGAGGGTTGTATACTCCAGCACGAAAACGGCCCCTCGCCAAGGAGCGATGCCCACGTCCACGACCCACCCGGCGCTCGAAGAGCCCCGCCTCCCCGACGGCACCCCCGGACGCCTGGGGCGCTACCGGCTGGTGCGCGCCATCAGCACCGGCGGCATGGCGCGGGTGTTCGAGGGGCGGCGTGAGAGCCTGGCCGGCGTCAGCCCGCGGGTGGCGGTCAAGGTCATCCTGCCAGATTTCGCCACGGATGAGGGCTTTCAACGCCTGTTCGTCAACGAGGCCCGCATCGGCTCCCAGCTGCAGCACCAGAACCTGGTGCAGATCCAGGACTTCGACCGCCAGGGCGAGCGCTTCTATCTGGTGATGGAATTCGTGGACGGCATCACGGTGCGGCGCGCCATCGGCCTGTGCCGCAAGCACGCGCTGCTGATCCCCATGCCCGTGATCGCCGAGATCGGGCGCCAGGTCTGCGATGGGCTGCACTACGCCCACACCGCCGCGGGCGAGGACGGCCACCCCCTGCACCTCATCCACCGTGACATCAAGCCCTCCAACCTCATGATCAACAGCCAGGGGCTGGTGAAGGTGCTCGACTTCGGCATCAGCCGGGCCCTGTTCAGCCGCGAGCGCGAGGGCACGGTCAAGGGCACCTGGGGCTACATGGCGCCCGAGCAGGCCCTGGGCCGTGACGTGGGCCCGGCCGCCGACGTCTTCGGGCTGGCCGCGGTGCTGTTCGAGATGGCCACCCTGGGCGCGCTCTTGCCCGAGAGCGAGCCGGATCAGCTCAAGGAGCTCCTCGCGGCGGATGAGGCCGCCCGGCGCGCCGCGGC
>JBDRKM010000148.1:0-10898 GCA_043814015.1 Pseudomonadota bacterium
CCCGCGATCCCGGGCGAAGACGACCCGCTGGAAACGCTCTCTGCCCGCGCGCTGGCCGCCCGCCCCGACGTCGCCGCCCAGCGCGCGAGCGTGGAGGCCGCCCGCGCCGATCTGGCCGCCGAGCGCGGCGCCCTGGCTCCGGAGCTCTCGGCCGACGCCGCCATCGCGGCCACCGCCGTCCAGCCCCAGCGCGCCGCCCTCAACTGGGAGGGGGGCCTCGGCCTGTCCGTGCCCATCTGGGGCGGGGGGGCCGCCCGCGCCACGGTGGAGGCCGCGAGCGAGGCCGCCGACGCCGCCCGCGAGCGCCTGCGCCTGGCCGAAGGGCGCTACGAGCATGGGCTCGGCGATTCGGTGGAGCTGTCCGACGCCCAGCTCGACGCCACCCGCGCGCAGCTCAGGGCCGTGCAGGCCCGCTTCGACCTGGCCTCGGCGCGCGCAGCGCTGCTGGCGGCGCTCGGGGAGGGGTGATGCGGCCCGGGCGGGGCTGGGTTCGGGCCGGATCGAGCGGGAGGGTCGGCGCGCCGGGGGGCCATCGAGGTCGCGTCGTCGCCGGGTGGGTTGGGTTGGGGCGAGGAGGCATCAGGACGCCTTCAGGGTGTCGAAGTGACGAAGATCGGTCGACGAAGGGTTCGACGTTTCGACACCCAGCTGCCCGACGTCCCCGTACACCAGTGGGTACTCACGCTCCCATGGTCACGCCGCTTGCTCCTTGCCCACGACCACGACCTGTGTCGCGGTGTGCTCGGGGTCTTCCTGGAGGTGGTCTTCGCCTGGTATCGCGCGCGGCTGGGCCTGCCCCACGGGCAGCCCGGCGCCATCACCGTCATCCAACGGTTCTCGTCCGCCCTGGCGATCGATCCACACTTCCATTCCATCGTGCTCGACGGCCTCTTCGCGCGCGACGGCCTTCGAGAGTGCCCCCGCCGCCGCCGGAAGCGCGCTCGCGGCCGGATCGGTCCTCATCTGGACGAGTGCCGGCTTCTTCGAGGACCCGCGCTGCTCCGCGCGGGTGGAGCGCGCCGTCGTCAGCCCCTGCAGAGCGCCTCGAGAGGCCCTGCGCGGGGTGGAGGCGCTGCCAGGGCTTGACGATAAGCACGGCACGAAGCATATTCTGGCCGGAGGTCTGATGTGCGGTATCCCCGGGTGGATCATGGCCCTCGGGGCTGGTGCAGAGCTGGGGTCTCGTCTCCCGGACCGCGGCGGCACTTAGTCCTTCCGGCCCAACTCCCGCTGCAGCCAGTTGTCGCCTACCACCAGGCCGTGGGCCAGCACGAGGTGGTCCTTCGGGTCACCGGAGCGCACGGCGAGATCGAGGTTGTAGACCTGCTGACCGGGAACCGGGGGCAGCACGCGATGCACGGTGACCCGGTGCCAGGCACCGTCCGCACCCATCACCTGGTCGCCGATCTCGACGTCGCGCGCCACCTCCAGGCCGTCGGCCAGGGGCAGGGGGTGCTCGCCGGAGAAGCGCACGGTGACGGAGCCGTAGCCCAGCTCGTGCAGGGGCAGGGGCTCGGGCCCCTTGCGCACGGCCAGCACCTCCACGTGGGCCCCGGTGACGGGGTCGAGGACGAACTCGCCGGGCAGGATCTCCGCGATGGGCAGCCATGAGCCATCCGCCATGGCGATGGGGGTGTCACCGCTCATGCAGCCCTGGGTGGCCCTGGCGGTGTAGTGGTAGGTCTGCCCGTCGAGCTCGAAGTCCACCTCGGTGGCGAACTGGTTGGTGTCGCCCATGGCCTGGCGGCCGAAGAAGCGCCCGACGACCGCCACGGTCTGCTCGCCCCCACTGCTGGTCACCTTGAGGGTGGGCGCGACCTTGAAGGACATGGCCCCGATGGTCATCTCCACCGCCTCGAGCTCGCCCACGTAGCGGGTGCGCCCGTCGTCCAGGGTGGAGGTGCGGCCCTCGGGCAGGACGAAGTCGCGCCGGACGCGGACCGTGTGCTCGCCGTCCACCTGCACGGTGAGGGTGACATCGTGCAGCACCGTGCCTGGACCGAGGCGTGCGGTCGTGGCGGGCTCGCGCGCGAGCAGGAGGGTCGGGAGCAGCAGGGCAGGGGCGAGGCAGAGGGCGTGGCGCCAGTGGAGCATGGGGGCCTCCTGGGAATGGGTGGGTGGCGTAGGATGATAGCCCATTTTTTTGGGCGTTACAGGCCGAAGCCAGGAGCGGTGGGAGCGTCACCGAGAGTCCGCGCTCCATGGTTCTCCCTCCAGCTCGCGGAGTGAGCCTGGACCAGGCCTCACCCGACCGAGATCGCTCCTGGAGACGCGGCTGCGGCCGCGGCCGCGGCCGATTCGTGTCACCCTGTTCCCCTCCCCGACCTCCTCCGAGGGCCCCATGACCCGGCGACACCCCCTCTGCGGCGCGATGATCACGCCCTTGAAGCATCGTTCGAGGCGCCTCCTCCTGCGCGATGCCCGTGTGCTCGATCTGGAGAGCGGCGAGCTGTCGGCGCCCACGGGCGTGCTCGTGGAGGGCCCGCGCATCCTCGATCTTGACCCGGGGGCGCCCCGGCCCGGCTGGGCGGAGGTCCCCTGCGAAGGCCGCGCCCTGATGCCGGGGCTGATCGACTGCCACGCCCACATCCTGTCCTTCTTCGGGACCGGCGAGGAGCGCTTCGACCTGCTGGCCAGCATCCGGCAGTACCGGCGCAACCTGCGCGCCACCCTCGCCTCGGGCGTGGTCTGTGTGCGCGACATGCTCGATCCTTTGGGCGTCATCCGGCTGGTGCGCCGGCGCATCGCCGCGGGTCACTTCCCCGGGCCCCGGATCGTCGCCGCGGGTCCCATCCTGACCTGCCCCGGCGGCTACCCCGACTACATCGAGCCTGTCCCCTGGCCCGTGGCGGCCCTCGCGGGGCAGCTCCGGGTGGAGCTGCGCTCGGAGGCCGAGGCCGTGGCCATGGTGGGCCGCCTGGCGCGGGGTGGCGCCGGCCTGGTCAAGCTGGGCTACCAGCGGCTGGACTCCCGCTTCGATCCTGCGTTCCCTCTGCCTGTTCTGCCGGGCTCGACCATCGCGGCCGTCTGCGCGGAAGCCCAACGCCTGGGCCTTCCCGTGGCCATGCACCACGGCTGCGGCCTGGATCTGGAGCCCGGCCTGCGCGCCCCCGTGAGCAGCCTCGAGCATCTGATGTTCGACCGGGACCTGACCGAGGAGGAGGCCACGGCCTTCGCTGCCAGCGGCATCGCGAGCGTCCCCACCATGACCGTGCAGGAGAACCTGATCCGGTTCGGTGACAAACTGCCCTTCCTGCGGAGCCCCCGGGCCGCCGAGCAGTTCGAGCCCTCCGTGCTGGCCCGCCTGCGGCGCTTGGCGGCCCAGTGGGAGGCGGAAGAGACCGACTTCGACGACAAGGTCGTGGGCGCCACCCGCAACCACCGCGCCCGCCTGCCCGGTATCTACCGGAGCCTGGAGCGCCTCGTGGCCGCGGGCGTGCCCATCTGCACCGGCACGGATCTGGGCGCCCTGGTGGTCTTCCCCGGTGAGTTGCCCGACGAGCTGCTGCGGCTGGAGGCCGGCGGTCTGCCCCGCCTCGAGGTCCTGCGCGCCGCCACCACCCGCGCCGCCAAGCTCCTCGGCCTCGCCGGCGAGCTCGGCGCGGTGAGGCCCGGCTACGCCGCCGATCTAGTGCTGGTGGACGGCGATCCCCTGCGGGATCTCACGGCCATGAAGCGCCCACGCCTGGTGGGCTGCGGCGGCCGCTGGTTCCAGCCCACCCGCCCCGAGACCCCGGACTTCTGGGGGGAGGCGGGAGTGGTGGGTCGCTGAGGTCCGGGATCCTTCCGGCCCCCACTCCCCACCTCCGAGTTGTCGCGTCACCGCCCGAAGCGGGCGTTTTCGGCGCGTTGACCTTACCGTATCATGGCGTCCTGGGCGCGAGAGCCGCGCTGCGCGCCGAAGTGGTCCCCCCCGCCGAAGACAGCGTCGCTGGGGGCGCTGGGCAAAGGTGGCGGACCAGATCCACGCTTCCGCATCATCCCACCGGACACCCGCCGCCACCGGCCTTGGCACCTCCCCTGGGCCGATCTTTTCTGGAGAACGCTCTCCGTCAACTCCATGGCCTGCCCGCACTGCGGAAAGCGGATGACCGTCCGCGCCCTGGTGCTGCCGCCAGCCTCCCTGAGCGGGCGAGCCAGCCTGCGCAGGTCCGAAGAGACGTCTGCCCGCGCTCCGCCTGCCAAGCAGGTCGCCGTCCCTTGAGCCCAGGGCACCCCGCAACCGCCGCATGAACGAGCGCGAGGGAGAGGTGTGGGCGAAGACGGCCTTCGAGAGTGCCCTCGAGGCCGTCGGAAGCGCACTCGCGGCCAGAGGGGCCCGGATCGGCACCCCTCTGGCCAAGCGCCGGATTCCTCGAGGGCCCGCACTGCTCTGCGCGGGTGGAGCGCGCCGTCGTCTGCCCCTGCGGAGCTCCTCGAGAGGCCCTGCGCGGGGTGGAGGCGCTGCCGTGGCTTGTCGATAATGACTGCACGAAGCATACTCTGCCTGGAGGTCTGATGTGCGGTATCCCCGCGAGGCAGGTCACCTGGCGCGCTACAGCCGGGAACGCTGTGGCAACCGAGATCAGGCGAGGATCGCCAGCCCTTCCGTCACTGCATAGGATGGCTACCCCCCACAGGCGCCCTGGTCAGCAGAGAGGCAAGAACCTACTATCCCCCCATGGAACGCATCGGCCGGTACCGTGTCATCCGCACCCTGGGCGAGGGGGCCTGGGGACGGGTTGTCGAGGCCGTGCAGGAAGGCCCGCGGGGCTTCCGCAAGCGGGTCGCGCTGAAGATCCTTCCGTCCGGTAGGGATGGTGAGAGAGCGGCGTTCGCCGAGGCGCTCGCTCGGGAGGCCCGCCTGGGGGCCCTGGTCCACCACCCCAACGTGGCAGAGATCTTCGACCTGGGCGAGGAGAGGGGGCGACTGTTCCTGGCCATGGAGCTGGTCGAGGGCGTCACCCTCGCCGATCTGGTGGAGGCGGCGCGCCGGCGTGGGCGCGGTCTTCCGCTCGGGCTGGTGCTGCACCTGGCCCGCCAGGTCTGTGCGGGCCTGGCGGAGATCCACGGCGCCACGGGTCTGGATGGCCAGCCGCTGCACCTGGTGCACCGGGACGTGAAGCCCTCCAACCTCATGGTGGACAGGCGCGGCACGGTGAAGATCCTGGACTTCGGCATCGCCCGGGCGCGCGTGGGCACCGTCACGCCCACCGCGGGAGAGGAGCTGCGCGGCACGCTGCGCTACCTCTCGCCCGAACAGGTCAGCGCGCCCGGGGAGGTCACGGCCCGCGCCGATCTCTTCGCGCTGGGCGCGGTCCTCTTCGATCTCGCGACCGGCGAGCAGCTCTTCGATGGTCCCAGCGAGGGGGCGGTGCTGCACGCCGTGCTACACGAGCCCTTCGACCGCCGCCGGCCGGCCATGGGGCGCCTGTGCCCGGCGTTGGCACCGCTGCTGGCGCGCCTGCTGGAGAAGGACCCGGCGGCCCGCCCGGCCGACGCGAAGGTGGTGGCCGAGGAGATCGACCGCCTGGCCGCCAGCCAGCCCGCCGGCTCGGACCCCCTGTCCGAGCTGCGTTCCCTGTGGCCCAGGGTCAGCCGGACGCGTGCGCCCGAGGAGCCCGAAGGACACAGGGTGGCCCGCCGGTGGGGCCCGGCGCTCGTGATGGGCGGCGTCCTGCTGCTGGCCGGCCTCGGGATCGCATTCGTCATCCACCACCGCGGCGAAGCCGGTGAAGCCGGGGTTCCCGAGGCCGCGGCACCCGCCGCAGAGGTCCTGCCCACGGTGCCTCGGCCCGCTGTGGCGCTGACCAGCGCGCCCACCGCAGAGGACCTGCCCACCGCGCTCCCCCCCGTGCGAGTGCCGGCCAGCGCGCCCGCCGTCGCTCCGCGCCCGGCCCCTGCAGGGCCCGCGCACGCCCACCTGCGGGTCTCCTTCGAGCCACCCTGGGCCGACGTCTGGCTCGATGATGGGGCGGTAGCCGAGGACGCCGACAGCCCGGTCCTGATCACGGCGACGCCGGGCCCCCACCGGCTGCGGGTCCAGTGCCGGGCGCCGAGCTGTTCACAGCTTCCTCCAGTGGTATACATGATCGACGTCGCCGCGGGCGAGGAGCTGGTGCTCCCCCTGCTGAATCTCACCACCGGAGGTGGCGCATCGGCGAACGAGGGCGAGAGACCAGCGAGCTCGTCCAGCTCGACGGCGACCGGCGGGTGAACTTCGGCGCGGCCCTGAGCATCGGGCGCCACCCCTTCAACGACCTCGTGATCGAGGACGATCTGGTCAGCTCGCGGCACGCGGTCATCGAGTGGCAGCGGGGTCGCTGCCTGGTCCGGGATCTCGGCTCTTCCAACGGCACCACCGTGAACGGGCGACGCATCATGGACTGGCGCTCGTTGCGGGAGGGCGATGTCCTGCGCCTGGCAGGCTGCTCCTCCTGGCGCGTCGCGTGCCTCCGCCCTCCCCTGGCGGACGATCCCGGCGATGGGCTCTCCCGCACCCGCGGCCCGGGCGGGCCACCGGTGGACCTGCTCCTGGAGCTGGAGCCCCAGGGACCGGGGGAGGGCCTCGTCCGGTTGGTGCGGCTCTCCCAGCGCGACCGCGAGCCCCTCGGGCAGCTCCACGCCGGGCAGGGCTTCGTGCTGCTGCAGGTCTTGGCCGAGGCCGAGGGGGGCTGGGTCGCGGATCGCGACCTGCGCTCAGCGCTCTGGGGGCGGTTGGCCCCGCGCATGAGCCGCTCCAGCCTCCACACCCTGATCCGCACACTGCGCCAGCAACTGGCGGCTCTGGGCGTGCAGGGAGAGATCTTCCAGAAGGAGCGTGGGCGGACCCGGCTGGCGCTGCCACCGGGGCGCGTCCACTGGCCTGGGAGCCCCGACCCCGCGAACCTGCGCATCGACTGAACACAGTTCCTTCCCCGCTCGGCTATACCTCCCCTGGAGAACCAAGGAAAGGATGCTGCTCCGACGGATCGTGGCCGGCTCGGTGACGGGGCTGGCGCTGGCGCAGCCGGCGCGGGCCGCGGAGCGGTTGGTGGTGCTCGGCGAGCCCGGCGAGGGCTGGCACGCGCACGCCGAGCAGCTCGTGACCGAGGCCGCCCCTGGCACCGTCACCGCGGCTCTGGAGCCCCTGCTGCTGCGCGACCTGCTGCGGCCCGAAGAGCCCACCCTGCTTGGCGCCCGGCTCCTGCCCTGCGCGGGCACTCCTCTCTCCCAGGACGCCTGGGTTGCGGAGCTGCGCGAGATCGAGGTCGCGCGGCTCACGGGCGAGCCCAGCGGTCCGCTGCTCGATCGGGTCGTGCGGCTCCAGGAGAGCGAGCCATGTCTGTCCTGGCCCATTGATGATCCCGCGCTCCTGGCGCGGCCCGCCTTCGAGGAGGGGCTGCTGGCGCTGCGCGAGGGCCAGGACGTCCGCGCCTCCGCGGCCTTCGCCCAGGTACAGGCCAGGGCCCCGGGCGCTCCCTGGATACGGGATCTTCCGCCTCTCATCCAGGCGCGCTTCTTCGAGGACGCCTTGGCGGCCAGCCAGGCCGGGGCCGCCACCCTCGGCGTGGGGCTGCTGCCCACCTGGCAGGTCCTGCTCGACGGCGCCCCCATCGCCGGTGACGCTGTGCTGGAGCTCCCCGCGGGCCGGCATGCGCTTCGACTCCTTGCGCCGGGCGCCGAGGCCACCCGCGGCTTGGTGTTCGAGACGGCGCCCGGTGCGGCGGTCTGGCTCGGCAGCGCGGACGCCCTCCCTGGCCTGCCCGCCGCCCGGCTGCGCACGCTCCTGGCCAGCATGGGGCCGGAGCAGCAGTCCGCCTGGGTGGTCTCCCTCGGCCCCGAGGAGCAGGTCTGGCGCTGGGAGCACGGCCTGCTGATCCCTCGGGCGCCGGTCCAGGCGCTGTCCTCCCCGGCACCACCACCGTCGGCGCGTCGTCAGGCTGGCCGGGCGCTGCTCGTGGGGGGGCTGGCCACCACCGCGCTCTCGGGCTGGAGCCTGCTGGCCATCCGGACCGGCGTGACCGGCGGCGACATCCACTTCGGCAGCCCGGGCGCCATGGCCTCCGTCACCCTCCCCCTGTGGGTCCTGGCGGGCTCAGGGCTGGTGGCAGGTGGGGCCGGTGGCGCCCTGGTGCTGGTGGAGGACCGCACCGAGCCTGCAACGGGACCTGCGCGTTGACTGAACCCGCGGGCAGCGGCTCCCTGCTACCGTCGAGGTCGAAGAGCACCCTGGAGGCAGCCATGTCCAACCCCCGCACCCTCGCCCTGCTCCTCGCCTGCGCGGGCCTCTCCGCCTGCTGGGACCTGGACCACGACGGCTATCGCGACCTGAACGCCGGCGGTGACGACTGCGACGACCGCGATCCCGCCATCCACCCTGGCGCCGAGGAGCTGTGCAACGGCACGGACGACGACTGCGACGGCACGGTGGACGAGGGCGACGCGGTCGATGCCCCCACCTGGTACCTGGACGACGACGTGGACGGCTACGGGGACGACGCGAGCACGGTCCAGGCCTGCACCCAGCCGTCGGGCTACGGCGACACCCCCGGGGACTGCGACGATGGCGATCCGGAGGTCCACCCCGAGGCCGACGAGCGGTGCAACGGCGCGGACGACGACTGCGACGGCACGGTGGACGAGGACGACGCGGTCGACGCCGCCATCTGGTACGCGGACGCCGATGGCGACGGCTTCGGCTGGGCCGAGGACGGTGTGGTGGCGTGTACCCAGCCCACGGGTCGGGTCGCGGACAGCGCCGACTGCGACGACGACGATCCCGCGATCCATCCGGGCGCCACCACCTGGCACCCCGATGACGACAGCGACGGCTACGGCGATCCCGACGAGATCTCCATGGCCTGCGAGGCGCCCCCCAGCTGGATCGTGGACGACCAGGACTGCGACGACGGTGATGCGACGGTCTACCCTGGCGCCGAGGAGATCTGCGGCGACGGCGCCCTCAACGACTGCGACGCGACGGTCAGCCCCTGCTCGGGCATCTACGGCGACATCGAGCTCGGGGACGCCGCCGTGAAGATCGTCGGGGAGGACCTCTACAACGAGTTCGCGGTCGCCATGGACATGGGCGACGGCGTGCTGGTGGTCTCGGCCCAGGACGGCACGAGCCATCGCTACCGCGGCTGGGCCTACGTGTTCTACGGTGCCCCCACCTCCGGCGTCGCCACGAACATCGCCGACGCCGTGCTCCGGGGCGCGAGCGGGGGCGACGTCTTCGGGCAGGACGTGGCCGTGGCCGGCGATCTGGACGGCGACGGCGTGGACGACATCCTCGTGGGCGCCCGGTCAGGGGACGATGGCACCGGGACCGATCCGGGCGTGGCCTACCTCTTCCTCGGTCCGCTGTCCGGCGAGATCGAGGCCTCGGACGCGGACGCGGCCTACGCGGGCGAGCACGGGGGCGAGTGGGCCGGCGCCACCCTGGCGGCCGCGGGCGACACCGACGGCGACGGCGTCGCGGAGTTCCTGGTGGGAGCGCTGGAGTTCGACCGGACCGAGGTCGTGGGCCGGCCCGACACAGGTGCTGCCTACCTGGTGGAGGGTGCCCACTTCGGCTCCCAGGGCATCGAGGACGTGGCCCAGACCCGACTGGTCGGGGTCATGGAGGCCGACGAGGCCGCGTCCGCCCTGGACGGCGCGGGCGACCTCAACGGTGATGGCCTCGACGACCTCGTCATCGGCGCCCGGCGGGTCTGGGGCACCCACCCCGAGCAGGGGCGGGCCTATGTGCTCTACGGCCCCGTCCCCACGGGAACCCTCTACCTCAGCGACGCGGACCTGATGCTCGACGGCGAGGACGCCTTCCATTGGGCCGGCGCCTCCGTCGCGGGCGCGGGCGACGTGGACGCCGACGGCCTCGACGACCTGCTCGTGGGCGCACCGTACGGTGGCGGCGAGGACACCTACCCGGGCCGGGCCTACCTGGTGCCCGGCGCCGTCTCCTCCTCGGGGACCCTGGGTGATCTGGCCGTGGCCACCCTCACCGGCGTCACCGACTGGGAGTGCAGCTACCGCGTCTCGACGGCGGGGGACGTGAACGCCGACGGCTTCACGGACTTCATGGTCTCGGCCTCGGCCGAGGACAGCCGCGGTGCGAACGCCGGGGCTGCCTACCTCTTGCTGGGCCCCGTGGCGGGCGACCTCGGACCGGCGGACGCGGACGCGCGCATCTACGGCGAGGACGAGCAGGACTACGCTGGTGGGTGCACGGCGGGTGGCGGCGATCTCGACGGCGACGGCTTCGACGACATCGCCATCGGTGCCTGGATCGACAAGTTCAGCGACGGCTGGACCGGCGCCGCCTACGTGCTGTTCGGCGGAGAGGGGCCCTGAACGGTCCCTCTCGGGACGTGATCGGTGTTCCGGCCATGACCCAGGGTTCGGCCACTCGCGATGCCGCTCCACGATTCGTAGCGTAGGGGCGGGGTTTATCCCCGCTCGATTTTCCACGGCGGGCGGGGATGAACCCCGCCCCTGCCGAAAGCGCTGCCGGCGCGTTGCCGCACCGTCTGGCCGACACGAGGATCGTGGCCGGAGCCCGCGTTGACAGCGAGCGCCCAGAGCAGCCGCTCGGCGGTCGCGGCGGGCATGGCGTACGTTCCACTCGTCTCACCGCAGACTTCCATTCCTCAGATCTTCTGACAAGGCGAACGAATTCCTCCTGTCCCAGATCCGGGCGCCGCCGGCCTCCGGCCCCCCGGACGCGACACCGCGGGGGGGAGATGAACCATCTCGGGCCACCTGTGTCGCCTCGGGACCCCCGGCGACAGAGCCGGCCGAGATGGTTCATCTGGGCGAGGAGCGTCGCCGATCCGGGGCCCCGCGCGACAGAGCCGCCCGAGATGGTTCATCTGGGCGAGGAGCGTCGCCGATCCGGGGCCCCGCGCGACAGAGCCGCCCGAGATGGTTCATCTGGG
>JBDRKM010000149.1:0-7080 GCA_043814015.1 Pseudomonadota bacterium
CGCGCGCCAGGCGCGAAAGGCTGGAGGCTGGAGGCTGGAGACCGGAGGGGGAGAAGGGAGACCGGAGACCGGAGGCGATAGCCCAGCGGGCCGCGGCGGAGGACGGACAGGTGACCCGCGCGCCGTGTCCGACCTACAGCCTACAGCCTCCAGCCTACAGCCTCCCCTTGGGTTGCGGGCGGAGCCCCGCGCTGTGGGTCAGATCCCCGGCGCGAACCAGAGCATGCCGTCGGCGCCGTAGGCGAGCAGGTCGGGCACGCCATCGCCGGTGACATCGCCGATCACCGGGGGGGCGGCCAGCACGCCCACGCCGTGCAGGCCGTAGGGCGGGGCGAAGCCGCCCGCGAGGGGGCGGTGGATCCATGTCTGACCGCCGGTGGTGGCCAACAGCTCGGGCCAGCCGTCGCCGTCCAGGTCCGTCGCGGACAGGAGGCCCGCACCCTCCAGCGCGGTCTGCACGCCGCCCCAGGTCACGCCGAGCGCGTCGCCCACACTGGTGGCGACCTCGTCCACACCGTCGCCATCGAGGTCCACGGCCAGCAGGGAGCAGCCCGCGCCCGCGGCCGAGAGCACCTCGTCCACGCCGTCACCGTCCGGATCTCCGCTGGCGAGGCAGCCGAAGTCGCCCACGGCGACGCCGCCGGTCACCGCGAGGCCCGCGTCGTAGACGACACCATCGCCGAGATCATCCACCACCGCCACGACACCGCCCTGGGCGAAGGCCCCCACGGCCAGGTGGCCACCCGTGACCGCGAGGGAGTCGCGCTCGACGTAGTTGCCGAGGCCCTCCTGCTCCAGCTGCACGAGCCAGGTGGCCTCTCCGCGCTGGATCAGGCCGTAGATCATGCCATCGTGGATGGCGAGGTCCAGCGGGGTGTCGCCCTCGTCGAAGGTGAGCTCGCCGCGGCGGGCCAGCTCCGGCAGGCCACTCTTCTCGCCAGGCGCCACCCACCAGGTGCGCAGCACGGGGACGCCGTAGAGATCCACCCAGGCGACCAATGTGTCGAGCCCTCGCTCGCCGTCGAGGTCGGCGAGGCAGGGCGCGCTCGCGAGGGTGAGGTCGTAGCGGCTCCAGGCGGCATCGCGGCCGGCCCAGGCCGACTCCGTCTCGCGGCCGGGGAAGAGCTGCAGGCCCTGGTCCACCACGAGCAGGTCGGGCCGGCGGTCGCCGTCGAGCATGCCGACCGCGATGGGCCCCACCTCGGGCTCGGCGCCGTCGCCGCGGTCCACCTGCACCGCGCCGATGGTGGTGTAGGTGAAGTCCACCGCGCCCTCACCGGCGTCGAAGTGGATGATGTGGAGGTCGGTGCCAGCCAGGGCGATCACATCGGGCAGGCCGTCGCCGGTGAGGTCACCGAGGGCGAAGGCGGCCGCCTCGTAGCTCTTCCGGTACCGGGTGGTGCCGCCCTCCAGGGTGTAGAACAGCACCGTCTGCTCCACACCATCGGCGGCGGCGGACAGCATCACCGGGTCGTCCGCGCCGCCCTGGTCGAGGTCGGCCGCGCCCAGGAAGCTGGCCGGGGCGGCCAGGTTGGTGGTGAGGCTGGAGGGGCTGGTCTCGGCCCAGGTGCCGTCCATGAGGTGGTAGCGCATGAGCACGGAGTCGGTGGTCAGCAGGGCCACCTCGCCCGCGGCGTCGGAGTCGGCCTGGCTGGCGGAGAGATCCACCGGCACGAAGGCCAGCTCCAGGCGAAGCGAGGGATCCTCCGCGAAGCTCCAGGAGCCGTCCCCCAGGGCCACGACCACCCGGGACACGGCGCTCCCGGTGAGGGCGAAGGCCACGTCCGACTCGCCGTCGCCGTCCACATCGCCCACCGAGGCGCCCGCGATCTCCATGCCCTCGGCCGCCAGGCCCGTACCCCAGGCGAGGCCGCCGTGGGCGCGACCGCGCAGCAGGATCACCTCGTCACGGCTGCGGACGAGCAGATCGGGCACACCGTCGCCGTCAACGTGGACCACCTGCATCCCGAGGATCGGATCGGGCATCTGCAGCACGCGGTGGGGGCGGGAGGTGGGCAGGACGCCCGTGACCCAGACCTCGAACTCGGTGGCCAGCGCGATGCCCTCCAGCAGGGCGGCGGCGCGCACCACCCCCTCGACGGGCTGGGGCCAGGAGGAGCGCATGTCGAAGCCCTGCAGGGGGCCGGCCACGCTGGCGCAGGGGGCCGGGTCGCCGATCTCGAGGCCCGCGTCGGCGGTGGTGGCCACCTGCACCTCGAAGCGCTCGGGGCCCTCCGTGGTGACCTCGACCGCGCCGTAGCCGGTGGGGTCGAAGGACACCGCCGCCTCGGCGGCGACCGCGGTAGGGCCCTCCACCGTCACCGTCGCGTCCCCGCCGGGCACCGCGGCGCCGTAGCGGTTGAGCAGCCGCACGGGCACCTCCACCGCGCCCTCGTCCACGGCTGGGGCGACCTCGGCCCGCGCCGGGGCCGCGGCGTCGATGGTGGTGACGAGGGGAGGGATCTCCTCGTCGGGCTTGCAGCCGGCGGCTGCCAGGAGGAAGAACCAGGTGCAGCGCATCGGCGACCTCGAAGACGGGCTATTCGGATTCGATCGGCGCAAAGAAGCTGGCCCGGATGTACTCCTCGGCCCCGTCCGGGCGGGCGACGACGTCGAAGTTGCCCCAGGTGTCCACGGCCAGCACGCCGAGCTGGCGGGAGTGGATCAGGAAGCGCTCGGCGCCCTCATCCCAGGCGCAGTCGCTGGTCTCCTGGGCCAGCTCGGCGCCGTCGAACTCCGCGGCCAGGGCTTCCTGGTCGGGGAAGGCCAGCGGGCCGTGGTCGCCGTCGTTGAGGCCCTCCACCGCATAGACCGCGCCCACGCTGGAGCAGACATGGGGCTTGCTCGAAGGGCCCAGGAACCCGCGGACGGCCCGGCCGGTCTCGGAGTCGAAGTCCTCGAAGGAGAGGCGGGACTCGGCCGTGGAGGCGGTCACGCGGTAGAGATCCGGCGCGTCGTCGGCGCCCAGGTCGAGCAGGAAGAGGTTGTCCGCGAAGGCCGGGAAGACCCCGCGCAGCATGTGGAAGGTGGTGGTGGTGGCCAGGCGATCGAGCGCGTCCGCGTCCGGGGACCAGCGCCAGAGGGCGGCCTCGGACACCAGGTAGAGCGCGCCCTCGAACAGCTGCATGTCGTAGACCTGGCCCACGGCATCGCCGCTGCTGGTGTCGCCGATGGAGACCACCTCGCCGCCGCTCACCAGCCACAGCACCTCGGCGCCGTCGTCCCACAGGAAGAGGCGATCCTCGCCCGGGTCGTACGCCACGGCAGCAGGCCGCAGGCCGCTGGCATCGAAGCGGGCTTCCTTGGCGAGCTCGCCGCCGGGCAGCACGGCCCGCAGCCAGATCTCGTCGCCCGTGAGGGAGCACAGCACCACCCCGAGGGTGTTGGGGGGGGGAGGGTCCCAGGGGGAGGTGTCGTAGGTGTCGTCGGGGCCGGGGTCGGTATCGACCGTGCCGCACTTGCCCGGGAGGTCGTCGCAGGTCGTCGGGATGGCGGCGGACCGGAAGAGGTCGCAGCCGGCGAGTGGGAGCGCAGCGAGGAGCGTCAGGGTCGATCGCATGGGGGGCAGCTCCGTGGGGAAGGGCCCGCGCGCAGGCGGCGCCGGAGCCCGACCAGGGGCCACCATAGCAGGACCGGCAGGACGAGGGGGCGATCCCCGCAGCCGTGCGCGGCGGTCTGCAGCGGTGGCAGCCGGGCATAACCTGCGCCCAGGGCGGTGTCCGGAGCGTCGAAGGTGCTCTGCTCGCTCCAGGCCCAAGAGCGCAGGCGCGCGGCCGCCTCGTAGGGCCCCAGATCCGGGTCCGCGCTCATCAGGATGGCCAACGCGGCCACCACCGCGGGGGTGGAGGCCGAGGTGCCGTAGAAGCCGGTCTCACCGTAGACCGAGGAGGAGAGCCCGTCAGGCCCGGCGATGTCGGGCTTGGCGAGGCCACCGTGGGTGGGCCCCCGGGAGGAGAAGTACTCGGGCGCGCCCCCCAGGTAGGAGGTGGCCCGCACCGCACCTACGGTGAAGACCGAGGGGTGGGTGCCCGGATCGGAGATGGAGCCCTCGGCCATGGCCCCGTAGACCGCCCCGCCGCGGGTGAAGACCGAGAAGCGCGCGTGGGGATCGCCGGCGGCGCGCCGGATCTGGAGGTAGTTCCAGCCGTCCTCCTCGGCCCAGGCGCTCACCTGCTCGCTGGGGTAGCAGCGCTTGTCGCCCACGATCTGGCGCTCCTCCGTGCGCCCCACCAGATCGCCCTGCTTGTCCCAGACGTAGGCGTCCAGGTCCGTGTCGCCGCAGTGGTGGAACTGGTCCCAGTCCAGCACGATGCGGTTGCGGCCCGGCCCGAAGAGGTAGACCGGCAGGTACTCGCTGCCCCCGTCGAACTCGTGCCAGCCGTCCAGATCGTCGTCGCGGAACACCTCGAGCCAGTGCTCCTCGGCGTAGTTGCCGGCCGAGGTCACCATCAGCACGTCGTTCGCGGCCAGATCCCCCATCAGCTCGTTGATGGGCCCGGTGCCGTCGTAGAAGGACTCGGAGAACATGGACAGGGACATGGAGATGAGGTCCACGTCGTGCCGGATGGCCCAGTCCACCGCGTTCTCCAGCGTGGTCAGCCCGTTGACCCGCACCAGGTTCAGCTCCACCCCGGGGGCCAGATCGCGGATGGTCTCGGCGCAGGCCACCCCGTGGCTGCCCTCCTCGTAGGAGTGCCAGGGCCTGAGCGTGTCCATCGGGACCTCGCAGGAGACGTGGGCGCCGCAGTCCCAGGTAGCCACGTCCCCCAGCTCCTCGGGCCGCAGGGCCGCGTTGAACCACTGCACGTCGAAGACCGCCACCCGCACCCCCGCGCCGTCGTAGCCGGCGTCGATCCAGGGCTGCACCTGCAGCGCCTCGGCCCCCTCCCAGGAGGTGTAGGCCGTGTCCACCTCGGGGATGGCCACCCGGCGGTAGGGCGTGCCATCGGTGGGGGCGGCGGCCAGCATGGAGCCCCGCGCGCTGGTGGCGATGGCACCCGGGAAGTCGGGCACGTCCACTCGCACCAGCGCGGATGCGGCCTCGTCGATGACCGCAGGCGCCGCCGAAGGCGCCGGATCGGCCTGGGCGAGGGCGAGGGGGAGGATGGCGAGGAGGAGCATGGGGCTCGACTATCAAGAAACAGCCGCAGGCTCTCGTACCCGTACCCGTTCCCGCGTCTGTAGGCTGGGTGTCAGGCACTAGGACATAAGATTTTCGAAAAAATCTTATGTCCTAGTGCCTGACACCCCCGGTCCACTCCCCCAACGCCGCACTCAGCACCTCCGCGATGCGCGCATGTCCCGCGGGCGAGGGGTGGACCTCGTCCAGGAACATGGCGCCGGGGTTCGTGGACGCGAAGGCTGGGGGGGCGTCGGCCAGGGGCGCCCCTTCGGCGGCGGCGGTCTCCCGCATGACCTGGCGCCAGCGGTCGCGGAAGTCGCCCACCCGCCCATCGGCCGGGTCGCGAACGCAGGGCAGCACCAGGTAGGCGACCTCACCCCCGAGCCGGCGGGCCTCCCGCGCCAGGGCGCGCAGGTTGCGCCCGTACTCGCCGATGGGAACGCGGGTGGTGGGGGCGGCCAGGGGCTGCAGGCCGAAGGAGACCGGCTCGGGCGCCGGGGGCCGCGCGCCGGGGCCGTAGCGCAGGGCCTCGACCCAGCGGCCCAGCACCAGGAAGGCGCGGCTCTGGTAGAGCAGCCGCCGGGCCGGACCGCCGAAGCGCACGCTGTCGGGCCTCTCGGCCCCCTGGGTGTCGCTCCAGAGCGTGGCGACCACCACGAGGTCGGGCGCGGTGGCCGCGAGCCGGTGGCGCAGCACAGCCAGGGCTTGCCAGGAGGAGTAGCCGGGGCAGCCGCCGTTGAGCACCCGGATGCCCGGATCCTGGCGCCGCAGCGCGGCCTCCAGGCGCGCCCCGAAGGTGTCCTCGTCGCGCACCAGCACCCCGAAGACCGAGGAGTCGCCCAGCAGCAGGACCCGCCGCTCGCCGGCCGCCTTCGGACCGAGCGAGGTGACCCCGCGCAGGCCCTCTGGGCTGACGGTGGTGCCACCCGGGACGCCGAAGGAATGCTGCTGGCCGACCTTCGAGCGCCAACCCGCCAGGGCATCGCCCAGCATGTTGGGCTCCCCCGGGACCTCTTGCCCATCCGCCGCGTCATGCGAGGCGTCCGGTGGCATGACCGGCGGCCCGAACAGGCGCGCCGCACCCTCCGCGAGCATGCCCACGATCAGCAGCACCGCGAATGAGAAGGCCAGCCGCCGCCCGAGGCGGGGCTCTGAGCGGGGAGCGGGGTTCGACATGCGCCGAGGTTAGCCGCGCGCCCGGATCGCTTCAAGGACGGCAGGCACTGGACGTCGCCCTCCGCCTCGACGGCGCAGCGTCCGGGTGCGCGCTGGTGAGGGGACGCGGCCAAGCCGATCGGCTGTGTCGCACCCGAAGCGCCATCTCCGGCTGTTCCCCCGGTCGGATCCGCCCGGCGCAGGCGTGATCTCACCCTCCGGATCCATGGCAGCCTGGAGGTGCGCTGTGGGAAGAGAGGGGGGACAGACACCCCCACGGGTCCCCGGCGGCCGACACCCCACACCCCCGAGAGGAGGGAGCATGAAGAGCAACTCCATGAACCGGTCCGGATCCCAGGTCCTGGGCGGGCAGCGTGTCGTGATCCTGGACCTGGTGGAGGACAGCCACGAGGTGACCATGGGCGCGGGCGGGTACAAGTACCGTCCCGTGTCCGACATCCTGGTGGACGTGGGCCCCCGTATGGAAGGTTTGACCTGCCATTACAAGCTCGCCGACGCCACCGCGAATTTCAAGGTCAAGCTCCGCGCCACCTGGTCCATCGATGGGCTCAACTGGGAAGTCTTCAGCGGTGACATCATGAGCGAGGTGACCGCCGACAGCCAGGGAGTGGGGACCGAGTACACCACCAAGACGGACTTCGGCCGCCGCATCCGCTTCGAGTTGGGCACCTGCGACAACGGCGCCGTGGAGCACGGGATCGTGAACGTGGCGGTGGCCCTGCGCTTCTACCAGGGCGCCTGAGAGCCCCGCGCCACTGGGGGCGGGCGCGGGGATGCGCCCG
>JBDRKM010000150.1:0-17834 GCA_043814015.1 Pseudomonadota bacterium
CGCCTGCGCCTGCCAGGCCCTCGGCGCCACGGCCCAGGGATCCCTGCTCTCCACGCTGGCCCGCGCCCTGGAGGACCCCGCGCCCCCCGTGCGCGCCGCGGCCGCCGCCGCCCTGGGAGCGGCCTGCGCCCGTACGAAAGACCAGGCGCTCGGCCTGTCCTGGCTCGCCCGCCTGGCCCAGGACCCGGACGACGCCGTGCGCGCGGCGTACGTCAGGGCGCTGGAGGTTCTGGGGGGTTGACGGGACCGCCGGGCTCGAGCGCCTCCTTGAAGGCGCGCGGGATGCGGTAGGCCGCCAGGTTCCAGCGCTCGTCCAGCAGCGGCTCCCCGCAGGCCTCCACCAGCCAGCTCTCGGCCGCGCGCAGCAGGCGGAGATCCTCGACGCTGCTGGCCTCGCCGCGATGCACCACCACGGTGTCCGTGCCCTCGCGTACGATCTTGGTCAGGAACGCCAGCTTCTCTTCCTGCGAGGCCGCCGCCCGAGGGAAGACCGTGCTCGGCTCGCCGAACAGGTCGGCGTTCACCATGGGGCGGTCGCACAGCACGCTGATGTAGCCCTGGACGTGGGGACCCGCGGTGGTGAGGGGGAGGTGGTAGAGGGCGCCGGGCCCGAGGACGCCGGGTTCCTGGCAGAAGGACGGCGTGGCGACCTCCTGCACCACGAGGCGGTGGTACTCGGGGAAGACGAACCAGCCCTCCAGCACCATGGCCAGCCCCACGGCGGCCTGCAGCAGCCCCCGCTGGCCCGCGGACAGCCCGCGCACCCTCAACCGCACCAGCACCCCGGCCGCGGCCAACAACAAACCAGCCTGCACCACCGGCATGGAGCGGATGGGCATCCGGAACACGGAGCCGAGCGGCAGGGCGCTCAGGTAGCGCAGGGGCAGGGGCACCACGCGGCCGAAGAGGGCCACCAGCTCGCCGTCGTGCAGCGGCCAGGGGCCGGCCATGAGCACCAGCAGCGCCAGCGCCCCCAGGGCCAACCCGCGCTCCCGGCCAGGCCGCAGCGCGGCGGCGAGGGTGAGGGCCCCCGCCAGCAAGGGCAGCCCCAGGGGCAGCCCGCGGACGAATTCCTGCGGGGCGCCGTGGGGCACGTCCAGGTAGGGGAACCAGCGGACCAGGTTGGCGGGCTCCAGGTAGCCCCCCTCCGTGAAGAAGTGGCCGATGCCGAGATCCATGGCGGCGGGAGCCACCACGTGGTGCCCCACCAGCCAGGCGCCCGTGCCGACGAGCGCGGCGACCCCTGCCAGCGCCGCGACGGGGGCGACCCAGGGGCGCCAGCCCCGGCGGCGGGCCAGCTCGCCCAGCAGCATGGGGGCCGTGAGCACGAGACAGAAGCCGAGGTAGGGCGGATACGCCCAGGTCACCAGCCCGGCGGCGGCGGCCAGCAGCGCCCAGGCCCGCGGCCGGGGCTCCCTGAGGGCCGCCAGCAAGGCGAGCAGGAAGAGGGGGATGGGGAAGATCACCATCTTGTGGGTGAAGCCCTGGCTCAGCTTGAGGCCGGCGTAGGGCCCGAAGGCGAAGACGAGGGCGGCGCCCAGCGCGAACCCCCGCCCCGCCCCGCGCCAGCGCGCCAGGGCGTACATGGCGGCGCCGTTGAGCCACAGCGTGAAGGCCAGGCCGAGCCCGTGCCCCCGCCAGAGGCCGAAGACCCGCAGGAAGACGAGATCGATGGCCAGGTTGAGGGAAAAGGCCACCCGCAGCGCGAAGTCCTGGCCGCCGGGGAAGGCCAGGTAGGGGGAGTGGAGCAGCCGGGGGAGGTGCCCCTCGGCCATCTGGCGCCAGAGGTTCCACTGGAAGATCATGTCCCCCTGCAGGCCCGGGTGGGACTGGTGGCCGACGATCCAGTCGGCCGGGGACAGCAGGCCGGGCCCCATCATCCAGGCCAGGGCCCCGAGCAGCGCGAGCAGGCAGAGACCGTCCAGCCCGTAGGCCTTCAGGAGGCGGAGGGGGCCGGAACGGGTGGGGTCATGGGTCGGCATCCGGGGCTCCGCGAGGGCCAACGCGTGGGGCCGGCAGCTACTTCTTGTGCGCCTGGGCGCGCTCCCCGCGCACCACGGAGCGCAGGTTGCCCGCCAGCACCTTCTTGCGCAGCCGGATGCTGTCGGGGGTGACCTCCACCAGCTCGTCCTCGGCGATGAACTCCATGGCCTTCTCCAGCGTGAGCTGGACTGGCGGGGCCAGGATCATCTTCTCGTCGGCGGCGGTGGTGCGGAAGTTGGTGAGCTGCTTGGCGCGGGCGGCGTTGACGTTGATGTCGTTCTCGCGGGCGTTCTCGCCGACGATCATGCCCTCGTAGACCGGGATGCCCGGCCCCACGAACAGCCTGCCGCGGGGCTGCAGGTGGAACAGGGCGTAGGCGGTGGTCTGGCCCGGACGGTCGTTCACCAGGGAGCCGTTGACCCGCATGGGGATGTAGCCGGCGTGGGCGTCCCAGGCGTCGAAGATGCGGTTGAAGACGCCCTGGCCGCGGGTGTCGTTGAGGAAGGCGCCGCGGAAGCCGATCAGGCCGCGGGAGGGCACACGGTACTCCACGCGGACCCGGCCCGAGCCCGAGGAGCGCATGGTGAGCATGCGCCCCTTGCGCAGGCTCATGCGCTCCGAGATGACGCCCAGGTACTCCTGGGGCAGATCCAGCAGGGCAATCTCGAAGGGCTCCTTGGTGACCCCGTCTTCCTCGCGGGTGAGCACTTCGGGCTTGGAGACGCACATCTCGTAGCCCTCGCGGCGCATGGTCTCGATCAGGATGGCGATCTGCAGCTCACCGCGGGCGTAGAGGCGGATGGCGTCCACCGGGCCGTTGGGGTCGATGCGCAGGGCGACGTTGACCTGGATCTCGCGATCCAGGCGGTCGCGGATCTGCCGCGCGGTGAGGTAGGCGCCGGAGCGACCCGAGAGCGGCCCGGTGTTGGCGTGGAAGGTGATGCCGATGGTGGGCTCCTCCACCTTCACCCGCGGCAGGGGCTGGGGGTTCTCCAGGTCGGTCAGCGAGTCGCCGATGTCCAGCTCGGCCACCCCGGCGATGGCCACGATGTCGCCAGCCACCACCTGATCGGCCTCGATGCGCTTGAGCCCGTGGAACGTGTACAGCTGCACCACCTTGACCTTCGAGGTGCCGTGCAGGCCCACCAGGGCCAGCTCGTCGTGCCGCCGGATGGTGCCCTCGAACACGCGCCCGATGGCCAGGCGGCCCACGTAGCTGTCGTAGTCGAGCTGGGTGACCAGCATGCGCAGGGGGCCGGCCGGGTCGCCGGTGGGGGCGGGCACATGCTCCACGATGGCGTCGAGCAGGGGCATGAGATCGCCTGGCTCGAGGCTGCACTCGGTGTGGGCGTAGCCTTCGCGGGCGCAGGCGTAGAGCACCGGGAAATCGAGCTGCTCGTCGTCGGCGCCGAGATCGATGAAGAGGTCGTAGATCTCCTGGAGCACCTCGTCGGCGCGGGCGTCGGGGCGGTCGATCTTGTTGATGCACACCATGACCTCGAGCCCCGCGTCCAGGGCCTTGCCCAGCACGAAGCGGGTCTGTGGCAGCGGGCCCTCGCTCGCATCCACCAGCAGCAGCGCGCCGTCCACCATCTTGAGCACCCGCTCCACCTCGCCGCCGAAGTCCGCGTGCCCCGGGGTGTCCACGATGTTGATCTTGCAGCCCTTGTGGGTGACCGCCGTGGTCTTGGCCAGGATGGTGATGCCGCGCTCGCGCTCCAGGTCCATGGAGTCCATCACGCGCTCGACCACCGCCTCGTTGGCGCGGAAGGTGCCCGACTGGCGCAGCATGTGGTCCACCAGGGTGGTCTTGCCGTGGTCGACGTGGGCGATGATGGCGATGTTGCGGAGCGCGGAGGGCGCGGTGGGCTGGCTCATGGGGACGTCCTGGGAGGGGGGGCGGAGCGGGGCCCGGGTCTATCGCGGAGTCCTGGTGGCGGCACCCGCGGGATCAGCGCCGCCGCCGCACCGCCAGCCCCGCCAGCAGCAGGGGCAGCAGGGCGAGCCCACGGGGCTGCCCCGACACGCACCCACACCCCTCGGGCTCCTCGCACTCCTCGCACTCCTCAGGATCGGGACAGGTGGGCTCGCCGGTGTCGTCGGTCACCTGCGAATCGCCGGTGTCCTCGGGCACGCTCGTGTCCACGTCCAGGATGCCGCCGACATCCGCGTTCTCGCCCTCCACGATCTCCAGGTGCCAGTCCTCGTCACCCTCCCCCGCGGCCAGCAGGGCGTAGTGGTAGACCACCCCGGGCTCCACCTCGGTGTCCGTGATGGCGCGGGCCTCACCCGGCTCGGGGTGGAGGTCCAGATCCACGATGACGCCGTCGTCGACGCTGGCGGGCCAGCCGTCGCGCGAACGCACCAGGGCGGTGGCCGAGAGCGGCACCATCCAGGGCTGGGTCCAGGTGATCTGGACCTCGTGCTCGCCGTCGTCGGAGGCGGCAAAGTCCCGCACCCGGTAGTGGCCCGGCACGTCCGCGAACTGCTCCACGCAGACCTGGTCCAGCGCCCAGCCGCCGAACTCCAGGCCCGGATCCGAGGAGAGCGTCCAGGTGAAGCGGGCGCGGCCCGCGGCGGAGAGCAGGGGCGCGAGATCCACCTCCTGCAAGGTCCAGCCCTCGTCCAGGGTGTGGGAGGAGCCGCCCTCGGTGGCGGGGTTCTCCCAGACCGGGGCGTCGTTCACGGAGAGCACGGCGTGATCGTAGATGCCGTCCTCCACCGTGAGCCAGCGGCGGAAGGAGAAGGTCAGCATGAGGCCCGGATCCGTCACCATGACCTCGGGCGATCGCAGGTACTGCAGGTTGTTGGGGACGTAGAGCTCGTCCAGCCCGGTGGTGGCGATGTTCGCACCCTCCCAGGGGGCGTCGGGGACGAAGGAGCCGCCGGTGGGGGCGCCGTAGACCCACTGGTCGGTGTAGTACCCGCTCGTGTCGGGGAAGGCGGGGGTGCCACCGCCGTGGTCCCAGTCCGAAGCGCCGCTCTCGAAGCCCTCACACCACAGCGCCGCGCGGTCGCCCACCCGGAAGGTGTAGACGCCCGTGGCTTGGCCGGCGTGGGTGTAGACGGTCTGGCTGCCGTCGGTGGAGGAGGCCTGCATGAAGTAGCGGACCGTGGTGGTGGCGGGCTGGCGTGGGATGGCGCCCGTCCAGGTGTCGCCGTCGTGATCGAGCGCGACCGACACCCAGCCCTCGTGGGGGTCGAAGGCCAGCCCGGTGTCCTCGCCCTCCGTGTCGATGCCGGGCGTGGCCTCGGCCTCCGTGCTGTACCAGAGCTGGACCGTGCCGGTGTCCAGATCGCCGCAGCCGTCGGTGAGCTCGTACAGGTCGAAGCTGACCTCGTAGGCCTCGGTGAAGGAGCCCTGGCTGTCCAGCGGCGCGTGGTCGAACATGACCACGCCGATGGGGCCGGGACCGAGCCCGTGGACGTCGAGCAGGTCGATCAGCTCGCAGGCGTGCGGCGTGCCGTTGGACAGATCGCCGTCGTCGTCGTCCGCCACGATGACGGCCTCGTAGGCGTCCGTCAGGGTGGGGCCCTGCTGCAGGGCGCCGAGGAAGAGCAGGTCGGTCTGCTCCACGCCGGCGTCGTAGCCGTAGTCGTCGATCCAGCGCTCGCGCAGGTCCCAGAGGAAGGAGCCCCAGATCAGGCCGTCGTAGTGCACCTCGCCGATGACGTCGTCGGGGTAGACGTGGTCGGTCTCCAGCTCGCGCAGGTACGCGGAGCCCACGTAGAACTCGGGGGCGAGGAAGGGGGAATCCAGGATGGTGGCCGAGGTGAAGTCGGCGGCCCCCTCGGACAGATCGGAGGCGAAGGTGCCGGTGGCCAGGATGTGGTGGTGCACGCCGTGGCCGAGCTCGTGCAGGATGACGTCGGCGATGCGGCCCGGGTCGTTGCAGTAGCCGGAGTACCCCACGTAGAAGTTGATGCCGACGCCGTCGTAGAAGGCGTTGCAGGCGGAGGTGTTCAGCTCGACCTGCGCCGGGACCTGGGCGCCGAGCCAGGGGTGGCTGGGCCAGCGGTCGGAGAGCCAATCCCACAGGACGTGGAAGGTGTGCTGCACCTGGGTCGCCGCCAGCGGCAGGCTCACCCCGCCCTCCAGCAGCGTGTCGTCGGTGCCGGACACCGCGATGTCGGCGTAGTTGTTGCGCACGACGAGGCTCGGACCCTCGAGGGCGACGGTCAGGGCGCCGCTGAGCGCGTGGCTGCCATCGGCGGCGGTGAGGGCGGTGGCGCCGGCGCTGTCCGTGACGGTGACCTCCACCGCGGGGGCCTCGACGAGGTCGTCGCCCACGGTGCGCTCGTCGTGGGTCAGGGTGACGGTGGCCATGTGGCGGGTGTCGTAGCGCTGCACCTCGCGCCCGGCGCGATCGGTGTAGACCACGTGCGCGCCCTCTTCGTGGCGGGTGACCAGGAACGCGGCGCTGCCCTCGGCCGGGTCGATCCACGGGCGGCCGGCCTTCCAGGTGGGCACGGGCAGCACCAGCTCTCCCTCCACCGGGGTGGCGGCCAGGTGCACCGGCGAGAGCTGCACCCACACGGCGCCGATCCGCCCGTTCACCACCACCAGGGAGACGTGGTCGCCTTCGACGGGCGCGCCACGCCAGCGCCGCTCGTAGCGCAGGATGGTGCGCTCCCCCGTCTGGACGCGGGCGGCCAGGCCAAGCTCGGCCGGGTCCACGTGGGCCAGGCGGGCGACGTCGGCCACCAGGGCCTCGGCGCGAACGAGAGAGACCCCGGGCGCCCAGAGGAAGCGCGGGGAGCCGTCGCGCTCGTCCCACCGCGCGCCCCAGCGCCCGCCCCAGCGGGCGGTGAAATCGCGCCAGGAGGGCCGACTGTCGAGGCGCCACTGCACGGCGGCGTGCTGATGGAGGTGGGCGCTCAGGGGGCCGGGGAGCACCGCGTCGGGCTGCTGGATCGGGGCGAAGCCGAAGAGGAGGAGCAGGGCGAGCATGGGGGTGGCCTCCAGGAGGGTGAGGTGTATCCGCTTCGGCAGCGAGGAGAAAAAAGAGGTGAACTGCTGGGTTGGGCAGGGCGTGTGTCCCACCTTGGTGCATTGCCCCTCCCGGCATACATCCCGCTCACCCTCCTCCACGGAGATCGCCATGCCCCAGATCACGGATCTACAGGACTACATGGTGTTGTCGGCCACCATCAACTACCAGCTCACCGCCACGCCCGTGAACTGGCAGGCGGTGCTGTCGCTGGCGCGCGATGATCCGTACCCCCAGCCCGACGACGAGGCCCTCACCAGCATCCTGGAGTACCTGCACGAGGCCTACGGGAACTCCACCCGCCGCCTCGGGCCGCTCGCGGTGCTCCACCCGATCCGCACGGCGGCGCTCCTGCTGCGCACGGTGCCCGACCCGCCCCTGGCCGACCTGGTCACGGCGCTGCTGCACGACAAGGAGGAGGACCTCACGGAGGATCGCTACCTCCCGGAGGTCTGGTGTGACCTGGAGGCCAGCTACCAGGAAAAGCTGGAGCTGCTGGATCCGACCTGGCGCATGCGTGCCCGCATCGAGGCCCTCACCCGACGCACGGGGGAGGACTACTTCGCCTACCTGGGGCGCGTGCTGGACGCGGCGGTGGAGATCCCGGAGCTGGTCCGCATCAAGCTCGCGGACCGGCTCGATAACACCCTGGACATGAGCGTGGACATCCGCAGCGCCACCAAGGACATCGACTGCTTCGAGCTGGTGTTCGACGTCCTGTTCACCTCCTCCCACCTCGGCCAGCGGCTGCCCCTCAAGCACCCCGTGACCGGCCGCATCAACGGCTCCCGCCGCCTGTACCAGCTCTACAAGAACGCCATCTTCCTCTCGATCCTCCGGCAGCGGCGCATGGATCACATCGGGATCCCGGCGCAGCGCCTGTTCCAGGCCCTGGCCCACTGGTCCCTGCGCCAGGCCCGCCAGGTGCTGGTGCACGTGTTCATGTTCCACGTCACCAGCCACGACGAGCAGCGGCGCCTGCTCGCGGCGGCCATGGCCTACTGCCAGGAGGGTCGAATCGGGAAGGTCCTGCCCGGCAGCGCGCCGCACCGCCTCGACGGTGTGTTCCAGGACGTGTTCAACATCTCCGAGCGGCCCCGCCTGAACGCCGCGCTGGATACGCTCTACGCCGACAAGCCCATGATGGCCCTGGTGGCCATCGCCATGGTCGCGACCTTCTCCTCGTTCCGCAACGACCCCGCCTTCTACATCGAGGGCATCGACACCGCGGGCCTGCACGCCCGCACCGACGCCTGATCCGGAGCCGCCGTGATCCTCCTCCTCCCCCTCCTCGCCCTCGGCTGTATCCCCGAGCCCGGTCCCGGGGACACCGACACCACCCCCAACGACACGGACACCCACGACACCACCCCGGAGGTGGAGGTGCTCGTGGACACGGACGCGCTGCTGCCCGGGCCCGATGGCTGGGGCGACTACGTGGACTTCCACTTCGACTTCTCGGGGGAGCCCACCTGGGTCCACATCACGCTGACCAGCGTGGAGGCCACCACCCTGAACGGCATCCTGCAGACCCCCACCCAGGCCTGCGCGCTCTCGGTGCCCTACTGGACCGCCTACATGGAAGAACACTCGAACCAGGGCTGGGTGCGCCTGGAGGATCCGGGTCGGCATACCCTCAGCGTCTTCGGTGAGGCTCCCGGGAAGGGCGCCCCGGTCCACTGCCTGGTGGAGACGGTGCCCGTGGAGGACGACCTCCCCTTCCAGGACGCGGCGATGGCCTGTTTCCTCGGCGACGACACCTGCACCTGCTCCGAGGTGTGCGGCTGCGACGAGATCCACTCAAGATAGGAACAGCCAGGCCGTCCAGACGCAGCCCAGCGCCAGGAGCACGCCGCCCTCGAGGCGCGAGACCACCTTCCCGGTGATCATCAGGGGCAGCAGCAGCAGCGACAGCCCCAGCATCCACCAGTCGTCCGCGGCGACGGTGCGCTGGTTGATCGCGACGGGGTGGACCAGGGCGGTGACGCCCAGGATGCCCAGCACGTTGAAGATGTTGGAGCCGACGACGTTGGCCAGCGCCAGATCGGCCCGGCCGTGCAGCGCGGCCACGACGCTGGTGACCAGCTCGGGCAGGCAGGTGCCGACCGCGACCACCGTCAGGCCGATGACCCGCTCTGAGAGGCCGAACGCCTGCGCCACCGAGATGGCGCCCTCCACCAGCAGGTGGGCGCCGAGCACCAGCAACGCGACGCCCGCCACCAGGCCGAGGACCGCCAGGAGCAGAGCCCGGGCGGCGCCCTGCCCCCGTGCGGCCACTGTGCCGAAGGTGGCCTGCTCGGCCGGCGGGGCCTCCAGGCGGGCGAGCCGGGCCGTCCAGGCCAGGAAGAGCACCATCCCCCCCAGCAGCACCGCCCCCTCCAGGCGATCCAGCTCGAGGTCCCGGGCCAGCATGTGCAGCGCTATGGCCGCGCCCATCATCACCGGCCACTGCCGCCGCACGATCACCGACTGCACCGCCAGCGGCAGGACCAGGGCCGCTCCGCCCAGGATCAGGGCGATGTTGTAGACGTTGGAGCCCACCACGTTTCCCATGGCGACGTCGGGCGAGCCCCTGAAGGCGGCGGCCACGGAGACCACCAGCTCGGGCATGGAGGTGCCGGCGGCCACGATGGTGGCGCCGATGACCACGGGCGCCACCCGCAGCTTGAGCGCGATGCTGCAAGCCCCGCGCACGAGGATCTCCCCGCCGAGGGCGAGCAGGGCGAGGCCACCGAGGATGAAGAGGAGGTCGTGCATGGGTCAGCCTAGCGCCGCCAGCAGCGCCTGGCCGCCCCTGGCCAGCAGCGAGGCGTCGGAGCCGATGGTGATGAGGCGAAAGCCGGCGACGGCCATGCGCCGGGCATGAGCCGGGCTGCCGCAGTGGATGCCGGCCAGGCGGCCGGCGGCGCGGGCTCGGCGGGCGATATCCTGGAAGAGGGCTACCAGCTCGGGCTCCTCGCGGTCCGAGCCGGGGCCGTGCCCCAGCGCCCAGCCCAGGTCGTTCGGCCCGACGAAGACGCCCCCCAGGCCGGGCAGCGCCAGCAGCGCGTCGAGCTCCTCGAGGGCGCCGAGGGTCTCGATCTGCACGATGGGGACCACCACGTCGTTGGCTGCGGCGGCGTAGGCGGCCGGATCCTCCAGCCCGGCCCGCACCGGGCCCCAGGAGCGGGCGCCCAGCGGCGGGTAGAGGCAGGCCTCGACGAAGCGCGCGGCCTGCGCCGCGCCCTCGATCATGGGGGCGATGACCACCTCGGCGCCGCGGTCCAGCGCGCGCATGGCGGCCGCGGGCTCCGGCCAGGGGATCCGCACGAGGGGGGCGCAGCCCGTGCCGCGCAGGGCCTGGAGCATCCCCAGGGCGTGTCCGTCGTCCACGGCGCCGTGCTGCAGATCCACCACCAGGGCCGGCCAGCCCTGGCGCGCCAGGATCTCGGCGGCCAGCGGATCCGGCAGGGTGAGCCAGCAGGCGTGCACCAGCTCGTCGCGCGCCCAGCGCGCCCGCAGGGAGGCCATCACCGCGCCAGCTGACGCGCCGAGAGCAGCGGGATCCCTGGCGTCGCCACGCCGAGGGAGAACTGCATCTTCAGGGCCTCTTCGATGCTGATCTCCACCGGGCGCAGGCGGTCGCGGCGGGTGGCCACCACGAAGCCGAGGTGCAGGTGGTTGGTGGGCAGGAAGATGATCACCTCGTCGTCGGGCCCCGGCTCGGCGTGGTCGTCCTTCACCAGGAAGCCCATCACCCACAGGTCGTTGCCGGGCCACTCGATCATCACCACCTGCTTGAAAGCGTTGTGGCTGTCTCCCCCGAGCAGCGGCGCCACCACCTGCTTGACCCCGGAGTAGACCGTGCGGACCAGCGGGATCGAGGTGATCAAGCCCTCGAAGTAGCGGGTGGCCTGCCGGAAGACCACCAGGCGCGCGAGGAAGCCCGCGAGGAGGATGACCACCAGCGCCGTGATGAGCCCCAGGCCCGGGATGTGCACCGGCAGGTAGTTGGCCAGCACGGGGGCCATGGACTGATCCGCGTAGTGGACCACGAAGACCACCACCCGGATGGTGACATAGATGGGGGCCAGGGCCACCAGGCCATACAGGAAGCGGCTCTTGACGAACTGCCAGGTTTTCTTGAGCACGGCGGACAAGGGGGCTCCTCCACGGGGCGAGCGAGGGCGGACTCCTAACCAGAAACAACTCGGGGCAGATGGATCTCACGCAAAGACGCCAGGACGCAGTGGTGTCGGTGGCACTTACTCCGAAGTGGATGGAGAATGGTCCATGCGAGACGTTCCTCCAAGGGAGGCCCCATGCCCGCTCGGTTGAGCCGAGAGCCCCGTCCCAGCCACCATGGCGCCCGCTATCCTCGCTGGGGGGCCTGCGCGCTGGTCGCGGCGCCATGGGTCGTCGCCGCACCCGCGGGGGCCGAGGAGCCGCCACCGGGCGCGGAGGCTGCCCAACCCACCAGCCCCGTGCCCGCGGAGCCGGCGCCGGGCAGCCGCCACCCGGAGGAGTACATCCTCGGGGACATCGCCTCCCCCGAGGAGGAGTACGATTCCACGGAGCCCCTCGGCTGGTTGAAGTCGGGCCTCGTCGGGATCGGCTATGGCCCCGCCGAGGAGCACCTGGACCTAAGGCGCCTGAAGCTGCCCCTGCCCGTGGACCAGGCCGAGATCTGGGTGTCCATTCGCCATGGTGTTCCCCTGTTGCTGGCCTGGAGCGACGCGCTCCCCGGGCAGGAGCGCTTCGGCGATGCGCCCGCGGATCTCACCTGGGGCTGGAGCTGCGTGCTCACCAGCGCCACCCTCGCCCCGGAGGTGGCTCGCTGCGGCGACGCCATGGCCGAGCTGCCCGAGGGCACCAGGCCCGCGGCCCTCCTGCTGGTGCTCCCCAGGGAGGACCCCACCGGCTCAGGCGTCACGGAGAGCGCCATCGTGAAGGGCGTGCACGGGGTGCTCCTTCGCTGGAACGGCCGGCGCTGGCTGAGCGGGCCGTGACGGTGGCCTGCGCGCTGGCCGATCCGGGTCGTACTCGGGGTGCTTGTCGGCGATGTCGTCGTCCTCCAGGCGCGCGTCGCGCTGCTGCTCGCTGTCGGTGACGACGCAGCTCCCGAAGCCGAGCGCGTCCAGCATGCCGAGGCAGCCGGTCGTGGTGAGGGGAAGGAGGGCGATCAGGGGCCGGGGGCGGGACATGGCTTCTCTCCGAGAGGGGGCGCGTACACCAGGCGCAAGGACCATACCGTTTTCGATCACGACGTCCCCAGCCTGCTCCCATCCCACCTACCAGACGCGAAGCGCCGTCGCGTCATGTCATCTGGATCGCGGCCGGCCTACCAGCCCTCGGCGTACTCCGGCTTGCGGAAGGCGCAGGCCCAGGCGACCCCCAGCGGCTCCACCAGCCCCAGGCTGTCGGCCTGGTAGACCAGAACGCCCGCGTCGTCCCAGCATTGCGAGAGCGTGTAGATGACCTCACCCAGGTCCCCGCCCTCGAGGCGCAGGTCGGCGCGCATGGCTCCGCCGGCGATCCAGCGCTCGCGCACGCTGCTGCGCTCGAGGTCGGAACCGGCGATGATGTCGGCGTCCAGGCCATACTGGAAGTCGCCCGCGCCGCCGGGATCGCGCCGGTAGCGGTAGTGGGCGTCCACGGGCTCCTCGTCCGCGCCGGCGCGGTAGCCGGCCAGATCGATGTCGAAGCCCGTGCCCTCGCGGAAGTCGTAGGTGCAGGTGACGAACCCCTCGCGCGCTTCATCGAGGTAGCTGGCCAGCGCGGCGATGTCCGCCGTCAGGTGCCCGTCGCCCGTGGCCACGGTGGCGCCCGCGAAGTGGGTGCCCACGTAGAAGTCCTCCCAGGGGCCGCGGCTGGAGTTGGAGAGCTGGTAGGCCCAGTCGTACTGCCCGAGGCCGGAGCGGATCACGTCCACCACCAGCAGGGCGCGGGTGCCGTTCTCCAGGGAGCCGGGACCCCAGGAGCGCAGGTCGTCCTCGCGCAGGGAGGGCTCCTGGTAGCGGATCCAGGCGGCCAGCAGGGCGAGGTCGGCGAGGGCCGCCGTGAGCTGGGCGGCCACCCCCGCGCCCTGGGCCCGGAGGTCGGTCGCCTGCCCGGGCACCGGCGGATCGAGCGCCAGCGTGGCAGCCGCGGGGCCACCGGGCACGGCGATGGGGTGGTCGGCGAAGCTGGGCACGGCCGCGAGGAATTCGGCGTCCTCGTAGAACATCCGGTTGGAGATGGGGCTGTCGCAGGCGGCCAGGGCGAGCAGCGGGAGGAGGGCGCACCGCATGGCTAGAACCGGTACCCGAAGATGAGGTGCAGCTCGTTGAACCGCAGCCAGTCCTCGCGCTCGTCGAGGTGCTGGGGTGCGCCGTAGAGGCGCAGCTCGGCCTCGACCTGGAAGCGCCCCGGGTGCCAGCCGGCCCAGCCGCACAGGCCGGTGGCGATGGTGAGCATGCGCTGGGTCTCGGCGTTGGTCTGGGGGAAGGCCCGCACCAGGTAGAGCCCGGACAGGCCGATGCCGCCGCCCACCTGGAAGCGGCGCGGGCGGGTGGCGAAGCCGGCCCAGCTCCCGAACAAGGTGGTGCTGACGGTGACGGGGATGCTGTACTGCAGCTCGGGCAGGGTCAGGGTGTCGGAGCGGGCGCCGGTGAGCAGGTCGGCCTCGATCCAGCGCCCGGAGCGCCAGCCGAAGCGCGCCCCGGCGCCGCCCATGGGCGTGGGGGGCAGGTAGGCCGCCTCCACCTCGGGCACGGCCGCCCGCAGCACCCCTCCCTGCAGGCGCACGGCCAGGCGCGGCAGGTTGGCCTGGCGGATGGTCTTCTCGATGCTGCCCCGGGCCACGTCTTCCTCGTACTCGACCGCCTCGAACCTGGTCTCTCCCATGGGCAGCGAGACCCCTTCGTCGAGCTTGACCCGCGCGACCTCCAGGTGGGTGGGGTAGCGGCGCTGCACCAGGTAGCTGCCGGGGTGCAGCGACAGGCGCTGCTGCTGGCCGGTGAGGTCCACCTCGGCCACGAAGCTACGCTGGGCGCGGTCGAAGACGGCGTAGCTGCCGTACATCCCCTCGGGAAAGACCAGGAAGGAGCGGGCTTCGGACAGATCCGTGAGCACCACGTCGCCCTCGCCGGCCAGATCCCACTCGAAGGTGGGGTGCTGGGTGCCGGTGCGGGTGCCCGAGGTGCGGAAGACGGTCTCGTGGTAGACGAAGCGGTAGGCCTCCGCCAGGGTGACGCGCTCGTCGCCGTCGTCGTCCGCGGCCCCCACCAGGGCGCTGGTGAGGAAGTGGGTGAAGTAGCTCCCGCCGATCTCATCGCTCTCCTGGCTGGCCTCGTCCGCGCTGGAGGAGGTGATGATGACCTGCCCCTCGGCCCCGAGGCGCTCCGAGAGGTCGAAGACGAAGGAGGGGGCGTGGGTGCCGCCCTTGGCGCCGGTCATGGCGCCGGACTGGCAGGCGTCCAGGAAGGCCAGGCGCACATCGGCGCCGGTCTCCCCGATCAGGGTCTCGAGGACGTCGTAGGTGATCCAGGTGCTGCCCAGGTGCAGGCGCGTGCCGTCGCCGTGGCCCGAGTAGTAGAAGAGGAACAGGGTCTCGTCGCCCGCGGCGCGGGCGTCGGCGATGCGGGCGCGGACCGCGACCATGGCCGCGGTCAGGTCGCTGCGCCGCTCGTTCAGCAGGACCTGGATGTCGGCGGGATCGTAGCCGCCGGCGGAGGTCAGCACGCGCTCCATGCGCCGCGCGTCATGCTCGGCGAAGTAGAGCCGGTGCATGCCCGTGGCGCCCTCGTTGTTTCCCGCCAGCACGGCGAAGCGCCGCACCGCGGCCTGCGCGGGCCGGGCCGCGAGGGTGAACGCGGCGAGCAGCCCGATCACCAGCAGGGCGAGGCGGCGGGCGGGGGTCATGGCGCGGGCGGTTCCTGGCCCGGCGCCCCGTCCAGGCGCCCCTTGCGCAGGTAGACGGCGTCCACGTCGGGCGCGTCGCGCGCCAGGGCGCGCAGGCCCTCCACGCCGTCGGCGGCCCGCACGGCGCTGACCTCCTCCACCACCTCACGCACGCTCCTGGCGCCGAAGAAGGCCAGGATGAGCTCGTAGTCCGGGGCGTCGTCGAGCAGGATGCTGCCCTCCAGCACGCGCCGCTCGCCGGGCACCACCTCCAGGGGGCGCTCACCCTCGCGCGGGTAGTAGACGGAGAGGCCGCCGCGCCCGTCCACGGAGACCAGCACCAGGCTGTCCTCGCCGACGGTGCGGTAGGTGAACTGCACGCGGTCGCCGGCGTAGTGCAGCTCGTCCTCGGAGCCCGGGTGCACGTGGTCGCCGCGCAGCAGGTAGAAGTCGATGTCACCCTCACCCTTGGCGGTGTGGCGCTGACCCGGCTCGGGGGGCGGCTGGATGTTGAGCAGCAGCACCGCGACGGCCGCCACCCCCGCGCCCACGGGGAGCCAGCGCTGCCACCAGGGCCGGGCGCCGATCCGGGCGCGCCGCGCCTCCTCGACCCGGCGGGCCGCGGCCGCCTCATCCTCCCCGGCGCAGCGGTACGCGCGCTTGCGCAGGATCTCGGCGTCGAAGGGCGCGACCTTCTCCCGGGTGGCGTCGATGGCCGCCGCGCGGGCCTGGATGCACTCGATGCCCACGGCGGTCTCGATCCGGGCGGCCTGCTCGCCCTCGAGCTCCCCGACCGCCAGGCGGTCCAGCTCGAGCCGCGAGGGCCGGCTGCCGTCGTTGATCCGGGCTTCCCAGTCCTTCATGACCGCCCCCAGAGCGAGAGCAGCAGGGGCAGGAAGGCGAAGGCGAGCATGAGCGCGCCCGTGACCACCGCCAGCTCGTTGCCCTCCAGGGCCTTGCGGGCCCGCTTGAGGAAGGCGTTGAGCCGCTTGCGGAGGGTGGGGACGCTGATCCCCACGATGCGCGCGGCCTCCTCGCGGGTCATCTCGTCGAAGAAAAGGTGGACCACGATGGCGCGGGTCTCATCATCCGCCAGGGCCAGCAGGCGGCGCACCCGCGCGCCGTCGTGGAATTCCTCCTCGCCACCCTCGAACCCGTCGCCACCGAACTCGGCGCGGTGCACCGCGCGCTTGTCGGCGCGCGCCCGGCGGTCGCGCATGCGGTTGAGGCAGTGGTTGGTGCTGATCCGGTACATCCAGGTCAGCGGCGACGCCTCCCCTCTGAAGGCGTCCCAGTGCACGATCACGCGGGCGAAGGTCTCCTGCACGGCGTCGGCGGCGTCCTCCTCGTTGCCCATCAGCGACCAGGCGCGGCGATGGATCACCGGCGCGTAGCGCTGGTAGAGATCCTGGAGCTCGACGTCGGTCGGGGGCATCGCCACCTCTTCGAACGGTTGGACCCGCCAGCGGCCGGGAGCGGAAAGGAAATCCGCCCGCACACTCTATCAGTAGCCGATCTCCAAGCTCAAACCGTCGAACCATGCCGTGCCGCTGACGGTGCAGGCCAGCACCACCTTGACGAAGTCGGCCTCCGTGGGTGCGCGCGTCGCCAGCACGAACTGGCGCCACTCCATGTCGCCGGTCTGCAGGGGGGCCTCCACCGGCGCGCCCACGAGGTTGCCGTTGAAGTCGTAGAACTCGAGGGCCAGCCGGAAGACGCGCTCCTGGTCGCGCTCGCGGCGCAGGTAGCTGGCCTTGACGTGCCCGCGCAGCACCAGCGAGGTGCCGGGGGCGATGGCCACCTGCTGCGCGAGCTGGGGCCAATGGCGGGTGTCCACGTCGCTGTGGAAGCGCACCGCGGCGCGCCCGTCGAGCTTCTCGTCCGCATCGAGCGAGATCTGCGCGGCGGGGATGGTGCCCCCGCGCGTGACACAGGGCTCCAGGGCCCAGGCGGTACCGAGGCTCTGGGCGTCCTCGAAGGAGGCGTCCTCCAGGGGCAGGCGGGTGCCCGGGCCGCGGGTGATGGCGGCGGGCTGGGCGCTGAAGTACTTCGTGAGCCTCTCGCGGGCGCGGTCCTCGCGCACCGGGGTGGGGGCGATGGCGAACACCGCCGAGACCTCGCCCTTCTTGCCGAACAGCTCGAAGCGCATGTTGCTGCCGGTGATCACGCCGATGCGCACGGTCAGGAGGGCCTTGGGCTTGGCGAGCCCGGCCTGCTCGGCGATGGCGACGAGACGCTCGACCTCGGCGCTGGACCAGCCCGCGGCGTGGCGCACCACGGTGTTGCCTGCGCGCAGATCGACCATCTCGGTGGCGGGCATGGCCTTGAGGTAGGCCAGCACCAGGCTGGTGCGGGGATCCACGGCCTGCTCCACCAGCAGCGGATCGACGCCTGCGAGCACGAACAGGGCCTCCCGCGACAGCTCCGCGGCCTTGAGCAGCTTGACCACGCGGTCCTGGGGGCTGGCGTCGGCCATGCGCGCCACCACATCGGCGGCGCCGCGGTCCTGGTCGGTGGGGATGGGGGTGGCGGCCAGCGCCGCCGGGCAGAAGGACAGGGCCAGCATGATCAGCGCCAGGTGAAGGACACGCACGCGGCACCTCCGGAGTGGGGGGGCAACATAGCCTGAACCCGGTTGAGGTTCGCGGGCATCCAGGCGGAAGACAGGCGACGTCGGGCCGCGGGCAGGCGCGAACCTGCTGCGGGCCAGCCGGCCTCGGTGGTCCCAGCGCGGCCATCATGGTTGATTCGCTGGCCCCGCCTCCAGGCAGCGCGGACCGGGCAACAACCGCAGAGGCGCAGAGGCGCAAAGGGCACTGCAACGAGGTCGTTCGCCCCATGGTCTCCAGCCGGCAGGCCACACGCAGCGCGGGCACCCACCCGGCCCACACGACGCCCCGGCATGTGCGGGCGTCGGCAGCCACCACCCGGTCCGAGTGCGGAGCGGCAGCTCCCCCGGTCGCAGCGAGCCGCCCCTCCTCGCCGCTCACCGGTGGCCAC
>JBDRKM010000151.1:0-7121 GCA_043814015.1 Pseudomonadota bacterium
ACGCCGTGTTGCTTCGCCTCACGGAGCGGCAGCCCCGCAGGACGACCTCTTCATCTGCCCACACATCGCACCGGGCGAGCGTGCATCCGACCCTGGCTCTGCCCTTGGCGTCTTTGCGTCTTTGCGCGAAATTCCTGTTTCATGGCTCCGGGAGCCGCGGCCCCCGCGGCATGGGGAACTATCAAGAAAACCGCGCGCCTGGGCTCGCCGCCTCCCGCCACGGGTCCTTGCCCCGCCACCGTGGTATGAGTCCTGGGTCTCGCACCCCCGAGGAGCACCCCATGACCGACACCGCCTTGAAATCCGGCAACCTCGACGTCACCCTGGCCACCTGGATTTTCCTGCTCTTCGACGCTGGCTTCGAGCCCGCCGACGCGGGCGTGCTGGCCGCCTGCCGGGCCCTGCGCGCGGCCGGCGAGGCGGGCGACATGGATGCCCTGGGCATGGCCCTCGTGGCGGCCTCGAGCCCCCTGCTGGGCGAGGGCGAGCCCTCCTTCGCCCAGGTCGAGGCCTGCGCCCGCGCCCTCTTCGGCGACATCGCCACGGATCTGGGCGCCGCCGAGGATCGCGACGAGCGCCTGCGCGCCATCCGCCGCTACGAATTCGGCCGCAAGCTCCCCTGGATCGCCCGCATCTACGACCGCGCCCCCAGCGGTGTGGTCGGCCCCCTGTGGGTGATGGTGCGCGAGATCCATGAGCTGGTCCACATCATGGACCCCTACCCCTGGGATGACGTGGACGAGCAGGTGGACATGCCGGTGGTGGATTTCATGGTGAAGTGGGAGCTGGCGGGGTGTGAGAGCGTGCGGGTGGCCTGACCCGCCGGTCCTGGAAGGCGATCCATGCGAGTCCGGGCCTTCGGCGGCACCCACCCGGGTCAGGTGCGAGAGCACAACGAGGACGCGTTCCTCATCGACGAGCGCAACGGAGTGTTCGTGGTGGCCGACGGCATGGGCGGGCACCAGGCCGGCGAGGTGGCCTCGCAGCTGGTGATCGGGGAGGTCTCGCGCCAGGCCCGCGAGCTGAGCGCGGCCGTGCGGCAGCAGGCCATGGCCTCTGCGGACGGGCGGCGCGCCGCGCTGCAGACCTTGCCCAGGGTCATCGCCGAGGCCAACCGCCTGGTCTACGGCGACGCGCGCAAGCACGCCGCGCACCGCGGCATGGGCACCACGGTGGTCCTGTTCATGCCCGTGGGCGAGGAGGCCTACGTCTGCCACGTGGGCGATTCGCGCCTCTACCTGCTCAGGGGCGATGGGCTCTTCCAGGTCACCGAGGACCACAGCCTGGTCAACCGCCTCGTGCGCCAGGGCCAGCTCACGCCCGAGGAGGCCCAGCGCCACCCCCACAAGAACCTCATCACCCGCTGCGTGGGGATCCAGGCCGAGGTGGAGGTGGACACCCTCTACCTCGATCTGCAGGCCGGCGACCGCTTCCTGCTGTGCTCCGACGGCCTCTCCGACATGGTCTCCTGCGAGGATCTGCGCGGGCTCTGCCGCCTCCACCGCGGGCAGGAGCTGGTGCAGGCCGCCATCACGGCCGCCAACGAGGCCGGCGGGGTCGACAACATCACGGCGGTGGTGCTGGAGGTCGAGGCCGACTCTCCCGCCCAGCACCCCGCCCGCCTCGGCATGCTGCAGCGCGTGGAGTTCCTGCAGGACATCTTCCTCTTCGCCGATCTGAACGACCAGGAGTGCGTGCGGGTCAACCGTGTCCTCTACGAGGAGCGGCACCCTGCCCGGCAGCAGATCCTGCGCAAGGGCGATGTGGGCGAGGAGTTCTACATCGTCGTGGCCGGCAGCGTCGGCATCTGGGACAACGGCGTGCGTCTCACCTCCATCGGGCCCGGCCGCCATTTCGGCGAGTTCGCGCTGCTGGAAGACCTGCCGCGCTCGGCCGACGTCTGGACCGAGCTGGACTGCGTCCTGCTGGTGATCCGGCGCGCCGACTTCCTCGACCTGGTCCGCTCCGACCCGGGCCTCGGCGTCAAGATCTACCAGGCCTTCCTCAAGCACCTGGCCGACCGCGTCCGCGATCTCAGCGGGCGGGTGGGGAAGGGCTGAGGCCCCGGTACCAGGCCACCGTGCGGGCGATGCCCTCCTCCAGGGCGACCTCCGGACGGTAGCCGAGCAGGTCCGCGGCCTTGTGGCTGCTGAAGTGGCAGTCGCGCGCCGCCAGCAGGATGCGGTAGCGGGTGAGGGGCGGCGGGCGCCTCGCGCGCACCAGGCCCCAGACCGCCTCCATGGCACCCGCCAGGGGGTAGGCCACCAATTCGGGGAGGTTGAGGCGGGGCGGGGGGCTGCCGAGGGCCTCTGCCAGCAGATCGGAGAGCTCGCGCCAGCTCACCGCGCGGGGATCCCCGAGCACGAAGGTCTGGTCGGCGGCGGCGGGGTGGGTGAGGCAGAGGCGCAGGCCCTGGGCCAGGTTCTCCACGTAGGCGGTGGTCACCAGGGCGTGGCCGCCGTTGACCGTGCCGAAGTGCCCGGCCTCGATGGCCTGGGCCATGGCGGTGAAGGTGGTGCGGTCGCGCGGGCCGAAGGGGAAGACCCCGGGGCGGGCGATGACCCACTCCAGCTCGCCGGCAGCCCGCCGCACGAGATCCTCCGCGGCGATCTTGGAGCGGGCGTAGGCGTTGATGCTGGCATCGCGGGCCACGGTCTCGTCGGCGTCGAGGTAGCCCCCGTAGTGGTGCACCGCGAGGGAGGAGACGAGCACGAAGCGCTCCACCCCCTCGGCGCGCGCCGCCCCGAGCAGGGCCTCGGTGCCGCCCACGTTCACGGCGAGGTAGCCGCGCGTCGGGCCCCAGTCGCCCACCCGGGCCGCCAGGTGGCAGACGGCCTGGCAGCCGCGCACGGCCCGGCGGCAGATCTCGGGGTCCGTCACGTCGCCGTGCTCGCTCTCCAGGGCGCAGGCGAGATCCGGCGGGGGCGGCGCCAGGTCGAGCCCGCGCACGGCGTGCCCGTGGCGCGCGAGCTCCTCGGCCAGGGCCGAGCCGATGAAGCCGCTGGAGCCCGTGACGAGGACCCTCAACACGGAGCTCCGGCGCGCAGCGCGCAGAAGAGATCGGTCATGGCTCCCACGTACCAGTGCAGCAGGAAGACGTACAGGATGGAGCGCGTGCGGACCGCCACGAGGCCGAAGACCAGCCCGGCCACCACGGCGGCGGCGAACTCGCCTTCAGGCTTGCCGATGTGCAGGATGGTGCTGGCCGCCGCCTGCAGGGCCAGAGCGCCGAAGAGCCCCAGGTGCCGCCGCTGGCCGAGCTGCCAGAAGCCGCGGAACAGGGCCTCCCAGCCGAGGTAGTAGACCGCGTAGCAGCACTCCCAGGCCACGAAGAGGCCCCAGGAGCGGGTGGCGATCTTCGCCAGCGGGTACTCGGCCTGGAAGGCGGGGGAGCCGGCGCTGATCCACAGGGGGATGGTGAGCGCCAGGGCCCCGATGGCCACGAAGCGCAGCCCGAAGCGCCAGTCGCCGAGGCACAGGCCCAGCTCGGACAGGGGGCGGCCCTGGCCGAGGCGGAACCACAGCAGGGGGACGAGCCCCATCAGCACGAAGGCGGCGCCGAACTGCCAGGACTCGGCGGCCCAGGGGCCCCAGACACCGAGGCCCAGGTCGGGCGCGAGCTTGGTGCTGAAGAACTCGGCCTGGCCCTGGTAGGCGTACAGGGTGAGCAGGCCGAGGCCACCGAACACGGCCACCACCGTGCCGGTGTCCAGGCCGTCGTACAGGGCGGTGAGGGCGCGCATGGTGACAGCCTACAGCGATCCCTGCGCTCGGCACCAGGCGACCGTCTGGGCCAGGCCTTCGGCCAAAGACCAGCGCGGGGCGTAGCCGAGCCGCTCGCGGGCGGGGGTGAGGTCCAGCGACCAGCAGCCCGTGAGCTCGGGGATCTTCTGGCGGTTCAGCATGGCGGGGCGCCGGGTGAGCCCGGCCCACAGCTCCGAGCCGAGCGCCGCGCTCCACAGGAGCGCCCGCGGCAGGGGCAGGAGCCGCACGGGGCGCTCGAACACCCCGGCCAGGATCCCGGCCAGGGCGGCAGCGCTGTGCTCCTCGCCCGAGCCGAGCAGGAAGGTCTCACCTGAGGCCACCGGGGCGGCGGCGGCCGCGATGATGCCCTGGGCGATGTCGGCGACGTGAGCCAGGTCGTAGGTCTGGTCGGGGCCGGCGAAGGCGGGCAGCCAGCCGGCCCGGGCCAGGCGCAGCACGGGCACCAGCTCGCGGTCGCGCGGCCCGTAGATGGCGGTGGGGCGCACGATCACGGTGTGGAGGGAACCCGCCACGGCCCGCAGGCGCTGCTCGCCTTCCCACTTGGAGCGCCCATAGTCGGTGCGTTCACCCGGCAGATGCTGAGCCGTGAGGCGCTCGCCACGGGGTGCGGGCCCGGTGGCCCCCACGCTCGAGACCAGGACGAAGCGCTCGGGGGGCTCGGTCTGCGCGAGGCAGGCTTCGGCCAGCGTGGCGGCGGCCTCGGCGTTCGCTTCGAGAAAACCGGCGTAGTCCATGGCGCGGACCGCGCCGGCCGCATGGACCACGCAGCGGACCCCCGTGAGGGCCTCGGAGAGCTCCGGTGAAGGCCGCGCCAGGGAGGCGCGCCGGATCTCGACCCCCAGACCCTCCAGCCAGCGGGTGTCGGAGGAGGGGCGCACCAGGCAGCGCGGGGAGATGCCCTGCGCCAGGAGCGCCTCCACCACGTGCCCCCCGAGGAAGCCCGTCGCGCCCGTGACCAGGACCGGCGTGGGCGGCGCTGGGATCATGTCAGCCCCCGAACTCGATGCCGACCGCCCTGGCGGTGCGCACCAGCTCGCCTTCGGGGTCCACCAGCCGGTAGGTGGCCACGGCCTCCTCGATGGAGACGCCGTCGATGTGGCCGTCGCGCAGGCGGACCATCTCGCCCCAGCGGCCCTGGCGGATCAGCTCCACCGCGCCCACCCCGAGGCGGGTGGCCAGGATGCGGTCGAAGGGGATGGGCCCGCCGCCGCGCTGCAGGTGGCCGAGGACCGTGACCCGGATGTCCGCGTCGGTGCGGTCGGACAGCGCCGCGGCCAGGGCGTAGCCGGCCTTGCCACCGCCGACCTGGGGCACGGCGTGCTCCTCGGGGCCCGCCTTGGGCACGGCGCCTTCGGCGATCACGATCAGGGTGAAGGGGCGCCCCAGGCCGCGGCGGCGCATGATCTTGCGCACGAGCAGCTCGGGGTCGTAGGGGATCTCCGGCAGCACGATGCAGTCGGCGCCACCGGCGATGCCGGCGTACAGCGCGATCCAGCCCGCATCGCGGCCCATGACCTCGAGGATCATGACCCGCTCGTGCGCTTCGGCCGTGCTGTGCAGGCGGTCGAGCGCTTCCGTGGCCACGTCCACCGCGGACATGAAGCCGAAGGTGTAGTCCGTGGCGGACAGATCGTTGTCGATGGTCTTGGGCACGCCCACCACCGGGATGTCATGCTCCTTCATCAGGCGCAGGCCGATCTTCTGGGTGCCGTCGCCGCCGATGACGATCAGCCCCTCGAGGCCCTCGTCGCGGATGGCCTCGGCCAGCTCGGCCGAGCGGTCGGTGAAGCCGCCACCGGGCTCGGGGTAGTGGAAGGGATCTCCGCGGTTGGTGGTGCCCAGGATGGTGCCCCCGCGGTGCAGGATGCCCTTGCAGGCGGGCAGGTCCAGGATGGAGAGGCGCCGGGGGTAGGAGAGGAGGCCGTTGAAGGAGTCTTCGATTCCGACCAGCTGCCAGTGCAGCTCGCCGACGCCGTGCTTGACCACCGCGCGGATCACGGCGTTCAGGCCAGGGGCGTCTCCACCACCCGTGAGAATTCCGAGGCGCAGCGACATGGGGCTCTCCCTTGTGCGAGGGCCACGGACTAGCGCGGCGGGGGAGCCGGTTCAAGCGGAACGGTTAGACTCCGACCCCCAACGCCGTCGGAGGCCGTGTGGCCCCAGGAGAGCGCCCATGCACCTCGACCTGATCGACGCCCTGCGCCGTGCCGACATCTTCTGGGGGCTGGAGCGAGCGGACATCGAGATCCTCGCCGACGTGCTCCCGCGCCTGGATCTGCAGGCCGGGCAGGAGCTCTTCTCCCAGGGCAGCCTGGGCGATTCCATGTACGTGGTGACCCAGGGGCGCCTGCAGGTGCGCGTCTCCGACGGGCGCGGCGTCACCACCACGGTGGGCCTGCTCGGGCCGGGCGAGTCGGTGGGCGAGATGGCCTGCATCGATCCCTGCCCACGCTCGGCCGGGGTGGTGGCTTCCGTCCCCACCGTCGTGGTCGAGATCTCCACCGAGACCATCGCCACCCTCGAGGAGGTCGCCCCCGCCATCGCCGCGGCCGTGGTGGCCGGAATCATGCGGCACGTCACCGCGCGCCTGCGCCAGACCGACGAGCGCCTGGAGCTCGAGCTGCGCACCCTGCACCGCGACCGCGACCCGGCCCGACAGGCCGGCGCCCAGGCCTCCGGTGAGACCCGGCCCGGCGGGCCGGCTCCCTTCCGCGGGTTCTACGCCTGGCGGGGCGCGCCCGTGCCCGAGGGCCTGCAGCCTGGCGATCTGGAGACCCTGGCCAGCGCGGGTCGGCTGCTGGTGTGGGAGGAGGGGCAGCTGCTGTGCGCCGAGGGGCGCGCGGGGGCCTCCTGCTTCGTGGTGCTCGAGGGCCAGGTCGAGGTGTTCAAGGCCTCGGCCGGCGGCGGCCGGCACCTGGCCGCCCTGGGGCCAGGCAGCCTGCTCGGCCAGATGGCGCTGGTGGACTCCGCCCCCCGCTCGGCCTCCATCCGCGCCCAGACCCGCGTGGTGGCCCTGGAGATCGGCCGCGACATGTTCGAGCGCCTGGTGCGCTCCGCCAACCCCTTCGCCCTGCGCTTCCAGCGGCAGATCGCGCTGGCGGGCATCCGCCAGCTCAGGTTGGCCAACGCGCGCCTGGCAGGGCTGCTCGGACGGGGCGAGCAGCGCGAGGAGCCGGCGGAGGCCGCCGAGCCCAAGCTCACCCGGGTGCAGACGGCCCTGTACGAGTGGGACGTGTCGGTGGAGGACTGACCTACTACTCGCGAAAGTCCTCTCGACACGAGAGGACTTTCGCGAGTAGTAGTTCACGCGCCGCAGGCGCGCGCGCCAATAGGGCGCGGGGAAGGGGGCGCGCCAG
>JBDRKM010000152.1:0-41628 GCA_043814015.1 Pseudomonadota bacterium
CGAGAGGGGGGTCCTTCATCGTGGCGCCGGGGTGGTCCCTAGTTCGTGGCGCGGTTGACGTTCCAGGGGGAGCATGCACCTGGCGCACTACAGCGGAGTGGGAGTACGCGGCACGTGCCGGGACGGACGCGGCCTTCCCCGGTGGCGGAAACCTCGTCACGGGGTCGGAGCACTGCGAGCCAGGGCTGGTTCTCGACGACGGAACGGCCCTGGCGGCCATCGCCTGGTACTGCGCGACCAGCGGTGACACCCTGCACCCCGCGGGCACCCTGACTCCGAACGGCTGGGGGCTCACCGACGTGTGCGGCAACGTCTACGAGTGGGTGCACGACTGGATGACGGGGTACGCCGACACCGAGCCGGTGGACCCCTGGGGGCCGGAGACGGGCTTCCAGCGCCTGGGGCGCGGAGGCGACACCAGCGACCCACCCCATCACCTGCGCCTCGGGTTTCGCGCTGCCGAGGACATGATCGCCGTGAAGCGTGTCGGAGTGCGGTTGGCCCGTTCGGCGCCCTGAACTCGTTGCGGCGCCCGACGCGGGCCTCGATCGGGTCTAGCCCCCGTCGCCGGTCCCCGGGAGCGAGGTCGCCCGTGGGGTGCGCGGGGGTGTGTTCGCGCGGTTTCCTAGGCCTCCTCTTCCCCCACCGGCGCAGCGACCTCCTCGCCGTTCGCGCCCCCCGCCGTCTGCGCCGCCAGCAGCAGATCCTCCGCCGCCTTGCGTGTGGCGCGGGTGTGCTGCTTGCCGCCCATCATCTCGGCCAGCTCGCGCACGCGGCCGGTGTCGTCCAGGCGCGTGATGGAGCTGCGGGTGCGGCCGTCACGGGACTGCTTGGAGACGTAGAAGTGGGCCTCGCCAAACGCGGCGATCTGGGGCAGGTGGGTGATGCAGAGCACCTGGTGGTGGCGGGCCAGCTCCTGGAGCTTCTTGCCGATGACCTCGGCCACCGCACCCCCCACGCCCGCGTCCACCTCGTCGAAGACGTAGGTGCCGGCGGGGCCGCCGCCAGCGAGCACGGTCTTGAGGGCCAAGAGCGCCCGGGAGAGCTCGCCGCCGGATGCGACGCGGTGCAGCGGGCGCGGCTCCTCTCCGGGGTTGGGGGCGATGAGGAACTCGACGCGATCCAGGCCGGAGGAGGTGAGGGGAGCGCCGTCCACGGCGAAGTCGTGGGCGCCGACGGGGAAGGGGAGCACCTCCACCCGCACCAGGGCGTCCCCCATGCCGAGCTGGTGCAGCTCGGCGGTGATGGCCTCGCCCAGGCGGGTGGCGGCGGCCTTGCGCTGCTCTGACAGGGCGCGGGCCTTGGCGCTGGCCGCCTCCAGGCGTGAGGCCAGCTTCTTGCGCTGATCCTCCAGGTTGACCTCCACCTGCTCCAGCTCGCTCAGGTGCGCCGCGATCTCCTTGCGCTGGGCGATGGCGGCCTCGAGGCTGCCGCCGTAGCGCCGCTTGAGGCGGTTGAGCTGGTCGATACGCTCCTCCATCTCGGCCAGCCGCCGCGGATCCGCGTGGACGCTGCGGCCGTACTGGCCGAGCACCCGGGCGGCCTCCTCGATCTCGATGCGGGCGGAGTCCAGCTGGCGCGCGAGCTCGCCCAGGCGCGGGTCGATGGAGGCCAGCTCCTCCAGCCCGCCCACCACGCGGGTGAGCTGCCCTGCCACGGCGTTGTCCTGCTCGTACAGGACCGCCTCGGCGCCCTGGGTGGCGCGGGAGAGGCGCTCGGCGTGGCGCATGCGGCGCGCCTCGTCGGCCAGCTCGTCATCCTCACCGGCGCGCAGGTGGGCCTCCGCGAGCTCGTTGAGCTGGTAGCGCAGGAAGCCCTCGCGCTCGCCCCGCTCACGGGCTTGCTCTTCGAGGGCCTGCAGGCCGGTGCGGGCGTCCAGCAGCTCGGTCCAGGCCTGCTGGAAGGCCTCGCGGGCGGGGTCGAGCTGGGCGTAGGAGTCGAGGTAGCAAAGATGCGAGCTGGGTTCCGTGAGGCTGTGGTGCTCGTGCTGGGAGGAGATGTCCACCAGGCCGGAGGCCAGGCGGGAGAGCTGGGCCACGGTGACCAGGCGGCCGTTGACGTAGGCGCGGGTGCGCCCAGACTTGTGGTTGACCCGGCGCAGCACCAGGTCGTCGTCGGTCTCGAGGCCGGAGGAGGACAACCGGGCGCGGACGCCGGGATCGTCGCCCACGTCGAAGAGGGCCTCCACCTCGGCCTGGTCGGCGCCGGTGCGTACGAGCTCCGTGTTGCCCCGCGCCCCGAGTACGAGCTGCAGGGCGTCCACCAGGATGGACTTGCCGGCGCCGGTCTCGCCCGTGACGACGTTGAGACCGGGCTCCAGCAGGACCTCCTGCTGCTCGATGATGACCAGATCGCGCACGCGGATGCAGGTGAGCACGGGGGACCTCCGAGGCGTTCGATACACGCTATCAGGATGGCCCCGGTTGGGGGAGCCGGAGGTGGGCCCACAGCGTCCGCCGCGTGTTCGCCGTGGGTCCACCCCCGAGCTCCGAACCGTCAGTCTCGGTCCGTCAAGACCGCGGTTCTCCGCGACGGTTCGCGCACGGCTGCAAGGGTTTCGTCAAGCCGGCGGTGCGCGCTCCCGGAGCCAGGCGGCGAGGGCCGGCTTGTCCAACGCGCCCTCCGCCAGCGCCATGATGACGCGGTACAGCGCTACCTGCTCGGCCCGCAGCGGGTGGCCGTTGAGCTCCAGGAAGGTGCCCATGGCGACCGCCGCGATGCGCTTGTTCCCATCCAGGAAGGGGTGGTTGCGGCACAGGTGGAAGGCGTAGGCCGCTGCCATCTCCCAGACGTCATGGTGGAGGGGGAGGCCGCCGAAGGAGGCCCCCGGCTGGGCCAGGGCGGACTCCAGCAAGCCCTCGTCGCGCAGACCGTGCGTGCCACCGAACAGATCGATGAGTCGATCGTGGTAGGCGAGCACGAACTTCTTCGACAGGAACCTCATTCCGCCAGCTTCTTGATGGCGCTGGGGTGCGCGGCCACGAAGCGATCGGCGGCGGCCACCATGGCGTCGAACCCGGGGTCGAGGCGGGTGATGACGATGCGACCCTCTTCAGCCAGCAGGAGGACCTCGTCATCCCTCGCCATGCCGGATGCGCGGAGCAGATCGGCCGGGAGCAGGATGCCGGTGCTGTTGCCGACACGTTGGAGCTTGCGCGCGGTGAGTGCCATGGGAGACCTCCTGTTGTACGTAAAGTATAACAGGGGCCGTCGTCACCCGCTCGTCAGCGCTGTGAGCGAGAACACCCCCATCGGCGCCTGCCGCCCTTTGAGGGGCTGCTCGCCCAGATCGGCGAAGGCGAAGGAGTCGCCCGCCAGGGCGGCGGTGGTGGCGCCGGCCAGGATGGGGCGCTCGCGTGCCATGCCCTGCAGGCGGGCGGCCACGTTCACCGGGTCGCCGATGGCGGTGAACTCCATGCGGTCCTCGGAGCCCACGTTGCCCAGCAGGACCTCGCCGGTGTTCAGCCCGATGCCCACGCGGATGGCGGGCTCGCCACGCTCGGCGCGCTGCTGGTTCACCAGGTCGATGCGCGCCTGGATCTCCAGGGCGGCGGCGCAGGCGGCGCGGGCGTCGTCGGCGGGCTCCCGGCGGCTGTTGAAGAGGGCCATGACCTGGTCGCCCACGAACTTGTCGATGAAGCCGTGGTGGCTGGTGATGGCGTCGATCATGACCCGGAAGTAGGCGTTGATCAGGCGATGGAGCTGCTCGGGCGGGAGGCGCTCGGCCAGGCCGGTGAAGCCGCGGATGTCGGCGAAGAGGATGGTGCAGACCTGGCGCTCGCCCTCCAGGCCCAAGCGCTCGCCGCGGGCCAGGAGCTTGCGGACCAGATCCGTGGAGACGTAGCGGGAGAAGGAGTCCAGCAGCAGCTCGCGCTCGGTGACGTCGTCCGCCACCACCACGGTGCCTTCGGGCTGACCTTGCGCGTCGAACATGCGGGTGGCCCGCACGAGGATGGTGCGGGGGCGCCCGTCGGCGCGCACCATCTGCACGCGGGTCAGCGGCAGGCGACCCACCTTGCGCACGGTGCCCACGAGGCCGACGAGGTCGGCGCCGGTGAAGGCGGCCAGGCCCTCGGCCACGGGGCGACCGACCACCTCCTCGGCCGGGATCCCGAGGATCTCCTCCAGGCGGCCGCTGAAGAGCCGGATCCGCGCCTCGGGGCTGCTGTCGATCACCATCAGGCCGGAGGAGAGGCTCTCGATGACCCGGCGGTTGAACTCGTTGGCCTGCTCCAGGGCGCGCTGCGTGGCGGGATCGGGGTCGCGGGCGGGGGCGCCCTGCACGGCGCGCTCCAGGGCCTGGCCCATGCCGCGCAGGCGGCACCGCTGCTGCTCGCTCCAGGCCCGGGCCATGGCGGGCACCACCCGCAGGACCAGGGACTCCAGGGTGGCCAGGCCCTCGCGGAGCTCGGGATCGAGCCGCGGGCCCTCCGCGGAGAGCAGATCGCGCACGGCGGGCAGGGCCTGCAGGTGGGCGGTCAGGGCGTCGTCGAAGGGCACGCCCTGGGCGCCGCGGCGGGCGATGCTGGCGGTGACGCGGGCCTCCAGGGCCTCCACGGGGCCGCCCTCCAGCACCGCGAGCAGATCGCCCACCAGGACCTCGATGGCCAGGGCGAGGTCGCGGGGGTCGAACAGGGCGTAGGTGGAGCTGCCCGCCTGGACGCGGTCGAGCAGGGACTCGATCAGGATGTCACGGCGGGGCGCCAGGAAGGCGGCCAGGGCGGGGGCGGCGTAGGGCACGGAGCTACTGGACCACGAACATGGAGGCCTGGCCCGCCATGGGCGCCACGCCGAAGGCGGCGGAGATGTCCTCATCGGCGAGATCGTTCGGGGTGACCCAGGTCTGGCCGGAGGGGTACTCGAGCAGGATGGCCCAGTAGCCGGTGGGCATGTCCGTGAGGCGGACCATCTCCTGGTTGCCGTCGGGCCGCACGTGCACGGCGCCGGGGAGGAAGAGCATGGGCAGGGAGTCCACCGCGAAGGTCTGGCCGGGATCGTAGCCGCCCATGAGGAAGGGCGTGTCGTAGACCACCGCCTCGGAGACGTAGGCCTCGCCCTCGTCGAGGGTGGAGCCGTCGAGGCCGGAGCCGAAGAGCAGGTAGGCCTTGGGCCAGACGTCGTGCAGCCCGTAGGCGGCGAATTCTTCGTTCTCGTGGGGATCGGGCTCGCCGTCGCCGTCGGCGTCCAGCAGCGTGACCTGGAAGCGGTTGGCGCAGGCCTCACCCGACATGGGGCCGGCGATCTGCAGCAGCGGGTGGTCCACGCCCACGGCCGAGAGCGTGAACATGTAGTCGGTGACGTTGTCCACGTACTCCTTCATGGAGGCGGGCAGGCTGACCTGGCCGCCGCTGGCCAGCTCGAAGGCGGGCCGCTCGGTGCTGACGGGAGCGCCGGCGATGATGGTCAAGCCGTCGATGACGGCGGGGCCCGTGGTGGTGACGGGCTGCGGCTGCCCGGTGGCGAGATCCGCCAGGAAGGCGCCGGTGCGGTCGCCGCAGGTGGAGCCCATGGTGAAGTCGTAGAAGGGGTTGAAGTCGATGTCCTCGTCGATGAGGGCGGTGAGCAGCCAGGTGCCGTCGGGCACCCCCACGAGCTGCCAGGGGGCGGTGCGCACGCCATCGACATCGCTCCAGGCCGCCGACGAGACCGCGGCCACGTCCGCGGGGCGGCCGAAGCCGTTGGGCGGGGGAGGGTTCTCGGCGTCGAACAGCAGGACGAGGGCGGGACCGGCGGAGGCCGGGGCCTGGGCGATGACCACGCTGCCCTGCAGCAGGGTGGAGGGCTCGGGCTCCAGCGCGGTGTCCACCGGGGGGGTCCAGGCGCAGGCGGCGAAGAGGAGCGGCAAGAGAGGGAACATGGTGACTCCCGTCAGAAGCGCGTGCTGAGGCCGGCGGTGAGGCGGGCGCCCACGGGTTGGCCCATGGGGTACTCGCGGTGGGACCCGACCGAGGGGATCAGGGCCAGCCAGTTCCAGGCGTCGAGGGTCAGGTCGAGGCGGTGGTCCTTCATGCCGTGGACCACGACGCGGTTGGACAGGATCACCCACCCGGGCAGGGGGTCCTCATCGACCTGGATCTGGCCGGTGGCGTCGAAGGAGCGGATGCCCCAGACCTGCTTGTCGACCCAGGCGGCGTTCATGGAGGCGTCGACTCGCCACGGAGAACGGTAGATGACGCCGCCGTTGACCTTGTGCATGGGGGTTGACTCGGAGCGGGTGGTCTCGCCGTCCTCCACCGCCTGGATCATCTCGAAGGCGTAGGAGGCGTTGATGTCGAGCCCCTCGAACCGGAAGAGATCCACCGCCACCTCGCCGCCGAAGGCGTGGTAGACGGGGGGCAGGTTCATGAAGGGCGTCTCGCCCAGGCGCCAGCCGCCGGCCTCGTCGTCGAACTGGAGATGATCGGGGGTGACGGTGACCGGGCCGAGCTCGATGAGATCCGAGACGCGGTAGTAGTAGCCGGAGAGCTCGCCGCGCCACCAGTCCGAGGAGTGCTCCAGGTAGCCGGCCTCAAACGCCAACATGCGCTCGGGTGCGAGGTCGAGGTCGCCGACGCTGGTGATGATGATGGCGTCGGTGGACAGGCGCTGCTGCATGGAGGTGTAGGACTCCATGAAGGTGGGCGTGCGGAAGGCGGTGCCGCCGTTGAGCCGCAACGCGCGGCCTTCACCGAGGTTGGTGACCACGGCCAGGCGGGGTGAGGGCATCACGCCCACCAGCGGGTGCTCGTCCACGCGGATGGAGCCGGTGGCCACCACGGGGCCGAGCCTGGACTCGTCCTGCAGGAAGGCGTTGAAGTGGTGCTCGGTGTGGGGGGCGTCCAGGTAGTTCCAGTCGATGTCCTTGAAGCGGTAGCCGCCCGAGGCGGTGATGCGGTGGCGCTTCTGCTTGCCCAGGGACCAGTCGCCGGCCAGATCCACGTCGAAGATGTCCATCAGGACATCCGCCCCCCAGGAGGCGGTGCCGGTCTGGTAGTACCAGGGGCCCGAGCGGGTATCGAGGTGGTTCCAGAAGGTGCGCAGGCGCACGGGGCCGACCCCCGCGTCGCCCCGCAGGTAGGTGGCGTGCTGGTCGGAGTAGTAGTCGCCGGTGGTGCCGAGGGCGAAGAACTCGTCCAGGCCGTCGTTGAGGCCCCCCCGACAGGGAGAGGATGCCCTCGCGCGGCAGGCGCCAGTCGAGCTGGGCGTTGATGGTGTGGTTGTCCACCGCCAGATCTTGATCGGGGGCGTCGGAGGCGTAGTCGGGGCGCTCGGCCGGATCGTAGGCCCGGGCCCAGCGGCCCATGCGGTTCAGGCCCATGCTGGCGCGCCAGGCCACCGAGCCCTTGCGGCCGCTCACCAGCAGGGAGCCGCGCCCGAACGCGGTGGTGCCCATGGCGGCGGACAGCTGGTTGGGGGTGTCGTGCCCGCCGGGCGCCCGCGTGATGATGTTGACCACGCCGGAGAAGGCGTTGGCGCCGTACATGGCGGAGCCGGCGCCGCGGATGACCTCGATGCGATCGATCTCCTCGAGCGTGACGGGCAGGGCGTTCCACAGGGGGGTGCCGATGAAGTCGTAGTAGACGGAGCGACCGTCGATCAGCACCAGGACCTTGTTGGCGAAGCGGCGGTTGAAGCCGCGGATGGCCACGTCGGTCTGGCCGGCGGCGAGCTGCATGGCGTCCAGCCCTGGGACGGTGCGCAGCAGATCGGCCACCGACGCGGCCGGCATCATGCGGATCTGCTCGGCGGTGATGACGGTGATGGCCGAGGGGGACTGCAAGGGATCCTGCCCGTAGCGGGCGGCGGTGACGACCACGCGATCGTAGAGATCCTCCACCAGGTGCTGCGCGCCGAGATCGAGGGGAGCCGCGGCGGCTGGCGGCGGCTGCGGGCCGGTCTCGGTGCCCGGTGCGGAGGGGCCGGTGGCGACGGGCGCCTCGACCACCGCGGGCTCGGCCGGGGCGGTGCCGCGGGCCTGCAGGCGGGCGGCGATGGACGCGAGATCATCGGCGACGCGTTGCAGATCGGCGATCTCGGCCTCGGTGGCCTGGCCCCCCTGGGGGCAGCCCTCGGGGAGGGCCGCGGGAGGCGGTGCGGCGGCGGCGGCTTCGACGGCGAGGGCGGCGGCGCGCTCCTGCTCCACCCGGGCGCGCAGGGTCTGCAGGATGCCCTCGACCTCCACGCGATCGCCGGGGTCGCTCGCCAAATAGCGCTCGAAGTAGTCGATGGACTCCTGGTAGCGGCCGGTGTCGGCCAGGGCGCGGGCCACGTTGAAGAGCACCGCCGGGTGGGGCGAGAGCTCGTAGGCGGCCAGGAACTCACCGACGCCCTGATCGTAGTCGCCCTGCCGGACCCACTCGAGGCCGGCCATGAAGTGGCGCTTGGCTTCGTCTTTCGGGTCGGCGAGGGCGGGGCGGGCGAGCAGCAGCGACGCGAGGCCGAGGCAACACATACCGGCGGACCGGGTGCAGGGGCGCAGCCGCGAAGGCTTCATCCTTCCTCCACTTCCATGGGCGGACTAGTCGTACGGGGATTTCTTGTAGCCGTCGGGGGTGCTCGGCGGGGCGGGCGCGGGGGGCGCCACCTCCACCGGCTTCGTGGCGGGGGCGGGCGTGGGGGGCGCGGGCTTCGCGCTGCCGGGGCTGGGCTGCAGCTCGGCGGAGAGCTCGAGGTCGCCGCCGGCGCCGAGCTCCTGCTCCACGGTGCGGCCCTGGTGGCCCGCGAGGGCGAAGCCGAAGCGCCTGGAGTCGGGCGCGCCCCCGGTGGTGGTCTCGTACACGAAGGGGGTGGTGCCCAGCGGCTCGCCGTCGAGGCTGACCGTGGCCCCGGCGGGCTCGCTGGTGATGTGCAGGCGCACGGCCACGGGCGCGGGGCTGGGTGGGGCGGCCGGGGTGGTCGGGCTGGCTGCGGGCTGGACGCTCGGCGGCCCAGGGAGTGGCTCGGTCGGCTCGGACCTGGGGCGGAACACCAGCGCCAGGATGACGGCGGCGGCGATGGCCACCAGGACCCAGGGCAGCAGGCTGCGGCGGGCGGGGGGATCGTCCACCACCTCGGTGTCGGGCTCGGAGTCGAGCTCGGGCTCCGGCTCCGGAGCCGGTGGGGCGCTGAGACCGAGCTGCGCGGCGGGCACCGGGGACAGGGTGGGGCCAGCGTCCACCTCGCCTCGCTCCCGCCGCAGCAGGCCATCGAGGGCCGCCTTCAGCTCGCCGACGTTGGCGAACCGATCCGCGGGCTGCTTCTGCAGGCAGCGGTGGATGATGGGCTCGAGCCCCGTCGGGAAGGTGGCCCCGGGCGCGGCCGCGGCCAGGTTGGGCACGGGCTCCTGGAGGTGGGCCAGCATGGTGGCCGTGGAGGTGGGGCCGGAGAAGGGCGGGTGGGTGGTGACGCAGCGGAACAGCAGGGCTCCGATGGCGTAGATGTCGGCGCGCTCATCCGTCTCGGCGCCGCGGATCTGCTCGGGGGCCATGTAGTGGGGGCTGCCCATCACCGCGCCGTCCATGGTGATGGACTGATCCTCGCGGGAGAGCTTCACCAGGCCGAAGTCCACCACCTTGACCTGCTCGGAGCCATCGGGGGCGCGCTTGATCAGCAGGTTGTTGGGCTTGAGGTCGCGGTGGACCACCTCCTGCATGTGGGCGTTGCGCAGCGCGGAGCAGACCTGCACCATCAGGCGCACGGCCCGCAGCGGATCGAGCGGGGACTCTTCCTTGAGGACGGTGGCCAGCGGGGGGCCGTCGATGTACTCCATGACCAGGAAGGAGCGGCCGTCTTCCGTCTGGCCGTAGTCGAAGACCGAGACGATGTTGGGGTCCGACAGGCGAGCGAGGGCGGCGGCCTCGAGGTTGAAGCGCTTCTCGAAGGCCTCGCGCTCCGACTCGAGGTGGGAGATGGGCGGGTTCAGGAACTTGATGGCCACGGGGCGGTCGAGGGCGACCTGGCGCGCCTCGAACACCGAGCCCATGCCGCCGCGGGCGATGAGCCGCACGACCTGGTATCGGTCGGCGATCAGCTCGCCGATGCTCGTCCGGGCGGGCACCGAAGGCTTGGGGGTGGTGTCTTGCAGCGTTGTTTCCTGGTTGGGGGGTGGGTGCTAGGCGTGAGTCTAATCCCGTTTCGCGCCGCGGGTCCAGCCCGCGTGGGGTTAGGGAACGTCGATGAGCCCCACCACGACCCGCACGCTGACCTGCGCCGAGGCGCGCGCGTGGCTGCTCGGCGCCACCGGCCTGTGGGGCTCCGTCCAGCCAGCGAGCGGCGCGGCGGCCCGCGCGCTGCTCTCCAGCCTGCGCTGCATCCAGCTCGACCCCCTGGATCGGATCGGGACCAACGCCGACCTGGTGGCCATGGCCCGCCTCGACGGGCTGCGGCGCGGCGAGCTGCTGGCGCACCTGTTCCCGGGCCACGCCTTCGAGCACTTCGCCAAGGAGCGCTGCCTGCTGCCCGCCGGCGCCTTCCCCCACTACCGGGACCAGGCCGCCGAGACCCCCTGGTGGCGCCTCGGCGAGCGCTTGAAGCGCCTGCCGCCGAGCTTGATCGAGGAGGTGCTGGCCGAGGTGCGGGAGCGCGGCCCCATCACCCCGAGCGCGCTGGCCCATCGCGGGCGCGTGGAGGCCCTGGACTGGGCTGGCTGGAAGGGCACGGGGCGGGCCTCCACCATGGCGCTGGAGGTGCTCTGGACCCGCTGCCAGATCGTGGTCTGTGGCCGGAAGGGGCGCGAGAAGAGCTACGACCTGCCTGAGCGGGCGCTGCCCGAGCAGGCGGCGGCGCGGGTCTCGGAGCCCTTCGCGCGCTGGGCGCTGCGGGAGCGGGTGGAGGCCGCCGGCCTGCTGTGCACCGCCGGCGGGCCCCAGTGGTCCATGCTGGCCGAGGCGCGCACCTCGCCGCTGCCCGCCCGGCTGGTGGCGGAGGGCGCCTCCATCGAGGTGCGGGTGGAGGGCTCCCGCCGCAGCTACCTGGCGCCCCCCGATCTCGGCGCGCGGGCCTTTTCCGAGGGCGACGACCGCCTGCGCATCCTCGGGCCGCTGGACCCGCTGCTCTGGGACCGGAAGCTCGTCGCGCAGGTCTTCGGCTTCGACTACGTCTGGGAGGTCTACAAGCCCGCCGCCCAGCGCCGCTGGGGCTACTACGTCTGCCCCCTGCTGCACCGCGGCCGCCTGGTGGGGCGCCTCGAGGCCCACCGCGAGGGCCGGCGCCTGGTGGTGGACCGCCTCTGGGAAGAGGCGGGGCAGGAGCTGGATCGGCGCGCGCTGGACGAGGCCCTGAGCCGGCACGAGGCGGGGATGTGATCAGCGCACGGCCCCGATGGGGCTGTCCTCGTAGACAAAGCGGTACTCGACGCGCAGCCCCTGCGCCGGGAAGGTGTCGCGGGCCTCGCCGGCCAGCAGGTGGCGGAACCCGCGCACGCGGTTGGGGACGGCGGCCAGGGCCAGCGTGTCGAGCCGCGCGTGGCCCGAGGGGTGCACCACGGAGGGGCTGGTGACCTGGCCGCGGCGGTCGATCACGAAGGCCACCCCGGTGGTGCCCACGATGCCCGAGACCCGCACGTCCACGGGGATGGCCCAGGCGCCGCGCAGGGCGTCGTCGAGGGCCGCGAGGGCCTGGGCGAGGGGGTGGTCGCGGGTGGCGAGGGTGGTCTGGAGGTCCAGGGTCGGTGGCCCCTCGACGCTCACCAGGCTGGCGGGCGCGGCGGCCAGGGCTCCCTGGGAAGGGGACGCCGCGGCCCGCGCGCTGCCTACGGCGTGGGCGGTTTGTGCGTCTGCGGGCTCGGCCTCCTGCTCCGCGGCCCTGGCCTGCCGCTCGGCGCGGGCCAGGGCCACCGGGTCTACCAGGAAGGTGGGCACGTGCTCTTCGGTGGCGACGGCGGGGGGCTCTGGGGCGACGGGGGCCGGCTCGGGGGGTGCAGGGCGCGCGCTGGGGATGGGCTGCCTGGACGGGGTGGTGGCGAGGCTGCCTCCGGCGCGGGCCAGCTCGGGCTCGGGCGCCTCGGCGGCGGGCCGCTCGGGGGTGGCCGGCGGGGTGACACGGGCGGCGATGGGCTCCCAGGCTTCCCGGGCCTGCTGGGCCTGCGCGCTGTCCAGCGGTGGGAGGGGCGCGGGTGGCTGGGCGGGGCGTTCCTCGGCCGCGGCCCGGGCGTCGAGGGCGGCCTCTCGCGTGGAGGGTGCGCGCTCGGGCTGGGCCTTGGCGGGCGTGGCGTGGGCTCGAGCGGCAGCCTGGTCGGCCGCCTCGTGTGCACCGCTGACGACGCTGCCGGCGGCGGTGTGCAGCCTGGCGTGGGCGCGCCGGTCTTCGGGGACGGCCTGATCCTGGGTGGAGATGCGCGCGTCCTCGGGTACGGGGCCGGCGGCCGGGTCGAGGTGGGCGCGCGCGAATTCGAGGCGCTCGTGCCGGGGGAGCTCGGCGTCAGGTGGGAGCGGGGTGGGTGGGTCCTCGGGCTCATCCTCGGTGGCCAGCGCGGGCTTTCGCGCAGGTCGGACGGCAGGATCGACCGGATCGAGGAACACGCGGGTGATCTCGATGCGCGCAGGCTCACGCTGGGCGCGCAGGGCGGGCAGGGAGAGGGGCAGCAGCGCGAGCAGCATGGTCAACTGGAACAGGACCGAGAGCAGGAACGAGCGCCGCATCCGCTCCCGGGCGGCCTGGCGCTGGACCAGGATGCGCCGCAACACCGAGGGCGGCGCGCCGCGCACCACGGGGGCGGAGCGGGGGCGCCTGCGGGTGGGGGCGGCGGTGGGCATGCTGGTTCCCTGGGGTGGGAGGGCGCTCATCCATGTGGTGGACACATGAGGCTTCGCGGATCCCTGGTGGAACAGGGTGGGGTCGAGTTCGCTCGACCGGGCATGGCCCCAACAGGCTGGCCGCGTCCATCGCGCTGCCGGGAGATCTGGATGGCGACGGCTACGGGGAGTTCATCCTCGGCCGGGAAGGATATCTTGGCAGCGGGCACCATCCAGGGTTTTCTGTCACACTGGCTCGAGGGGAAGGCCTGTCCCTGCTGAATCGATACAGGTCACGTGCTGTTGCCCCAGAAGTCCGAGTAGCTGGCGTAGAGGCCGCTGGAGCTCGCGCTGGCCGCCACCGCGCCTCCGCAGGTCGTGGCGCCGATGAGGGCGTTGTCGGCCACGATGGTGTTGATCAGCGTGACGGAGGGGCTCGTGTCCAGGAGGTAGACAGCGCCGCCATAGACGCTCGCGCCGCTGGCGGTGTTGGCCACGATGTCCACGTTGGTGAGCGTGTTGGTGCCGCTGGACGATCCGGTGACGTAGAGGGCGCCGCCCCAGACCTCGTCCGAGGCGGTGACCAGGTTGCCACTCACCTGCACGTTGGTCAGCTCGCAGCCGCCACCGGAGAGGGTCAGCAGACCGCGGACGTCATCGCCGCTGATGATGTTGTCGGCGATGAGCCCACGGGCCAGGTGGCTGCTGCTCAGCTGGGCCGCGGCGGAAGCCCAGCCCCCGTAGACCTCCAGCAGGTTGTCGCGGACCTCGAGATCCTCCAGGTCCACGTCGGCGTCGATCATGGTCAGCGCCCCCAGGCCGCCCGAAGTCGTGCTGCGGGATTGGCAGGCCGCCTCGTTCTCGTACACGGAAACCGAGGAGAGCGCGCCCTGGCTGTACCCGATGTAGATACCGCCACCGGCGACGTTGCCGGTGCCTGTGGTGGCGTCCTGGCTGTTGCCGTGGACCTCCAGCCCGTCGATGTCCACGGTGCCGAAGGAGGTGTACAGGCCCGCCCCCCGCAGGTAGGCGCTGGTGCCCTCCGCGATCTGGACGTTGTCGTAGATCTCCACGTCGGTTCCGCTGATGGTGGTGGTGTAGGAGTAGGAGTCGTACAGGGCCAGGCCGGCCCCGGTGAGGTAGACGTCGGGGAAGTCGGCGCCGGTGTGCTGCACGTTGTCGTGGATGCTCAGGCCGTCCACCTCTACGGAGCCCGAGAGCCACATACCCGCGCCGTAGAAGGAGCTGCCGCTGCAGGTAGACCAGGAGCAGCTGGAGGTGCTCTCGTTGCCGTCGATCTCCACGTCGATCAGGGTGCCGGTGCCCGCCATGTGCAGGCCCACACCCTGGGCGGAGTAGCCTTCGGCGCTGTTGGCCGTGATGCGCACGCCGCGCATGGTGCCCAGATCTCTCCGCGCGCGGTGTCGGCGGCGGGCACGGTGTCCCCGTCGTGGGCCGTGGCCTCACCGTCGATGGTCCAGGAGTAGCTGTACGCCAGGGTGTCGCCGTCGGGATCGGCGCCCTCCACCACGGCCACGAGCGCGTCGGTGGATTCGGGGGCCGTGGGTTCGAGGGCCACGGTGACGCTGGGCGCGGTGTTGAGGATGGTGACGCTCGCCTCGGCCGGTGGGCCCTCCAGCTCACCGTCGAAGGCGGTGACCGTCACGCTCCAGGTCTCGCCCTTGGCGGTCTCGTCGGCGGTGACCGAGGTCGACGCGAGGTCGCCCCGGCGCGCGCCGTCCTGGCTCCACGTGTAGCGGTACTCGACGGGGTCGCCGTCCTCGTCCAGCGCCTCCGAGACGATCTGGACCTCGAGCTCGTCGCTGGTGGTCGGCTCGGCCGGGATCAGCGTGATGGTGACCGGCCCGGCCATGACCCAGGTTTCGGCCAATGGGCGAGAATTCGGCCTTGAAGGCACGGTCATTTTTTTCGGGGCGCGACCAAGCGCCCCGCGCCGCCCATCAGGCGGCGAAGATGGGGGGGAGGGCGCGTGTCGCGCCCGATCAGGGGGGGAAGAATCTGTCTTCCCCCCCCCAAAAAAAAGGGGCGAGGTCCTCGTTGAGGCCGTGGCCGAAACGTGGACCGTAGCCCGCTCGCTCACCCTTCCTCAGCTCCGAGAGCACGCTGGTGTCCACCAGCCAGCTCATCAGGAGTCCTCGCGGGGCAGATCGCGCGGCACCGCGAAATCATCGTCACTTCCCACGTCAGGCATGGAGGCCAGGACCTCCTTGAAACCCGGACGGGCGGCCTCGCCGGAGAGGACCTCACGCAGGATGGCGCGGTGCTCGGCTTCGGCGGAGCGGCCGTGACGAGCGGCGCGGAGCTTCAGCGCCTGCACGAGGGCAGGGTCCAGTTTCCGCACGATGAGCTGGCTCATGGGGGACCTCTGATAGCAATGATAGCATCACTGCATCCTCATGCCACGGCCTCACGGGCAGCCCTTCAGCAGTTCCCTGGCCTGCAACCCCCATACATCGTCCCGTTTCGACAGCGGCACCAGATCTTGCTTGGCCTGATCGCACATGCCCGCGTCCACCCGGATCCAGCCGCGGTTCAGGATGGCCAGCACGAACCCCGGCTCCGACGCCAGGCAGCGATCGAGCATGGCCTCGGCGGCGGCCGGGTCGCCGTGGAGCTTGGCGAGGCGGGCCAGGTTGGAGAGGGAGGGGCAGTGGTCCGGCTGCAGGGTGATGGCGCGGTTGTAGTAGTCGATGGCCAGACCCTCGCGGTCGAGATCCTCCTCCAGGGAGCCCAGCTCGAAGTTGGGCTCGACGAGGGAGGGATCGAGATCCTCGGCCTTCTTGAGGTGCCACTCGGCGCGGTCCCAGGTCTCCTGGCCGGCGGTGCGGTAGACCTGCCCCAGCTCCAGGTGCAGCTCAGCGCTGCCGGGCTGCAGGGTGATGGCGGAGCGGTAGGCGTCCTCGGCGCAGCCGTACTGCTCGGTTTGCAGGCAGGCGATGCCCACGAGGCGGCGGGTGCTGACGCTGGTGGGATCGGCGGCCTGGGCCGCCAGCAGCGGCTCCAGCGCGCGCAGGGGCAGCTCTTTGCCCAGCAGCGCGCGGCCCGCGAGCTCCAGGGCCTCGGCGTCGGCCGGATCGCGGGCCAGGAGCGGGTCGATGTACTTGAACACCTGATCGTACAGGCCGCCGATGACGTGCAGCTCCGCCAGGGCCAGGGCCGGCTTGCGGGCGTTCGGATCCGCCTCGAGCGCCAGGGCGTAGTACTTGATGGCTACGGCGGCCTGGTTGCGCAGCACGGCGATGTCGGCCAGGTTGACCAGCGGGGTGACGTAGCCGGGCTTGGCCTCCACCGCGCGCAGGAACTGCTCGATGGCTTCTTCGTAGCGCTGCTCGCCGAGCAGGGCGGCGCCCAGGCCGTTCAGCGCCAGGTAGTTGGGTGGGTCCAGGGCCAGGGCCTTGTGGTAGGAGGCCTCGGCACCGGCCCAGTCCTGCTCCAGCAGCTGGAGGTTGCCGTAGTTGACCCAGCCGTTGGCGTTGTCGGGCACGCGCTTGAGGCCCCGCTCGAGGGCCGCCTTGGCGGCCGCGTAGTCACCCGCGGCGATGCGCTGCTCGGCCTCCTGGAAGGCGGGATCGGGGTAGCCGGCCTCCTGGGCGTGGACCGGCGCGGCCAGCAGGACGGCGAGGCCGAGGAGCAGGGGGCGGAGGATCATGGGGTCTCCTGACGATGAAGGGCCGCGTGGGCATCGAACAGAATGAGCCCTGTTCGCCGACAGTTCGGGTGGCCAACGAGGGCTCCGCATCGGGGCTGCCCTGGCAGCCCCGCGCCGCCCATCAGGCGGCGAAGATGGGGGGGAGGGCGCGTGTCGCGCCCGATCAGGGGGGGAAGAATCTGTCTTCCCCCCCCCAAAAAAAGGGGCGCAGTCATTTCGGCCGACATTGTCGGCCGAAATGACTGCGCCGCCGCGTGCCATGAACACGCGGCCCCATGCGCACATTCGGACCGGATCAGTGCGGGTAGGCCTGCCGCTGGGCGCGCAGGGAGGTGACCGCCGAGGGCTGGCCCGGACGGGCCGCCGGGGGCACGACCACCACGACCACGGTGCGGGTCTGGGCCCGCAGGGGCACGTTGTAGCCAGGCCGCACGGGAGGCGAGGGCGGGGCAGGATCGCTGCCGAACCCGAAGAAGCTGGCGATGGCACCACCGGCATCGGAGAGGGCGCTGCCCACCGCGTCCGCGGCCCTCGATGCGCCGTCGGCCAGCGCGGTGCCCACGGTGTCGGCGGCGTCGGCGATGGCACTCCCGGCGTCGGAGAGGGCCTGGCCTGCGGCATCGACGAGATCGCCGCCCAGCTCGATGGCGCTCTCGGCCAGCTCGATGACGCCGTCGAGCAGGCAGTCGGCCACGGCGCCGGGATCGCTGACGAGGGCGGAGAGGTCGATCTCTACGTCCACCCCGGCGCCCGCTCCGACCCCGAGGGTGGCGGCGAGCTCGCCGGAGAGCTTGGCGGTGCCCTTGGCCCAGTCCACCGTGATGGCCCCGGAGGCCGACGCGCCGGCACCGGCGCTGACCTCGCCCTTGAGCTCGCCGGTGGCCTTCATCTTGCACAGGCTCAGGGTGAGGGGGATCTGACCGTTGGCCTTGGCCCCGGCGAACACCTCGGCCTTCGCCTCCAGGGTGAGGCCGTCCTTGCCGATCCTGGCCTCGCCGGTGGCGGAGCCCTCGACGCCCACGAAGGCCTCGCCGCTCGCGGAGAGGTGGAGCCCGAGGTTCTCGTTGCCGATCCCCAGCTCCTTGCTCTCCAGGGTGACCTTGGCGAGGTAGGCCTTGCCGGAGATCTCGCCCCTGGCGTAGTAGTTGCCGTCTTCCTTCCCCGCGCTCCCCTTGATGGAGCCGTCGGCGCCGAGCAGCGCGAGATCGGCCTTGCCGGCCCAGCCCTCGACGCCGTCCTTCCAGACGTTGACCTCACCCGACTTCTCGTAGAGGGTCACGCCGACGGGGACGCCCGGGACCCGGCCTTCATCCTTGGCCTCCGCGCCGGCTGTGCCGTCCTGCTGCTGGAAGTAGACCTTCTCGGATGACTTGGACCAGCTCGACGCCTCGGACTTGTAGAACTCGCCCTGGCCGAGATCCCCGGAGGCCACGCGCCCCCCGTGGGAGTGCTCGGAGCTGGTGACCCTGCCGCTCGGGTAGTACGTGGTGCTCTTGTACGGCGTGCCGGCGCGGGCGCTGGACACCCCCGCCAGGAACATCACGACGAAGAGGGGCGCGACGAGGAAGGTGAAGAGGCGGGGCCAGGGTGTGCGGGGCATGAGATCCTCCGGGCACGGGCAGTCTACCACGAACTTGCGCGACGTGGGTTCCCCGGGAGGGAGCAGAACGCGCTTTCTCGCTGTTTTCGCAAGAAATGTGCCACACCCGGCGAGCGCGCCCCACCGTGGAAGGCACGCTTTCGTCATCCCGGCTGCGGCGTGTGGGTCGCAGTGCAGCGCGCGGACCGTCGGGGTTGGGGGAACTTAGTCGCGCTGGGGGAGATCCATGGCCCTGACGACCCAGCCCGTGGGCCCCTGCCGGAGCTCCACGGAACCCCCACCGCGTGCGTAGACCTCCCCGAAGGAGGGCGCCAGGGCTTCACCTTCGCCCTCGGCGAGGCCCTGGTCGAGGAGCCCCACCAGCAGGCGGCGCTGGGAGGGGTCGAGGTCCCGGCCGGCGACCGGCCCCGTGCCCTCCGCGGCCCGGCGCAGGTCTTCGGCGGCGATCGCGAGAGCCAGGCGGGGGTCGGCGCGCTCGGCGGCGCTGGCCACGTGCTCCGCGGGCATCAGCACGCGGGTCTGGACCCAGCCCTCCAGGGGGCTGGGGCAGACCTCGCAGCGCACCTCGGCGCGGTCGGCCCAGGTGTGCAGCAGGGTGAGGCGGACGTGGTGCCCCGAGAGCACCGTCCGCGGCGCGCCGTGCTCGTCCACCACGCTCACGGGGGCGATACGCGTGTAGACCTGCGCGGGCAGGGCTTCGGGCAGGTCCAGTGGGGGCAGGTCGCGGGTGAGCGCGTCGGGCGGCTGGGGGGGCTGAGCGGCTCCCGGTGCACCCGCTGTGGGGTCGGGTGGAGCACCACAGCCTGGCCCGAGCCCGGCGAGCGGGACGAGCAGGAGCGCGGCGAGCAGGTCGTGGCTGGCGGGCATGGCTTCCAGCGGACGGGACGGCGCCGAGAGGGTATCATCGGGCGTATGGAGCGTCCCCTGCTATCCCCCGGTGCCCGCGTGGGTGTGTTCGCCCCCGCGGGAGTGTTCGACCCCGCGCGGCTCGAGGCTGGCCTGGAGCGGCTGCGCGCCTGGGGTTTCGAGCCGGTGCCCGCGCCCAACCTCGGGCGACACCAGCGCTACCTCGCGGGGACCGACGCAGAGCGGCTCGCCGACCTGCGCTGGGCGCTCTTCGGCGAGGGGCTCGACGCCGCCTGGCTGGCACGGGGTGGGTACGGGATCACGCGGCTGCTGCCGTCCCTGCCCGAGGCGGGCTTCCCACGCCGCGCGGTGTTGGGCTTCAGCGACGCCTCGGCCCTGTTCGCGGCGCTCTGGCGGCGAGGCGCCGGCCCGCTGGTGCACGGTCCCGTGCTGCAGTCCCTCACGGACCACACCGATCCGGCCTCCCAGGAGGCCCTGCGCGCCCTGCTGTGCGAGGGCCGCGGCTGGTCCTGGCCCTGCCGCGAGATCATCCCGGGCGCGGCCTTCGGGCGGCTGGTCGGCGGCAACCTCTGCACCCTCGCCAGCCTCGCCGGGACCCCGGACGCCCTGCGCGCGGAGGGCGCAATCATGATTCTGGAGGAGGTCGGCGAGCGCCCCTACCGGGTCGATCGGCTCCTGACCCAGCTGCTGGGCGCGGGCACCTTCGACGGTGTGGCCGCGGTGGTGCTGGGCGCCTTCGTGGGGTGCACCGAGAGCGGCCAGCCCGACTGGGACGCCGAGCAGATCGCGGTCGAGGTGCTCGGCGGGCTGGGCGTGCCCGTGGCGGCGGGCCTGCCCGTGGGGCACGGTCCCCAGAACCACGCCTTCTGCTGGGGAGCCGGGGCGACGCTGCGCGACGGTGTGCTGAGCTGGGGGCGGTAGGGCCTGCGGCTGTCCGTTGACGGTCCTACTTCCCCACCGCGTTCAGCTCGTCCAGCGAAAACGCCAGGCGGAAGCCCACACCAACCTTGCGACGATCCGACGACAGGCCTGCGCGGGCCGCGCAGCGGCCGTTGTGGGAGGGGCTGTCGAAGGAGCCGCCGCGGACCGCGCGGCGCTCGGTGCGCGGAGGGGGCTCCACCTGGCTGGGCAGCAGTGACTCGGGGGCCTCCACGACCGCGCCTCGTTGCAGGGGCCCGCGTGGCTTGAACAGGTCGGCGCACCAGTCGGCGACGCTGCCGGCCAGACCTCGGACGCCATAGGGGCTGGTGTCGATCGGGAAGCCGTGGGTGGGGGCGGGGGAGGGGTGGTCCAGGGGGCTGCCCTCGGTGCAGTGGAAGGCCGGATCGCTGTAGCTGCCCCAGGGGAACGGGCGGCCGTCGGCGCCGCGGCCGGCCTTCTCGCGCTCCAGCTCCGTGGGCAGGCGGTAGGGGAGGCCTGTCTGTTGAGCCAGCCAGAGGCAGTACGCCAGCGCGTCGTGCCAGGTCACCAGGCTGACCGGGGCCTCCGGCCGCGGCGGCCCGATGGGGCTGTCGGCGATGGGCGCCAGGCTCCCGCTGCCGTCGCGCTGGTACAGGGGCATGGAATCGACGGCGCGGCCCAGGCGCAGCGTGGGGACCCGGCCGAGGGCCTCCTCGTCGCGGCCCTCGGAGAGGAGGGCGTTGAGGAAGCGCAGGTACTCCAGGTGGGTCACCGGCCCGCGGCCGATGAAGAAGCCGTAGTGCCAGAGGCGTTGCCGGGGTGGGCTGCCTGGAGCGTGGGTGTCGCCACCGAAGATGGCCCAGCCTTCCGGGACGTAGGCCAGGGTGGAGGGCACCTGCCCCTCCTTGGGCATCGGGACCGGGCGCGTGTTCTTGCTGCCGGGGAAGGCGCCGGTCCAGTGGCCCTCGCGCTCGATCTCGATGGGGTAGTGGACCAGATGGCGGCCGGGGGCCCGCAGCACCAGCAGGTAGCTGCCCGACTCCAGGACGACGCCGTCCAGCGGGGTGGGGCCGAGGACATCGACCGGCTCGCGCACGAGCCGACGGCCCCTGGGCTCGTGGCGGTAGACCTCGATCATCGCGTCGGGGGGCGCGGTCTGGAGGGTGAAGCGCCCCCGGCGCTGGAGGAAGGCCGCGTGGTGGCCGATGTCGTACTCCTGCACCAGGCGCTCGAACCCGCGGGCCCGGCCTGGGAGGTCCAGCGCGGCGGCGGTCTCGTAGCGGGAGCGGTAGAGGTCTGCGAGCGCGGCGCGGCCCTCGAGCAGGTCCGGGCACTGCAGCAGGGCCGCGCGTAGCTGCTGGACGACGTCCTGGAAGGCGTCCTCGACGTCGTCGAGCTGGCGCTCGCTCTCGTCCTCTTCGGCCCAGGCCGACTCCTTCTCCTCCAGGGTGGCGGTCGGCGGGAGCAGCGCGATGGCGCGGCGCACGCGCTCGCGTTTGCGGGTCGCCGCCACGTAGGCGCGCGTGAGGTCGTCCACGCGCCCGCTGACGGCCTGTACCATGGACTGGGCGCGCTCGCGGTTGCGTGCGCCCTCGATCCAGGCGTCGATCTCGGCGGCCAGGGCAGAGGCGTCCTGGTAGCGTTCGTCGGGGTTCTTGGAGAGGGCCTTGCGGCAGATGGTGACGAGGTGCAGGGGCGCCCACGGGGCCGGAGGGAAGGGCGGGGGGCCCCCGCGCACCAGCTTGAGCACCTCGCGGGCGCCCTTCTCCTCGTAGGGGTGGTGCCCGAAGATCACCATGTAGAGGACACCGCCGAGGGCGTAGACGTCGCAGGCGGGGGTGAGATCGGTCTCGCCGCGGGCCTGCTCCGGGGACATGAAGGCCGGGGTGCCGGCCACCAGGCCCTCGCGGGTGGCCAGGGCCGGGTCGTTGGCGCGGTAGGAGCCGACGCGGTCCTTGTCGGCCTCCTTGCGCCCGGCGACGCCGATGGGCCGGGCCAGGCCCCAGTCGAGCACCAGGACCTCGCCGTAGTTCCCGGCCAGGATGTTGTCGGGCTTGAGGTCGCGATGGATGACGCCCCGGGCGTGGGCATAGCCCACGGCGATGCAGACCTTGTGGAAAGCGTCGGTCAGGCGGCGGAAGCTCCAGCCCGAGGGGGTGGTGCCGAAGGTGCCCTTCTCCAGGCGCAGGGCGTGGACCTCGCGGATCATCTCTGTGAAGGTGCGTCCCTTGGCCTCCTTGGAGGTGAAGTACCAGCGCCCGTCGGGCAGCTGCCCGATGTCGTGGACCGGGACGATGCCCGGATGCTCGAGCTGGGCGGTGATCTGCGCCTCCTCCACGAAGCGGAGGACCGCCAGCTCGGGGTGCTTGAGGTCCGCCTTCAGGACCTTCATGGCCAGGACGCGGCGCAGCGCGCGATCGTAGATGCGGAAGACCTCGCCCATGCTCCCGGCGCCGATCAGCCCCAGGCTCCAGTAGCGCTCCGGCAGGTCCAGCGGGCGCAGGTCCGCGCTGGGCGTGAATTCCTCGCCCGGCCTGCCCAGCACCGGCTCGGTGTCGGACACGGAGACGGACCCCTCGGCCGTCAGGCTGGCCAGGGTGGCGAGGGGGTTGTACTGCATGGCCTCATGGAAGAGGAACTCCAGCGCGCTGCGCTGGGCCGGGGTGAGCGCGGTCCCCACCATCATCTGGAGGAATCTGTCTTTGAGGTCGGTGGACACGTGACACCGGGGTTGCGGGTCGATGCTGATAGTAGCGCATCGGCCCCGGTCGCCCCAGATCCCTGCCGCGCCAGCCTGCGTTCTACTCGACCGAGACAAATCGCTGCAGATCGTAGCATCCCGGGTGCCCTGGGACCTTGAGAGGCCCCGTTTCACGCGCTATTGCCGGCACGAGGCTTGCGCTGGCCCACGGCAGCGCCGCGCCGTCGTCGCGGCACGCCCCACCGGATCGAGGCTCCGGAGCGAGGTCATCATGGGTTCTGCTGAAATCTGTACCTCCCTGGTGCGGCTGCCCTCCGCGGGACGCGAGGCGCTGGCGCAGCATGTCGCGCGCGTGCGCCACGACCTCGGCAAGTACATCGCCTTCCAGGCCCGCTGGCTGCCCGCGGGGGCCGGGATCGAGGAGCTGCGCGCGGCGCTGGAGGCCGATCTGGCGCGGACCCGCTCGGCCGCCGGTGCGGTGGAGTCGGCGCCCCGGATCTGGGATCGGCTGCGCCCGGCGCTGGTGGCGGGCGTGCCCCTCGAGGATGGCAGCCGTGTCGATCTCTCGGGCGACGCAGATCTCGCGGAGGTGGATGCGGGCATGGCCATCGTCCGCGCCACCCTGCCGGAGCTGGCGACCGCGCCCGCGTCCGCGCTGGAGGAAGCCCGGGCCGCCGCGCTGCGCGTCGCCGAGGCCCTGCAGCGGCTACATGCCCGCGTCCGCGCCGCAGCGCGCGCCTGAGGAGGACCGACCATGGCCAACATCCTGGTGATCGACGATCTGGACCGCACCATCGAGCTCTGCCGCCGGGCCCTCGCCGAGCACGAGTACCTCGGGCCCGCCCGCTCGTGGGCCGCGGCCGACGCCCTCCTCACCGGCGGCGGCGCCCGGGTGGAGCTCGTCCTGCTGGACGTCCACTTCGACATCCCCGCCGAGGATCTCATCGGCCTGCCCGATGGCGCCGACGCAAAGGTCCTCGAGCGCGTCCGGCGCCGACAGGGGATCGAGATCCTCGCGCGGCTGCGCAAGCGGCGGCCCGATCTGCCGGTGATCCTGATGACCAGCCGCGATGACCTGCCCCTGGAGCAGGAGGCCGAATCCCTCGGCGCCCAGGAATACACCTACTTCCTGGACGACGAATGGGTGGACGCCCACGCGCTCCGGGCCCAGATCCTCGGCATCCTGCGGGCGCGGCGTGGCGCCGACGCCGACGGGCCGGTGTTCTGGGGGCGCAGCCTGGCGCTGCGCGCCATCCGCCAGCGGCTGGCCACCCTCTCCCGCGGGCGGCTGCCCATCATCCTGCTGGGCGCCACGGGGACGGGCAAGTCCCTGGTGGTGCGGCACTTCGTCCACGCCAACTCGGGGCGCCGCGGCGATCTGGTGACCGTGGATCTGGCCACCCTGCCGCGCGATCTCATGGCCGCGCAGCTCTTCGGCTCCCAGCGTGGGGCCTACACGGGCTCGGTGGCCGACCGCAAGGGTGCCTTCGAAGCGGCCGACGGCGGCACGCTCTTCCTCGACGAGGTCGGCAACCTCCCCGAGGAGGCCCAGCGGATGCTGCTCACCGTCCTGCAGGAGGGGGTGGTCACGCGCCTGGGCGACACGCGGGAGCGCAAGGTTGACGTGAAGCTGGTGGTGGCCTCCAACGAGGACCTGGGCGAGATGGTGCGGCAGGGGCGCTTCCGGGCCGACCTCTACATGCGCCTGAACCCGGCCTGCACCGTGCGCCTGCCGCCCCTGCGCGAGCGGCTGGAGGACCTCGACCGGCTGCTCTCCTTCTGCCTCGAGCGCGCCCTGAGCGGCTCCTACCCGGCCGAGCTGATGGCGGACTACCAGGCTCGGGCCGGGCTCGTGGGCGCCGAGGTCCGCGTCCTGACCTGCGGTGACGTGCCGGTGGTGCAGCCCGGGGTGATCCACGTGCTCTTCGCGGAGCAGGCCATCCGGCTGCTCAGGCGCCACTCATGGCCGGGCAACCTGCGCGAGTTCGCCATGACCGTGGAGAACGCGCTGACCTTCACCCTCGCGGAGCTGGCGGCGGTGGGTCCCGGCGCACGGGCCGACGTGATCCAGGTGCGCCCGAAGCTGGTGCGCGACCTGCTGAAGGCCGTGCGGGTCGAGGCGCCCACGGAGGAGGGCGGCTGGCGCGTGCAGGTGGCCATCCACCCCAGTGAGAGCCTCAACCACATCTCCCAGTCGGTCGAGCGCCAGTACTTCAAGGCGCTCTACATCCAGGAAGAAGGCGATTTTTCCGCTATGGCGCGCGTCCTGATGGGGGACGCGGGCAGCGCGCGCAAGGTGCAGCTGCGCTTCAACCAGCTCGGCCTGCGGGTCCGTGACATGAAGGTGGACGAGGGGTGAGATCAGGCCTCACCCTCCTCGTGTCCCTCGCCCTGCTCGCAGGGCCCTGGGCCGCAGCCAGGGCCCAGGGTGTCTCCGGCGCCAGCTCCATGGATCTGCCGAACCTCGATTTCGCCACCCTGCCCCCCGGGGTCCGCGGTGTGATGGAGGAGGCGGCCAGCGCCGAGGCGCGCGGGGAGAACGATCGCGCTGCGGCGCGCTACCGGCTGGTGCTGCGGCGCGATGCCACCCTCGTCCCGGCCGTGCTCGGGCTCGGGCGGGTCCTGGTGGCCCAGGGGGACCTGGACGGGGCGGACAGGATCCTGGCGAGCATGCCCCATGAGGCCGAGGTGGTGCGCGCGCGCGCCCTGCTGCTGGAGGAGCGGAATCCCGAGGAGGCCCTGGCGCTGTACCGGCGCCTCGAGACCCTCGCCATGGGCAGCGCAGACCCCTACCTGCACCAGGCCGCGCTGCTGGCTGGGCGCGATCCCACCGCCGCGCTCGCGGCCCTCGAGACCTGGTGGGAGCTCGATGGCGGTCCCCCCACGCCGGAGGTGGTGGTGTCGGTGGCCCTCGGGCTCAAGGAGGCCGGGGGGCTGGACGAGGCCCAGGCCCTGCTCGAACGCGCCCGCACCGCGTGGCCCGAAGAGGAGGTCGCCACCGAGGCTGTGGCCCTCTACGACCGCCTCGGGGTCGAGCGTGAGGCCCTGCGCCTGGGCGCGGGTGGGCTCGTCCCCCTGACCGCGACCCAGGACGCGGCGCTCCAGGCGGCCCGCGCCCGCTACATCGCGGGTGAGCTCGATCGGGCGCTGGAGGACCTGCGGGAGCTGGCCGGGCAGGCGCCCCACGCCCCCGAGGTCTGGGCGGCGCTGGGCGATGTCCACCTGGCCCGCGGTACCGTGACCGAGGCGGAGCGGGCCTACGTGGCGGCCACCACCCTGGCGCCCGACGAGGCCGCCTACCACGCGCGCCTGGGCATGCTGCTGGCCGAGCGCTACGCGGGCCGGCGCCACAGGGAGGCCATCGCCGAGCTCTCCGCCGCCCTGGCGCTGCGCCCCACCTGGGCCGAGCTGCTCTTCCGGCAGGCACAGGTGCTGCGGGAAGCGGGCCGATTCGAGGCGGCAGCTGGCGCCTACACCGCCTACCTGGCGCTGGACCCGGATGGCCCGCACGCGGGTGAAGCCCGCCAGACCTGCGAGGATCTGGAGCGCCACCAGCCGAGCGCCGGAGCCGAGCCCTGGCGCGCACCGCCGGCGGCGGCGGTGCCGGATCCGGCCCGCCAGGCCTGCCGCGTCGCCCGGGTCTACCGCCAGCGCGGCGATCTGGAGGCGGCGCGGCGCGAGGTGGAGCGGGCCCTGGCGTTGGCCCCGGACTACCTCGAGGCCCTGCTGCTGCGGGCCGCCATCCAGCTCGGACAGGGAGACGAGGCCGGTGCGCGGGTCACCTACACCCGCTGCCTGGAGGTCGCGCCCGAGGACCCCCGCCTGTTGCTCAACCTCGGCGAGCTGGAGCGGGCCGCCGGGCTCCCCGACGCCGCCCGCGAGCGCTTTCTGGGTGCGGCCCAGGCCGGGGCGCCGGAGGCCTGGTACCTGCTGGCCGACATGGCCGACGAAGATGGCCAACCCTCCGAGGCGCGCCGCTACCTGCAGGCCTACTTCGCGGAGAGCACCGGGGGGCTGGCCCTGGAGCCCGCCCGCGCCCTGGAGGCCCGCCTCCTGAAGCGCCTGTGGCTCCTGCGGGGCCTGGCCGGTGGCACCCTGGCGGGCTCCTTCATGCTGCTGGGCGGGCTGGTCCTGCGACGGCGGACGGGCGCCGACCTCGGCACCCTCCTGGCGCGGGAGCCCTCCTCCTACCACGAGGTCGCCCGCCTGCTCTCGGCCATCCGGCACGAGGTGCTCAAGCACAACACCACCCTGCTGGCCACGGTGGCCGAGCGCCTGGAGGCCGGCGAGGAGCACGCGGCCCTCTATGCGGCCGAGCGCCTCTACGGCGACCGCGGGGAGGCCGGAGTGATCTCCCGGTTCGAGAGCTACCTCTCCGAGCTGGAGGCCCTGGGCCGGCGGCACGGGGTGCGCCTGAACCTGCGGGTGCGCGATCCGGTGCTGGCCCCGATGCACCGCGCCATGCGCCGCCTGCAGCGCCTGGAGCCCGCCCTGCGCCGTCCCCATCGCGCCCGCCGGGGGCGGTTGGCCGCCGAGCTTCGGCTGCTGTCGACCCAGCTCAACCAGGTGGGGTTCCGGGCGCTGGGCCGCATCATCCGCGACGTGAGCCTCCAGCCGGTCTCCCTGGCGTTCTTCGAGGCGGTCTATGTGCGCGTGGCGGCCGAGCCGGCCCTCGTGGGCGAAGCCCCGGCGGCGCTGGAGCAGGCCGGTGAGACCGCCGAGGTCCCGGTGCGCATGTTCCGCCAGGACCTGGAAGACGTGGCCACCAACCTGCTGCGCAACGCGCTGCTGGCCCTGGCCGAGGAGCTGCCGCGGGACGAGCGCCGCGTGGGGGTGGCCATCGAGGAGGAGCTGGACCCGGTCACCGGCCTGGAGACCTTGGCCGTGCGCTTCCGGGACAACGCCCCCCGGCCCCTGGCCGACGCCATCCTGCGGGGCCGCAGCATCGAGCGCGGCCTGGGGCTGGCGGCGGACCTGCTGGCGCGTCACCAGGGGGTGATGAGCGTCGAGCAACGCGAGGATGAGCTGCGCGCCGGCTGGACCAAGGCTGTGGTGGTCCGGCTCCCCCGCGCCGAGCTGACCGAGGAGGAGCGCCCATGACCGAAACCAGCCCCCCGCTCGTGGGCCGGCCGCCCTCTCTGCCCCTGCGGGTGCTGGTGGTGGAGGACGGCGACGAGTACAGCGCCAACCTGGCCCGCTTCCTGCCCGGTGACTTCGAGCTGGTCCGGGCCGGCTCCGGCCCCGAGGCGCTGTCGGCCCTGGCCGCGGCGGCCTTCCACGTGATCTTCCTGGACATGCGCTTCGACCGCACGCCCGCGGCGGTCCTCCTCGGGGATCTGCAGGCCACGGCGGACCGCTTCAACGGTGACATCGAGCGGGCCCGGTGCTTCCTGGAGGACAACCAGGGCGCCTACGTGCTGGCGGCCCTCAGGGAGGCCGGCTGCGCCCTGCCGGTGGTCTTCAGCCACGACTTCTCGGGCGAACCGCGGCGCTGGGCCAACCTGGAGCAGCGCTACCCGCCCTTGGCCTACCTGTCGGACAACGCCGGGCCCGAGGAGGTGAGCCGCTGTCTCAAGGCCTGGGCGGTGGCCGGGGAGGCGCCGTGAACGCCCCGCGTGTCGGGGCCCTGTGCGCGATCCTGGTGCTGCTGCCGGCCGCCCCGGGCGAGGCCGGTGACGTGCCCAGCCGCTGTATCGCCCGCTGGCAGGGGCCGGTGCCTGGCTGTGGGCTGCGCGACCCCGTGAGCACCGAGGGGCTGGGCTCCTCCGAGCGCGGCGCCGAGCGTCAGGCCCGGCACAACCTGGCCATGGCCGTGGCGGCCGCCCGCGTGGCCAAGGCCGCCAGCCTGCCCCCGGGCGCGCGGGAGTTGATGATCGCCGAGAGCGCCGGGTGCGCCCGCACCGCGCCGGACACCGCCAAGGTCACCTGCTTCCCGGAGCCCCTGCTGCGCACCGTCCGGTACTGCAGCCTGGAGTTGACGGGCGGAGACTGCGCCGTCTCGGAGGGCTTCACCCTGGACGGGCGTGCCTGGAAGGCGGGGGAGAGGGCTCGCGAGGACATCTGCGGGATTCCGGAGGAGGATCCGCTGCAGGTGGAGGCGGCGGAGGCCGTGTGCCGGGCCGCGTGCTGGGGGCAGGCCAGATTGAAGTGTGGATCGGCGGGTTGAGGGCCCCTACAGCCACCTCCGCATCATCACCCGCCCCTGTCCGGTCCCGTAGTCCAGCTCGCAGTCGGTGACCGGGACGAAGTCGTACTTGTCTTCGTACAGGTGCCGCGCGCGGGTGTTCTCGCAGGCCACGTGCAGCACGATGGAGGAGAGGCCCTGGTGGGCCAGGCCTTGCAGGACCTGCTCCAGGAACCAGCTCCCCAGCCCGAAGCCACGCCAGCCGGTGCGGATGGCCTGGTGAACCAGGGCGGCCTCGTCGGGGTTGCCCCAGGTGCGGATGCACAGGCAGGCGCCCACGAGGTGGCCGTCGGCCCGCAGCAGGAAGGCCTGCCCGTGGCGCAGCAGCGCGGCGGCGGTGGCGCGGGAGAGGGTGGGCTCGCTGAAGGTGCCGAGGTCCATCTCCAGCAAGGCCGTGACGAGCTCCGGGCCGTGGGCGGTGGCCAGCTCGACGTAGACCGAGTGCTCGGTGGCGCGCTCGCCGCGCAGGATGGAGAAGCGGCGCATGGCGGAAGGCTCCGGGGGGGGGAGGAACGTATGCGGGCGGCGTGGGTCACGCTGCCTCTTGCTGCCCGCGGTACCCAGCGCTACCCTTGCGTTCCTCCCGGAGGTCCCCCGCGTGGGCATCCACCCGCTCGCGAGCGTCGCCGCCACCGCGGTCATCGGAGAAGGCGTCGAGATCGGCCCCTTCGCCGTGGTCGGGCCCGAGGTGGTGCTGGGGGAGGGCGGTGAGGTGCTGGCGCACGGCGTCGTGCTGGGGCACACCACGCTCGGTGCCGGTTGCCGGGTCTTTTCGGGGGCGGTGCTGGGGGGCGAGCCGCAGGATCTCAGGTACGCGGGCGAGCCCACGCGGCTGGAGGTGGGCCGGCGCAACGTGTTCCGCGAGGGGGTCACGGTCCACCGGGGCACGGCCGAGGCGCGGGGCGGGCGTGGGGTCACGGTGCTCGGCGACGACAACCTCTTCATGGCCCAGAGCCACGTGGCCCACGACGTGCAGCTCGGCGCTGGCTGCGTGCTGGCCAACTCAGTGGCCGTGGCCGGGCACTGCGAGATCGGCTCCGGAGCCACCCTCGGCGGGCTGGCGGGCATCCACCAGCGCGCGCGCGTCGGGCGGCTGGCCATGGTGGGCGCCGGCGCCATGGTCTCCCAGGATGTCCCGCCCTTCTGCCTCGCCCAGGGCGACCGCGCCCGGCTCCTGGGCCTCAACGTGGTGGGGCTGCGGCGCGCGGGCTTTCCGGCGGCCACCATGCGGGCACTGAAAGATGCCCTCGCCGTCCTGGCGGATCGCGCCCTGCTGCGCGATCAGCGGGTGGTGAGGCTGGAAGAGATGGGGGCGGAGGTCCCGGAGGTGATGGAGCTGGCCGTGTTCCTGGCCTCCAGCAGGCGGGGGGTCTGCCGGAGCAGGGGCGCGGGAGACGGAGACGACCCATGAGCAAGGCGACCTTGAGCGGCGTCGTGATCGGGCTGGGGCACATGGGGGCCCACCACCTGCGCCGGCTGGCCGCGCGCGAGGACGTGCGGGTGCGCGCGGTGGACCCCCCCAAGGGCCTGACCAGCCCCATCGGGCGCCCGGACTTCGCGGTGGTGGCCGTGCCCACCAGCGCCCACCTGGAGGTGGCCCTGCCGCTGCTGGAGGCGGGCATCCCCTGCCTGGTGGAGAAGCCGCTGGCGGCCACCGTGGAGCAGGCCAGCCGTCTGGTGGGCTTCCCCCACTGTCTGCCCGGCCATGTCGAGCGTTTCAACCCTGTGTTCTCGGTGATCGGCGAGGTGCCCGTCCGCTACCTGCAGGCCGAGCGCATGGCGCCTCCCACCGGGCGCGACCGCGACGTGGACGTGGTGCGCGATCTCATGATCCACGACCTCGACCTCGTCCTGTGGCTGCTCGGGGGGCAGGTGACAGACCTGCGCACCGTGGGGCTGACCCTGCCGGGCTGGCCGGGCGGCGAGCCGGGCGCCATCGACATCGCCAACGTCCGCCTGGAGACCGCCGCGGGCGGCGTGGCCACGCTGACGGCCAGCCGGGTCTCCCGGCGCAGCACGCGCCGCATGCGCCTGTTCACCGACGACGACTACTGGAGCCTGGACCTCGGCGAGCGGCGCGCGGAGCGCGTGCGCTGGTCCAGCGGCGAGCTGGACGCATCCCCCGTCGCGGTCCCGTCCCAGGACCCACTCGACGCCGAGCACGACGCGCTGCTGGCCTACGTGCGCGGCGTCCGCGCCTTCCCCATCACCGCCGAGGACGGCCTGCTGGCCCTGGATCTGGCCGAGCGGGTGGCCCAGAGCACCCTCAAGAAGTCGCCGCATGCGCGCCCCCGGGGCGCCGGGCCCAAGGAGACCCCATGACCCAACAACACGAACGCCGCGTGGTCATCGCCGGCGCGGTCCGTACCCCCATCGGCGCCATCGGCGGGGGGCTCGCGCCCCTGCAGGCGGTGGACCTGGCCGAGCGCGCCATCAAGGGGCTGTTCCAGCAGACCGGGCTGGACCCGGCGGCGGTGGAGTACACCACGCTCGGCTGGGTGGCCCAGGACCCGCGCGCCACCAACATGGCCAAGATCGCGGCCGAGCGGGCCGGGGTGCCCCAGACCTCGCCCGGCACCACCCTGCACGAGAACTGCGCCTCGGGCGGCGCCGCCATGCATGACGTGGCCCGCCGCATCCTGCTCGGCGAGATCGAGCTCGGGGTGGCCGGCGGGGCCGAGAGCATGTCGAACGTGCCGCGCTACCTGTTCACGGGCCGTCTCGGCGGCCAGCTCTACGGCGACATGGTCCTGGAGGACGGCCTGATGGGCGCCCTGCGGGAGCGGGAGCTGCCCGACGGGGAGGTGCTGATGGGCCTGATGACCGAGCGCATCGTGGAGCGCTGGGGGTTGAGCCGCGAGGAGCAGGATCGCGTGGCCTTCGACTCCCACCGGCACGCGCTCGCCGCCTGGGAGGAGGGCGCCTTCGACTACGTGCTGCCCGTGGAGGTGCCGCAGCGCCGTGGGCCGCCGAAGATCGTCACCCGCGACGAGGGCCCCAAGGACCTCCCCATGGAGTACTTCGCCAAGGCCCGGCCCTACTTCAAGCGCGACGGCGGCACCGTCACCTCCCAGAACTCCTCCTCCATCAACGACGCCGCCGCGGCGGTCATCCTCACCACCCCGGAGCGCGCCCGGGCGCTGGGGCTCCAGGTGCTGGCCGAGCTGCGCGCCTGGCGCAACGTGGGCGTGGAGCGCGCCTTCATGGGCGAGGGCGCCTTCAAGGTGATCCCGCCGCTGCTGGAGCGGGGCGGCCTGCGCCTGGGAGAGGTGGACTTCTTCGAGATCAACGAGGCCTTCGCCGCGGTGTTGGCCGCGGCCTACCACTTCCTGCCGGAGCTGCCGCGTGAGAAGGTCAATCGGTGGGGCAGCGGCATCTCGCTCGGGCACCCGGTGGGCTGCACCGGCGCGCGCCAGGTGGTGGACATGGTCTGGCAGCTCCGGCGCCGCGGCGCCAGGATCGGCGTCACCACCCGCTGCGTGGGCGGCGGGATCGGGAGCGGCGAGATCGTCATCCTCCCGTGAGGAAGCCAGATGGACAGCGACACCCTGGAGCTGGAGATCTCGGTCAACGGGCGGCTCCACGCGCTGCGCGTGCCCCCGGAGGCGCGCCTGCTGGACGTGCTGCGCGAGCAGCTCGGGCTGACCGGCGCCAAGGAGGGCTGCGGCCGCGGCGAGTGCGGCGCCTGCACCGTCCTGCTGGACGGCACCCCCGTGAATTCCTGTCTGGTGCCGGCGTTTCAGGCCCAGGGCCGCGAGGTGGTCACGGTGGAGGGCCTGGGGCGCCCCGGCGCGCTGGGCCCGGTGCAGGAGGCCTTCGTGCGCCACGGCGCCATCCAGTGTGGCTACTGCACGCCGGGGATGGTGGTGGCGGTGGACGCCATGCGGCGCGAGGGACACTCCTCCGACGAGGCCGCCATCCGCGCGCGCCTGTCGGGCAACACCTGCCGCTGCACCGGCTACACCGGCATCGTGGACGCCGCCCGGGAGGTGCTGGACGCCGAGCCCGGCGGGATGGTGCCCGCCGCGGCGCCGTACCGTGTGGGTGAATCGGCGCCTCGCGTGGACGCTGAAGAGAAGGTCACGGGCTGCTGCCGCTTCACCGCGGATCTGCCCGTGCCTGTCGGCTGTCTGCACGGGGTCACCGTGCGCGCCGAGCGGGTTCACGCGCGCCTGCTGGCCGTGCACGTCGATGAGGCCCTGCGCGTCCCTGGCGTCGTGCGGGTGCTCACGGCCGCCGACGTGCCCGGGGAGCTGCTCTACGGCAACGCCGTGAACGACCAGCCCGTGCTGGCCAGCGACGAGGTGCGCTTCTGGGGCGAGGCCGTGGCCGTGGTCCTGGCCGAGAGCCTGCAGGCCGCACGCGAGGGCGCTGCCCGGGTGGTGCTCGAGCTCGAGGATCTGCCCCCCGTGCTCTCCGCCGAGGAGGCCCTGGCCGTGGGCGCGCCCGCGCTGCATCCGGTTGGCAACCTGCTGGTGGACCTGCACCTGCTGCGCGGTGAGCCCGAGCCCGCCCTGGCCGCGGCGCCGGTGGTGATCGAGCGCCGCTATCGCACCCAGGCCCAGGAGCACCTCTACCTCGAGCCCGAGGCCGCCCTGGCCACCCCCGATCCGGACGGGGGCATCACCGTGCGCGCGCCCTCCCAGAACGTCTTCTTCGACCGCCACCACCTCTGCCGCACGCTCGGGCTCGACAAGCAGCTGGTGCGCGTGATCCAGCAGCCCACAGGCGCGGCCTTCGGCGGGCGCGAGGACCTGTATGGGCAGATCCACGCGGCGCTGGGCGCCCTGCTCACCCGGCGGCCCGTGCGCATCGTCTGGAGCCGCGAGGAGACCCAGGTCGCCTCCACCAAGCGCCACCCCTCCACCGTCACCATCCGCGGCGGGGCGGATGCCGAGGGCAACCTGCTGGGCCTGGACATCGATGTGCTGTTCGACACCGGCGCCTACGCCTCCTGGGCCCCCAACATCGCCCGCAAGGCCCTGGTGCACGCGGCCGGGCCCTACGACGTGCCGCACGTGCGGGTACGGGTGCGCAGCGTCTATACGAACAACGGCTTCTCCGGCGCCTTCCGCGGCTTCGGCGCCCCCCAGGTGGCCTTCGCCATGGAGAGCTTCGTGGACGAGCTGGCCCAGGCGGCGGGCCTGGATCGGGTCGCCTTTCGGCGGCGCAACCACCTCGCCGTGGGGCGCATCACCGCCACCCAGCAGGTGATCGCCGGCTCCTGCGGTCTGGCGGCCTGCCTGGAGCAGGCGCTGGAACGGGCCACCGAGCTGGACCGCACCCGCGAGCCCCCACCGCCCCACATCCGGCGGGGGAGGGGAGTTTCCACCATCCACTACGGCATCGGCTACGGCAACGCCATCCCCGACATCGGCTCGGCGGTGGTGGAATTGCTGCCCGGGGGGCGCTTCGGGGTGCGCTGCGGGGCCATCGACTACGGCCAGGGCGCGCTGACCGTCTTCACCCAGATCGCGGGCCAGGTGCTGGGCGTGGACGGAGCCCGGATCGAGGTGCGCTCCGGGCACTCGGTGGAGACCCCCGACTCCGGCTCCACCGTGGCCTCCCGCCAGACCTACGTCTCGGGCGAGGCCGTGCGGCAGGCGGCGGATCGCCTGCGGCAGGCCCTGCTGGCCTTCGCCGCGGGGCACTTCGGGGTGGACGAGGGGAGCCTGGTCCTGGGTGAGGAGGGGGTCGCGGCCGGGGAGCGGGTGCTGTGCGACCTGGGAGCGCTGCACGAGCTGGCGGCGGCGGCGGGCGTACGCCTGTCACGCCAGGCCCGTTTCCGGGCCAGCACCACGAAGCTCGACCTCGCCACCGGCGCGGGCGACGCCTACTGGCCCTACGCCTTCGCCGCCCACGTGGCCGACGTGGAGGTGGATGTGCGCACCGGCCGGGTGCAGCTCATCTCCCTGGTGGCCGCTCACGACGTGGGGCGCGCCATCAACCCCCGCATGGTGGAGGGCCAGATCGCGGGCGGCGCCACCCAGGGCCTGGGCTTCGCCCTGCTGGAGGAGCACCGCCTGGAGCGCGGTGTGCCGCGCACGCGCAACATGGACACCTACCGGGTGCCGGGGCCCTGCGATGTGCCCCTGATCGTGCCGGTCATCGTGGAGGATCCCGAGCCTACGGGGCCCTTCGGCGCCAAGGGCGTGGGCGAGCCCGTGCTGGTGGCGGTGGCGCCGGCCGTGGCCAACGCCGTGTACGACGCGGTTGGGGTGCGCATCCGGGAGCTGCCCATCTCGCCCGAGCGGGTGCTGGCGGCCCTGGGGGAGGTGGCGCCATGAGCCGCGTCCATCGTGCGCAGAGTTGGCCAGAAGCCGTCCGGTTCCTGGCCGAGTCGGGTCCCGGGGCGCGCCCCATCGCCGGGGGCACCGACACGCTCACGCGGCTGCAGGATGGGCGCGCGGCGCCCGCGCACTGGGTGGATCTCTCCGGCATCCCGGGGGGGCTGGCCGAGGTGGAGGGGGTGTTGGAGATCGGCGCCCTCGTGACCTTCGAGACCATCGCCCGTAGCGCGCTGGTGTCGCGGGTCCTGCCCGCCCTGCACCAGGCCGCCAACGTGATGGGATCCATCCAGATCCGCTCCCGCGGCACGCTCGGGGGCAACCTGGCCAACGCATCGCCAGCCGGGGATTCGATCCCGCCGCTGCTGGCAGGTGGCGCCCGGCTTCGGCTGCTGTCTGCGGCGGGCGCGCGTGAGCTGCCCTTGGAAGCCTTCTTCCTCGGCCCGGGGCGCACCGCGCTCCTGCCCGGTGAGCTGATCACCGCCGCCCTTGTCCCGGTGGTCCCGGGGCTACGCGGCGCCTTCGCCCGTGTCGGCGCGCGGGCGCACCACGTCATCTCGGTCGCCTCGGGGGCGCTCTGCTGTCGGGTGGAGGAGGGGAGGCTGCTGGACGTGCGCTTGGCGCTCGGGGCGGTGGCCCCCACGGTAGTCCGGGCGCCCGAGGCTGAAGCCATGCTGGAGGGCTGCGTGCCTGCGCCCGATGTGCTGGCCCGCACTGGCGAGGCCGCCGCCGCCGCCGCCCTTCCCATCGACGACGTGCGCGCCTCCGCGGCGTACCGCCTGGCCGCCAGCCGGGCGCTGGTGGGCATGCTGGTGGGCGAGATCTGTGCGGATGGCGCACGCCGCGCCGGAGAACGGGCCTGAACGCACCGAATCCGCCGGAGAGAGGGCCCCAGGTATCCACCCCGGCGCGGCGCTGACGGGACGCCTACCCGACAACGCCGATTTTCACGGCGTGGGTGCGGCGCGCGGAGCCTGGCGGCCCTCCCGGCAAGGCAATGTGGTGCAACAGAGGGGGTTCTCCGGCGGAAAGGGTAACTTCGGTGCGGTTCTCCGGCGGGGGCGTCACCCGGCCCCACCGCCCCATGAGCCCGCGATCCCGCACGCCGCCATCACCGTCATGAACGCCTCGGGCAAGGGCGCCTCCACCTCACACGGCGTCCCCGGCGCCCCGCGGGGCAGCTCCAGGCGCCAGGCGTGCAAGCACAGCCGCGGGGCCCGACCACGCACCTCGGGGGGCGCGTACCAGGGGTCGCCGAGCATGGACAGGCCCATGTGGGCGCAGTGCACACGGAGCTGGTGGGTGCGGCCCGTCAGCGGCTCCAGTTCCACCAGGCTTGCCCCCGCCCCGCGGACCAGCACGCGCAGCAGGGTGCGGGCCTCCTGGCCACCCTCCGCGACGCACCGACGGCCGGCCGGGCCGGCGGAGTCTTCGGCGATGGGCGCCGCGATCCGCATCGCGTCTTCGGCGGGCTCCCCGGCCACGACGGCGAGGTAGCGCTTGCGGGCGCGGCCACGCGCCATGAGCTGCCCCAGCCCGCTGCGGGCCTGGGCATGTTCGGCCAGCACCACCACCCCCGAGCAGTCGCGGTCCAGGCGGTGCATGGGCTCGGGTGGGGTGCGCAGCCCCAGGAGCTGCTGGCACAGGTCGGGCAGGGTGCCCACCAGCGTGTGGCGTGCGGCCTGGCAGTGGACCCCGGCGGGCTTGTCCACCGCGAGCAGCCCCTTCCGGCGCAGCAGGACGGCGCTCTCGGAGAGAGGCGGCACCTCCGGCTCGGCGGGATCGGCCCAGAAGGCCTGCACGCGCTCCCCGGCCTTCACCGGACGGGATGCGGTGCGGAGGCGCTGCCCCGCGAGGTAGGCCCCGCCGAGATCGAGCACCCGCCGGGCCTGGCCGCGGGAGATGCCGAGCAGGGCCGCCATGGCGCGGTCGAGCCGCTCACCGTCGAGATCGGCGGGGATCTGAGCGTGCGCCTCACGGATCACAGCCAACCTCGGTCCGTCATGGCAGCAGGGGATTACGCCAGCTCAGGCCCGGGAAGCGGCTGAAGTCGGCGTCGTTGGAGTGCAGCGTGCAGCTGTGCTCGATGGCCAGGGCGGCCAGGTGGGCGTCGGTGGTCAGGGAGCCGGCGGCCCCCACGGCTTCGAGCAACGCCCTGAGGATGGTCAGGTGGCGGGGGCCGGGCTCCACCAGGCGCACCGACGGCTGGGCCAGCCAGCCCTCCACGCGGTCGAGCGCGGCGCTCGGTGGGAGGGGCTCGACCAGCACGCGCGGGTGCGTGACGAGGCGCACGAAGCCGAGCGCCACGGCCCAGGGCAGCGCCACGGGCGCCCCACGTGAGAGCAGCCCCTCCCACCAGGCGCGGGCCGGTTCGTGCCAGGGCACCGCGCGGTTGTGCGCGTAGACCAGGAGGTTGACGTCGGGCAGGACGATCATGCGGGACCGACCGCGAGGCTGTGGGCCGCGTCATCGACTTCCAGATCGTCCAGCACCTGGTTCAGACGCGCCGGGTCCACCCCCGGGCGCAGCGCGCTCGCGAAGGTCTGGACCCGGTAGGGCTCCTCCGCGGGCGGCACCCGCGTGGCCTCCAGACCAGCCCTCACGGCACCGTTGAGCACCTCGCGGAAGGGCTGGCGCCGGGCGTGCGCGAGCTGCCGCAGCCGCTCGGCCAGATCGTCATCGAGGGTCACCGTGGTGCGCATGGAGACATCATGGCATCACGAATCGCGCGCGTCAACGCATCACAGATCGAAGTAGATGGCGAACTCGCGCGGGTGGGGCCGGCGCTCCACGTCCTCGTTCTCGGCGCGTTTGGTCTTGAGCCAGTTGGCGATCAACGACTCGGGGAATACCCCGCCCTTGGTCAGGAAGGCGTGGTCGGTCTCCAGCGCGGAGAGCGCGGCCCAGAGTGAGAAGGGGAGGGTCTTGACCTTGTCGCGGGGAGTGTCGGGGCCGAAGCCCTTCTTCACCGGGTCCAGGCCCTGCTCGACGCCGTCGATGCCGGCCATGATGAGGGCGGCGAGGGAGAGGTAGGGGTTGCCGGTGAGATCGCCGGCCCGGTACTCGACGCGGGTGGCGTCGCCCCGCGCCCAGCGGGGGATGCGGACGGCGGCGGTGCGGTCCGCCGGGCCGAAGATCAGGGAGACCGGGGCTTCGAAGCCGCGGGTCAGGCGCCGATAGGAGTTGGTGGAGGCGTTGGTCAGCCCAGCCAGGGCTTGCCCGTGGGTGAGGATGCCCGCGATCCAGGACAGGGCGGTCGAGGACAGGCCCGCGTAGCCGGCGGCGTCCGCGAACACGTTGGCGCCGCCCTTGCGCAGCTGCTGGTGCACGTGCCAGCCGTTGCCCGCCTGCCCGTAGAGGGGCTTGGGCATGAAGGTGAGCTGCAGCCCATGGCGCTGCGCCAGGTTCTTGAGCAGAAAGCGCACCATGACGGCGTGATCGCCCGCCTTGATGGCCGGCTCCAGGGCCGACTCGATCTCCTGCTGGCCGTGCCCGCCCACCTCGTGGTGGTGGTAGCGCACGTTCATGCCGAACTGCACCAGCATGTTGACCGCCTCGTCGCGGAAGCCGGCGTGCAGATCCCAGGGGGAGGAGAGGTGGTAGGCCTTCCCGTCGTTGTCCTCGGCATCGTGCACCCGGTAGCCGGCCGAGGTGGTGGTGGAGTCGATCTCCACCTGGTCGAAGATGTAGAACTCGTACTCGGGCGCGAACAGGATCTCGTCGGCGATCCCGGAGGAGCGCAGGTAGCCCACGGCCCGCGCCAGGATGCCGCGGGTGTCCTGGTCGGACAGGGGCAGCCCGTCGGCGGCGATGTGCGCGCTGGCCAGGAAGGAGAGGGTGGGTTCGGCGCGGAAGGGGTCGCGGTGGCCGGTGGAGAGGTCGGGGACCATCACCATGTCGGAGGCCTCGACCATCACCAGCCCGTAGGACGAGCCGTCGAAGCCCACCCCTTCGGTGAGGATGCTGGCGTCCACCGCGCTCACGGGCAGGGTGACCCGCCGCATCCGGCCGGACAGATCCACGAGGCCGAGATCCACGAACTGGGCCTTGTGGCGCTCGATGAGCTGCTCGAGCCATGAGAAGACCTGGTTCTTCATGAAGACTCCCTAGTACTTGGCGAGGTAGCGCTCGATCTCCCAGGGGTGGACCTGGGCGATGTACTCCTGCCACTCGGCCAGCCGGTTGCGCACGAAGTAGTCGTAGATGTGGGGGCCGAGGGCGTCCCGGATGATGGGGTCGCCCCGGAGCGCCTCCACGGCGGCCCGGAGGTCGGGCGGCAGCGCGCGGATCCCGCGGGTGGCGCGCTCTTCGTCGCTCAGCTCGTAGACGTTCTCCAGCAGGGGCGGGGGCGGGACGAGGCCCTGGGTCACGCCGTCGAGGCCCGCGGCGAGCGTCGCCGTGAGGGCCAGGTAGGGGTTGCAGCTCGGATCCGGTGAGCGCAGCTCGGCGCGGGTCCCGGCGCCGCGGCGGGCGGGGATGCGGATCAGCGGCGAGCGGTTCTTCTCCGACCAGGCGATCACGGTGGGCGCCTCGTAGCCGGGGACCAGGCGCTTGTAGGAGTTGACCAGGGGGTTGCAGATGGCGGTCAGCCCCTCGGCGTGGGCCAGCAGGCCCGCGATGTAGCCCATGGCCACCTTCGAGAGCTGCAGCGGCGCGGCCGGATCGAAGAACGCGTTCTTTCCGCCCTGGTGGAAGAGGGACTGGTGGGTGTGCATGCCCGAGCCGTTGATCCCGGCCACGGGCTTGGGCAGGAAGGTGGCGTGCAGCCCGTGATCCCGCGCGACCTTGCGGACCACGTAGCGGAAGGTGACCAGCTCGTCGGCCACCGCCAGGGCCTCGCCGTAGCGGAAGTCGATCTCGTGCTGGCCCTCGGCCACCTCGTGGTGGGAGGCTTCGACCTCGAAGCCCAGGGAGTGCAGGGTGGTGGTGATGGCGCGCCGGCAGGACTCGCCGCGATCCAGCGGAGCCAGGTCGAAGTAGCCCGCCACGTCGTGGGTGTGGGTGGTGGGCTTGATGGAGTCCGCCATCTCGAACAGGAAGAACTCGGCCTCGATCCCGGCCATCATGGCGTAGCCCAGGGCGTTGCAGCGCTCGATCTGGCGCTTGAGGGTCAGCCGTGGGCAGCCCTCGAAGGGCCGGCCGTCGGGACGGTACACGTCGCAGATCACCCGCGCCACCCGGCCAAGGGGGTCCTCCCAGGGCAGGACCCGGAAGGTGTTGAGGTCCGGCACGAGCTGCATGTCGGACTCCTCGATCCGCACGAACCCCTCGATGGAGGAGCCGTCGAAGAGGATCTCGCCGTCGAGCGCCTTCGAGAACTGGCTGGGGGTGACCTCGACGTTCTTGGAGGTCCCCATCACGTCGGTGAAGACGAGCTGGAAGAAGCGCACCTCCTCACGCTTGAGGATCGAGTGGACCTGCTCGCGGCTGAGGGTGGTTCCTGGATGAGGGTTGTCGACGTCGTGGGCCATGGGGGCTCCTGGGGAGGAGGTCGGAAAGATCGCTGCCCGATAACCCCCGGCGACCTCGGGGGCCGTGGTCCAGCCGCAGGATGCTTGGGCCCCGTGGGGATGCCTCAGGTCAGCGCAGGGACCAGCTCGCGCGTGGCCGCCCAGGGATCGTCGAGATCCACCCGCACCACACACAGCTCGGGGCCGTCGTGGGCTGCCGAGATCATCACGGTCTCGCCGAGCCGCTCCTTCCAGACCCCGGTGCGCCGGGCCGCGCCGTGCACGTGGCCGTGGAGCGTGAGCAGGGGCTGGCGCGCCTCGATGAGCCGGCGCAGCGCGATGCTGCCCACGTGGGTATCGAGCGGGGTGTGTTCCACGCTCTGGCCGGTGAGCCCGGCGTCGTCCAGCCCCGTCTCGTAGGGGGGGCTGTGGCACAGCAGCACGGCCCCGCGCAGGTCCTCGTCCCCCACCAGCCCGTCCAGCTCCCGCTGGATGGTCTGCATGCGCACGAGGTGGGTGGGCATGGGGACCGAGCGCCAGCCCTCCTCGGGGGACACACAGCCAGGATCCACGTAGCGGGACACGTCGTAGCGTTCCCAGTCCTTGAGCTGGAAGGGGGTCGGCGGGACGCAGGCGTAGCCGAACAGCGGGCGCCCGCCGAGAACGAGCCGGCGCCCGTGGGCGTGGTGCCAGGCGCCGCGCGCCTCGACGCGCTCGAAGGAGGGGACGGCCAGGGCTGGGTCGTCGTTGCCGAGGACCAGCAGCACCCGGGGCGCCTCGGCCCCGAGGTCCGCGGCCAGGGCCAGGAAGCCTTCGGCCAGGAAGTCCTCGATGAAGTCGCCCTCCACCTCGGGGGCCCGGGCGCCGTGCAGGAGCCCGCCGGGCAGCAGATCGCCGCCGAGCAGGATGGCACGCGGCCGCTCGCGGCGCGCCAGGCCCCACAGCGCCCGGTAGCGGGCAGCCGAGCCGTGCAGATCCGAGATGAACAGGGAGGGGAACATGCGCCCCCGCATAACCCCGCGCGGCGGTTCTCCGCGCCGGGCTGGGGGGTGGATAGCCGCCCATGTCGCGGGGGCCGCCGCGCCCGGATCCATGAACCGGAGGTTCGAGGATGACACTCGCTTCCCGTAGCCCGTGGTCGGCTGTTTCTTGATAGTTCCCCATGCCGCGGGGGCCGCGGCTCCCGGAGCCATGAAACAGGAATTTCGCGCAAAGACGCAAAGACGCCAAGGGCAGAGCCAGGGTCGGATGCACGCTCGCCCGGTGCGATGTGTGGGCAG
>JBDRKM010000153.1:0-3539 GCA_043814015.1 Pseudomonadota bacterium
CAGGGCGGGTGTGCCCACGGCCGGTGCGTCGCGGCGCAGCAAGGCGCGGGCGATCCCGCTGGGACCGGCGCGCCGACGCGCCGGCGCGGCCAGCCCGGGCGCACCATCGTCCAGGTCCGCGGCGTACGAAGGGCGCGCGACGAAGGTGGCCTCGGGCGCGACGGACCGCGCAGGGCGCGCGCTGGGAGCGACCTCTGGCGCGGCGCGAACCGCTGGGCGCCCAGGGAGGGCGGCGGACGCGACCTGCGGCCGCGGAGCGAAGGCGGGCAGGGCCAGGGCGGGGGAACCCGCGGCCACCGCGCGGCGGCGGCGCGGGCGGCGACGGAAGCGACCGCCGTGGGCCGGCTCTTCGGGCTCGACTTCCTCGACCGGTGCGAGGACGAAGGAGAACTGGGGGGTGCTGTAGGCGCCCCAGGGCAGCCAGCGACGGCGTCCGGCGCCGGGCAGACGGCCGAACGCGGCGAGGTCCCGCTCGCGCCACAGCCCGCTGAAACCCTCCACCAGGGGGAGCCAGTCGCCCCAGCCTTCGCTGTAGAGCCCCCCGAGGCCGCCATGGAACACGACGCCGAAGCGGAGATAACGGAGGAACCTGCGCTCCAGCAGATCCCAGAGCAGCCCGAGCGCACCGTGCCGCGCGCCGTGCATACCCCAGAATCCCCAGGGCGTCTCCTGCCCGGCGATCTCCTCGGACCAGGGATCGCCGAGCCCAAACCTCGCGTAGAACCTGGAGGAGACTCCCACCCTGGGGCGTCGGACCGCACGGGCGGCGAGGCGAGCCGCCAGCCGCTCTCCAGGGACCAGGCGCGTTTCAGCCATTCCTTCCTCCATCCGTGCCACCTGAAGCGTCTAACGCCCGCGAGGGGTGTCGGGCACCCGCACCCTGCGCGAACGCGCTTCCTCGCCATTATGCCACCTCCTGGACCATCCCAGCGCCTTGTTTTTCGAGAAGGATGGACCTGCCCCCCCGCGCCGTGTGAAACTGCGCGTGGCTCGCCGCCGCCGTGGGGCGAGCGCGACCCGAGGAGCGACACGAGCATGAAGGGCACGACGCTGGTCACCGGCGCCTGCGGGTTCCTGGGAGGGGCCTGCGTGCGCCGGCTGGTGGAGCGCGGTGAACAGGTCATCGCCGTGGTCCGCGATCGCAACCCTCGCGCCGCCCTCTACGCCGAGGGTCTGATCGACCACTGCATCGAGGTGCGCGCCGATCTCGGCGGGATGCGGCGCTTGATCGAGCAGTACCTGCCCGAGCGCGTGCTGCACCTCGCGGCCCAGTCCCAGGTCCCCGAGGCCAACGCCAACCCCATCGCCACCTACGAGACCAACGTCGCGGGCACCTGGCGCCTGCTGGAAGCCTGCCGCGCTGCCCGCCGCCCCCCGAGCCGCATCCTGGTGGCCTCCACCGACAAGGTCTACGGCCCCGCTCCCTCCCCCTGCGACGAGCACCAGCCCCTCGATCCGCTCCACCCCTACGACGTCTCGAAGGCCGCCGCAGACCTCCTGGCCCGCTCCTACGAGCGCCACTACGACATGCCCATCGTGCGCACCCGCTGCGCCAACCTCTACGGCCCGGGCGATCTGAACCCCGACCGCCTGATCCCCGGAGTGTGCATGGCCCTGGTCCGGGGCGAGCCCGTCCGCCTGCGCTCGCTCGGGGGCATGAGCCGCGAATGGCTGCACGTGGACGACGCCGCCGAGGCCACCCTCTTCCTCCTGGAGCGGGCGGGCGCGCTGCCCCACACGGTCTTCAACGTGGGCAGCGGCGAGCACGCCACCGTGCGCGAGATCATCGATCACCTCATGCGCATCTCCGGCCGCCGCGCGCTGGTGGAGCTGCCCCAGCTCGACCCGCCGGGCGAGATCCTCGACCAGGCCCTCGACTCCTCCCGCATCCGCGCCCTGGGCTGGGCCTCCGAGCGCAGCCTGCAGGAGGGCCTCGCAGAGACCTGGCGCTGGTACGCGCGCTGGCGCTGGGCGCCGCCCCCACCGCCCGAGTCGGCCGCCTCCTAGCCGAGATGGCCCACGTCCTGCTGATCCGCCCTGGGCTGGGCGCGTTCTACCGCGGGGTCGCCGCCGGACTGGCGGTCACCCACTCGCCCCCGCTGAACCTGGCGATGCTGGCCGCGAGCCTGCGCGCCCGCGGTCACCGCGTCCAGGTCTGGGACCTCGAGGTGGGCCCTCGCCGTGACCTCGTGGCCGAGCTGCGCCGCGCCGCCCCCGATCTCGTGGGCGTCACCTTCCGCACGCCCCAGTGGGAGCAGGCGCTGGCCCTGGCCACGCTGGTGCGCAACGTCCTGCCCGCGGCCCGCAGCATCGCGGGCGGGCCCCACGCCTCGGCCCTGCCGGGCTCCTGCGTGCTGTCCGGCGGCTTCGACCTCGCCCTGCAGGGCGAGGGTGAGGGGGCGCTGGGCGCGCTGGCAGACGGGGCAGCGCCCGCCGCCATCCCCGGGCTGCACTGGCCAGGGGGACACTGCCCCGCGCCCCCGGCCGCGCTCGCCGACCTCGACGCGCTCCCCCTGCCCGCCTGGGAAGACTACGAGCTCGCAGCCTACGGCGGGAGCCTGGTCACCCGCGGCGCGCCCGTGGCCGATCTCGAGAGCTCCCGCGGCTGCCCCTTCGGCTGCATCTACTGCTCCAAGGCGGTCTTCGGGAGACGGTTCACCCCCCTCTCGCCCGCCCGCTTCCTGGAGGGCGTAGACCAAGCCCAGGCCGCGGGGTTCCGTTCCTTCAACCTCGTGGACGACACCTTCACCACCGAGCGGGCCCGCGCGGTCGCCATCTGCGAGGGCCTGCTCCGGCGGCCCCGCCCCCTCCCCTGGACCTGCACCAACGGGCTCAGGGTGGACGCCGTGGACGAAGACCTGCTGCGCCTGGTGGCGCGCGCCGGCTGCCGGCTGGTGGCCTTCGGGCTGGAGTCGGGCTCCCAGGAGCGGCTGGCAGCCGTCGGCAAGGGCACGAACCTGGCACAGGGGCGCGCGGCCGTGGAGGCCGCCCACGCCGCCGGTCTCACCACCGTGGGCTACTTCATGCTCGGCCTGCCCGGCGAGACCGAGGCGAGCCTCCGCGAGACCATCGCCTTCGCCTGCTCCCTGCCCCTCGATTTCGCCAAGTTCGCCCTCACCATGCCCCTGCCCGGCACCCCCCTCTGGCGCCGCTGGCGCGCGCACCTGGCCAGCCCCTTCGACCCGGGCATGTCGGCCTACCGCACCGCCGAGGCCTGGTTCGACCACCCGGACCTACCCTGGGAGGCCCTGCACCGGGCTCACCGGCTGGCCCACCGGGCCTTCTACGGACGCCCGCGCCAGGCCGCCCGCCTGGCCTGGAGGGCGCTGGGTCTGGGATAGGCTCCTGGAGCCTGTAGCGCGTTGTCCGCCTGCTGCGCGCGCCGGGGCATCCCGCGGGGCGGCGTCGCGGGGGCCCCAGGTTCGGTCGCCGTACCTCGGTACGGCTTCCCTCACCTTGCACCCCGCTTCTTGCCCGGCGGGCGCCGCGACGCGCTCGCGACGGCGTCCACCGGCTCCAGCGCGACGGCGCACGGCGCC
>JBDRKM010000154.1:0-9290 GCA_043814015.1 Pseudomonadota bacterium
CGCGCCGCGGCGGCCGGCGGTCGAACCCTGGCGAGCCCCCGAGGAGCCCGGGGCCCCGACCATGATCCCCGACCGCACGCCCTCGCCCCCCTCCGGCGACAACCGCACCTTCGACGCCTTTGGCGCCGACGCGGAGCTCGCCGGGCTCGAGGCGCGGGCGGTCGCGGCCGTGCGCCCCCCGAAGCCGGCCGAGGTCGAGCCCGCCTCCACCCCCCTGTCCGGGGTGTTGAGCGATGGCACCATGGCGGGTGAGTCCATGGACTTCGACCCGCCCCGCCGCCGGCGCTGGTGGATCGCCGCGGTCGCGGTGGGCGCCCTGGCCGGGGGCGGCTGGTGGTTGGCCACCGACCACAACCTCACGCCGGTCGAGCCCGAGCCGGTCGTCACGCCGGTCGAGCCCCCCGAGCCTCCGACCGTGGTCGAACCCGCGCCCGCCGAGCCGCCGCTGGTCCCCGCGCTCGACCCGCCCGTCGAGCCCGCGCCCGCCGAGCCAGCGGTGGAGCCAGCCACCCCCGAGGTTCACCCCGCCACGCCAGAGGGTCGGCGCCCCCCGGTGGAGCCGGTCCGCACCACCCCGGTCCGCAACCCCACCCCGCCCCCCCCGGCCCCGGAGGTCAGCCCCGCGCCGGCCCCCGAGGTCCGCCCCGCGCCCGCGCCAGCCCCCACGGCCGCCCAGCCCGGCCTGGTGCACACGCCCGTGGCCAGCGTCTCCCTGGGGGCCACCGCCGAGTTTCAGGCCAGCATCGCGCATGGGCGCTACAACGTCACCTTCTACTACCGGCCGGCCTCCTCCAGCGCGCCCTACCGCTCCAAGCCCATGATCCAGAAGGGCAGCGTCTTCGCCACCACCCTGACAGTGGACGACTCCTTCGCGGCCGGCATCGAGTACCACATCCGGGCCATGCCGGACGAGCCCGGCCTCCAGGCCCTCTCCTCGGGCAGCGGCTTCCAACCCCACCGCGTGGCCGTCCACTGATCGTCAGGGCGGCAGGCTGCCCTCCACCGACAGGTAGACCGCGCACCCCGGCAGCGGGTACCCGAGGAAGTCCGACACCGGCTGCAGCGCGGGTGCGCCCGTGGACAGGTCGGTCAGCCCCGAGCGCTCCGTGCGGTGATCGAGGGCGTTGCGGACCTCCAGCACCAGGCGCGGTCCGCGGCGGAGGGGTCGCGCCGCCAGCCGGGGGTGCAGCAGCACCCGCGCCGGCATGACCTGGAGGTTGGCGGAGTCGCGGAAGGCGCGGTCCCGGGCCTCCACGCCCAGGCCCCCGGAGAGCCGCGGGCCCCCGAGGGTGAGGTCGGCGAACAGGGTCTGGCGCGGCACGCCGGGCACCTCGGCGCCCCGGCTGGAGCCCCCTTCGGCGAGGGCCAAGCTGCGCGTGAGGCTCCAGGCCAGGCCGAGCTTCGCCCGCCCCAGGGCGCCCGCCTCGAGGTCGAGGCTCCCTTCGGCCTCCATGCCAGCCACCCAGACCTCGGCGATGTTCTCCGCCCGCAGGGTGTACTGGGAGTTCTGCAGGTAGGCGATGAGGTCCTGCACGTGCCGGCCGTAGCCGGTGAGCGAGAGCAGCACGGCGCCGCGCTCCGGCTGCCAGGCCAGATCCGCGCCCAGGTCCGCGCTCCAGGCCCGCTCGGGCCGCAACGCCTCGTTCCCCACCACCGTGCCGCCGCTGCCGAACAGCTCGGGGAAGGTGGGCAGGCGGTGGGAGCGCCCCCCGGAGGCGCGCAGGCCCGCGACGTCGGAGGCCTGCCACGACAGGGAGGCCGAGGGGCTCAGGAGCCAGCCGTCCAGGCCGGTGGCCTCCGCGCCCCAGCTCATGGGCAGCGCCCCCGCGGCGTGGGAGGCAGCCCCGTCCAGCGCCAGGCGCGCGCCGCCGCCCCAGGCCCCACGCTCGCCGCGCCCCTCGAGGGTGCCCGACAGCCGCTCGCGCCGCCGCAGCGCGCTGCCGAGGCTGTCCAGGGCGTTGTCCGCCGCGAGCGCCTGGTGCTCCGCGCGCAGGGCGAGCGCCGCGTGATGGCCCGCCGAGAACTCCCAGTCCAGCAGGCCGTCCACCGCGGCGGAGCCGGCATTCGAGGTCTCGTCCTGCTGGCCGAGCCCCACCTCTCCCCCCAGGTCCAGGTAGCGCTGGCGGTCCCCATGGCCCTCGAGGCCGGCGCACAGGGAGATGTCCCCGGGGCGCTCCCAGCGCAGCCCGAGATCCGCGCGCCGGTGGGAGAGCCGCGCGGCGCCGACCTGCAGCGCGCCTGGGCCCGGGACGCCGGCCTCCTGCGCCACGCCCCCAGCCGTGAGGGCCAGCCGGCTGGACGCGCCCTCGCGCTCGATGCGCGCCGCCACCTCGCCGCGCCGGCTGTCGGCGTTCTCGCGGCGCACGCCGTCCACATCGTCGCTGCCGACGTAGGGGGTGCCGTTGTCGTCCAGGTAGGGGAAGTCGTTCTGAGCACGCGCACCGGCGGCGGTGAGCCCGCCGCGCCAGGCCCCGCGCCCCAGATCCAGCCCCGCGCTGCCCTCGAAGGTCCCGAAGGAGCCCGCCGATCCCGCGTAGCGCAGCTCGCCCAGCCCCCGCGGACGGCGGGTCACCAGGTTGATGGCCCCGGCCACCCCCTCCCCGCCCAACCCCAGCGGGAGGCTGCCGCGGGTGACCTCGATGCGCTCCACCGCGTCCAGGGGAAGGGTGGAGAGGTCCACCGCCCCGCTGGCGTCCTGGGGCAGGGGCATGCCGTCCACCAGCACCCGCACCTCGCCGCCACCCGCGCCGCGCAGCTGCACCAGCTGCGGCGCGCCGGCCCCGCCGGTGGAGCGCACCGTCACCCCCGGGACCGCCGCCAGCAGGTCACCGAGGTCCAGGGCCCGCGCCGCCTCCCCCGACACGTCCAGGCTGGTCATGGTGGCGCCCGGCAGGACGCGCACCTCGGCCCGCGGCGCCTCCACCACGATGACGTCGTCGGCAGCGTCGTCGGCAGGCTCCTCGCCGGGCTGGTCCGGATCACCGGCGCGCGCAGATCCCGGCCCCAGGAGGAGCGAGAGGGCGAAGGCGGCGGCGGGGAGCGGTCGGAGCATGGGCGCACCAGGGGGGCAACGAGATATCCGGCTCGGCCCGCACATCCACGCGAGGTGCGCCCTGGCTTCCGCCCAGCCCCCCCCGACCACGCTCCAGATCGCCGAGATCTTCGCCTCCATCCAGGGGGAGAGCCTGTTCGCCGGGCGTCCCTGCGCCTTCGTGCGCCTGGCGGGCTGCGATCTGGGCTGCGCCTGGTGCGACACGGCCTGGGCCCAGCCCCGATGCGCCGGCGAGCCCATGGACCTGGACGCCGTGCTCGCACGCGTCCTGGCCTCGCGCCTGCCCCTGGTGGAGGTCACCGGCGGCGAGCCCCTGCAGCAGCCTGGCTGCGTCCCCCTGCTGGAGGCCCTGTTGGCCCGGGGTCCCAGGGTCCTGCTGGAGACCAGCGGCGCCGAGGACGTGGGCCCCGTCCCGCCCGGCGTCCACGTGATCATGGACCTCAAGGCTCCCGGCTCGGGGGTAGGCCACCGCACGCGCTGGGAGAACCTCGACGTCCTTGGCGAGGACGCCGAGCTCAAGATCGTGCTGGCCGACCGCCGGGACTACGCCTGGGCGCGCGAGATCCTGACCTCGCGCGAGCTGGCACGCCGCTGGCCCGTGCTGCTCTCGCCGATCCCCGGCCGCCTCGACCCCGCGGAGCTGGCCGCCTGGATGCTGGCCGATCGGCTCGACGCGCGGCTGCAGCTGCAGCTGCACAAGGTGCTGTGGCCGGGGGAGGAGCGGGGGGTGTGAGCTACTGCCCCAGGATGTTCCCGAGAGCGTCGGACATGCCGGAGATCTCGCCCCAGAAGTGCTTCCAGGAGCCGGTATCGAGCAGGTCGCCGCCGAAGTAGCGGGGCGGCCGCACCACGGGGTAGCCCTCGGGCTTGACCTCCATCTCCTTGCGACGCTCCTCGATGCTCCTGCGCAGGGTCTCCAGGACCTTGACGTAGCGGGCGACCATCTCGGCGAAGGGGGCCAGCTCGGCCAGCACCTCCTGCCGGCCGTCGAGGCTCAGCAGGGCATCGATCCAGGGGCCGGTCACGATGGCGGTGGCCTCGCGCAGCTCACGGTAGGCGCGGTTGAGAAGCTCGCGGGCGCTGCCCCACTCGGCCACGGTGAGGCGCTGCTTGGACTTCATCAGCGCGAGGATGCGCAGCACGCGCAGCTCGGTGGTGATGCCCATGGCCCTGAACAGGCGGACGCAGTTGGTGATGCCCTCCTGGGCCGGGTGCGCCACGTGCCACTTGAGCTTGCGCATGTGGCGGTCCATGAACTTCTGGATACCCTCGGCCACCTTGACCTCGTCGGCGAAGGTGGTGACCGCCAGCTGATCGGCGTTCCCGAGGAGGAGATCCGCGACGAGGGTGTCGTCGGCCTTGGTGGAGCGCGGGATGTTGAGCTTGGCGAAGAACTCCTCGATGCGATCGGGCGCGTCCGAGAGCAGCTCCGTGTTCAGCACGTTGAGGAAGTTGGCCTCGCTCTTGGCCGCTTCTCGCACGAGGGTCGAGATGGTCTGCTGGGTCTGACTCACGTCCGGCTCCCTGCCGCGCGCCCTGCGCGCTGGTTCAGTCCGAAAAAATGTTCGTGGCGCACCGCACGCACGGCGCACGGCGCCCGGATTGGGCCCGGCCTTCTATCGCCCGAGAGAGGCGATGGCAATCTGGAGCGGCCCCGGGTGGATTCTGGTTAGACCTCGCCCTGGACGGATCACCCCGAGGATCACCGATGAGCCGCTTCCTGGAAGCTCTCGAGCAGCGCGTGCTGGTCTTCGACGGCGCCATGGGCACGGCCCTGCACGCGCTCGATCTGCCCCAGGGGGATCGCGAGGCCCTCGAGCGCTGCCCGGAGCTGCTCAACGCCACCAACCCCGCCGCGGTCGGGGGCGTCCACGCGGCCTACCTCGCCGCGGGGGCCGACGCGGTGGAGACCAACACCTTCGGCTGCACCCGCCTGCTGCTCGGGGAGCACGGGCTCGCGGATCGCACCGCCGAGCTGAACCAACGCGCGGTCGCCATCGCCCGCGCCGCCTGCGACCAGGCCTCTGCGCCCGACCGGCCGCGCTTCGTGGTGGGCTCCATGGGGCCGGGCACCCGCCTGCCCAGCCTCGGCCAGATCGCCTTCGGCGCGCTGAAGGCGGCGTACCGCGAGCAGGCCGCCGCGCTCATCGAAGCGGGCGTGGACGCGCTGCTGCTGGAGACCGCCCAGGATGTCCTGCAGGTCAAAGCCGGGCTGGCCGGCATCCGCGCCGCCCAGGCGGAGCTGGGGAGCGTGGTCCCCGTCATGGCCCAGGTCACGGTGGAGACCACCGGCACCCTGCTGGTGGGCACGGATCTGCCCGCGGCCGTGGCGGCGCTGGAGCCCTTCGATCTGTGCGCCGTCGGCCTCAACTGCGCCACCGGGCCCCGCCAGATGGCGCCCCATGTGGCCTGGCTCGGGCGCCACAGCCGCAAGAACGTGAGCGTGCTGCCCAACGCCGGCCTGCCGGAGCTGAAGGACGGCCGGGCCCACTACCCCCTGCAGCCCGAAGAATTCGCCGACTGGCTGGAGCGCTTCGTCGAAGAGGACGGCGTGGCCATCGTGGGCGGCTGCTGCGGCACCACGCCGGCCCACATCGCCGCCGTCGCCCGGCTCCTGTCCGGCCGGCCCCGGCGCCCGCGGCCGGTGGCCCCCGAGCCCTCCCTCTCCTCCCTGTACGGCGCCGTGCCCCTGCGCCAGGACGCGGACATCCTGGCCATCGGCGAGCGCGCCAACGCCAACGGCTCCGCCGCCTGCCGCCGGGCCCTCATGGCCGAGGACTGGGAGGCGGTGGTGGCCCTGGCCCGGGCCCAGGTGGCCCACGGATCCCACGCGCTGGACATCTGCACCGCCGTGGTGGGCCGTGACGAGCGGGCCGACATGATCGAGGTGGTCTCCCGCCTGCGCACCGCCGTCCGCGCGCCGCTGATGATCGACTCCACGGATCCGGCCGTGCTGGAGGACGCGCTGGAGCTGCTGGCCGGGCGCTCCGTGATCAACTCGGTCAACCTGGAGGCCGGCGAGGCGCGGGCAGATCACATCTGCGCCATCGCGCGGGAGCACGGCGCCGCCCTGGTGGCCCTCACCATCGACGAGCAGGGCATGGCCCGCACTCCGGAGCGCAAGCTGGCTGTGGCCGAGCGCCTGATCCAGATCGCCGTGGAGCGCCACGGCCTCGCCCCCTCCGCCCTGCTCATCGACCCCCTCACCTTCACCGTCTGCACCGGCCAGGAGGCCGACCGCCCCCTCGCGGCCTGGACCCTGGAGGGTATCCGCCGCATCCGGGCCCGCTTCCCCGAGGTGGGGATCGTGCTGGGCGTGTCCAACGTCTCCTTCGGCCTCCAGCCCCGCGCGCGCGCCGTGCTCTCCTCGGTCTTCCTGCACCTGGCGCGGGAGGCCGGGCTGACCGCCGCCATCGTCCACGCCCGCGGGGTCCTGCCGCTGTTCTCCATCCCGGACGAGCTGCGCCGCGCCGCCGAGGACCTCCTGCTGGATCGCCGCGATGCCAGCCCCGACCCCCTGCAGCGCTTCATGGCCCTGTGCGCGCCGCTGGAGGGCGCCGCGGATGGGAGCGCCCCAGTCCACGCCGACGAGACCCTGGAGCAGCGCCTCGTGCGCCGCGTGGTGGAGGGCCTGCGCGCCGGCCTGGAGGAGGACCTCGCGGAGGCCCTCACCCGCCACCCGCCCCTGACCCTCATCAACAGCTACCTGCTCGAGGGCATGCGCGTGGTGGGCGAGCACTTCGCCGCCGGGCGCACCCAGCTGCCCTTCGTGCTGCAGTCGGCCGAGGTGGTCAAGGCGGCCGTCTCCTGGCTGGAGCCCCACATGGACAAGGCCGCGCGCCGCGCCCGCGGCAGGATGGTGCTGGCCACCGTGCGCGGCGATGTCCACGACATCGGCAAGAACCTGGTGGAGATCCTGCTGACCAACAACGGCTACCAGGTGGTGGACCTCGGCATCCGCCAGCCCGTCGCCGCCCTCCTGGAGGCCGTCCGCGCCCACGAGCCCGACGCCATCGGCCTCTCCGGGCTGCTGGTGCGCTCCACCGCCGTGATGCGCGAGGATCTCATCGAGCTGCGCCGCCAGGGGATCACCACCCCCGTCATCCTCGGCGGCGCCGCCCTGACCCGCGCGTACGTGGAGGGCGACTGCAGCGCGGCCTACGGCCAGCCCGTGGGCTACGCCGGCAACGCGTTCGACGGCCTGGCCTTCATGGACGAGCTGGAGCGCGCCCGGGAGGCCGGCCTGCCCTCGCGCTGGGCCCAGCCCCTCCACAGCCTGCCTCCCCTCGCCCACCCCGAGCCCGCCGAGCAGGACGACGAGCCCGACGGCCTCCCGGACAGCGCCGCCTGGGACCGGGTCCCGGCCCTGGCCCTGCCCCCGGGCGAGCCCGGCCCCCTGCCCCCTCCGGGCCTGGCCGCCCTGGTCCCCCTGCTCGACCGCACCACCCTGTTCCGCTTCCGCTGGGGCTTCCGCGCCCACCGCCCGGGCACCGCCGCCTGGGAGCAGGAGCGAGAGGTGCACCTCGAGCCCCTGCTGGCCGACCTGCTGGCCCGGGTGGAGGCGGCCGGCTGGGCCCAGCCCGCCGTGGCCCGCGGCTACTTCCCCTGCCACGCCGAGGGCGAGCGGCTCGCACTGGCCCTCCCCGGAGGCGGCTCGCTGCGCCTCACCGCACCCCGCGGCCAGGCCATCCGCGGCCTCGGCGCCTGGTTCCCGCCCCCCGACGAGCCCCCGGACCTGGCCGGGCTGCTGGTGGCGACCCTCGGGGACGCCATGGTGGAGGCCGCCCGCGCCCACTACACCCGCGGCGCCTACCGCGACTACCTGCTGCTGCACGGCCTGGCCCAGGAGCTGACCGAGGCCCTGGCCGCCTGGCTGCACCGCCTCATGCGCCAGGAGCTCGGCATCGGCGGGGACGACGATCCCGACCCCGCCCGCTCGTTGCGCGGAAAGCACCGCGGTCGCCGCTACGCCTTCGGCTTCCCCGCCCTGCCGGAGCTGCAGGAGCAACGCCCCGTGCTGGAGGCCCTGCGCGCCGCCGACCTCGGCGTGCACCTCTCCCCCGGGGGCCAGCTGAGCCCGATCCTCACCACCACCGCGCTGGTGGTGGCCCACCCACGGGCCCGGTACTACCGGGTGTAGGCCCTAGTGCCGCTGCCCGGAAGTCCCTGACCAGGGACTTCCGGCGGCGCTGGCGCACCGGCCGCTACGCGGCGCACCGGCACTATCCCTTTTTCCGGGGGGCCATGCCCCCCACGCGCCCTGCGGGCGCTCCCCCTGGCGGCCGCTGCGCGTCCGCGCTAGTGCACGCGCTGGAAGGCGCCCAGGGGCGGTCAGTGACTTCCGGGCGCGTGCACTAGCGGGAGAACGCTTCGGCCACGGCCGCGCGCAGCTCGTCCTCGGAGGCGATGCCTCCGCCGGGGAGCAGCTCGCAGGCCCAGGCGGCGTCCCCCAGGACGCGGTGGGTGGCGTAGGCCTGATCGTAGCCGAGCCGGCGCAGCAGGCGGGCGCGGAAGCGAGCCCCCTCGCGCTGCTGGCGCACGCGGGAGGCGGCGTTGCGGGCCAGGATGACCGCGGGCAGATCGTACTCCATCCAGTCGAATTCCATGGTTCGCTCCGTGGGCGGGGGGGCGATGCGCCGTTCCTGGAAACATGGCCCGGTGCCGGGGGCGTGTCAATTGGTGGAGGGGCCGTGCAGCGCGTGGCCTGGATCCTTCAGCGCGCGACCGGGCGAACCCGCCCGAAGATCGCCGCCAGCAACACCGCCGACTACACCATCAGCGCGGCCTTCACCACCCGCACCCAGTTCGGACGGTTCATCAAGGTGCAGCTCGGGCTCGTGGACGACGGGGCGTCCTACACGGCCCGCTTCTCCATGTGGCTGGAAGTGAAGCTCTGGACCTGACCGGCGGCCTCCCGTTCCCTCTCGATCACGGGCGCGCCGCCACCCGACGCGCCCGGCAGGAGCGCGATCATGGCCCGACGAGCGTGCGATGGACCCGAGTGCGGCGACGAGACCGCGGCTGATCTGCTATCGATGAATTTGCGCGTACCACGCGCAAATTCATCGATAGCAGATCACGCGCCGCAGGCGCGCGCGCCAATAGGGCGCGGGGAGGGGGGAGCGCCAGCGGTGGGGGGGGGGGCCACCCCCCCCCCCCACAAAAAAGGCCGCGCGGGGGGGGACGATCCCCGTGGGGTTCGGGGCGAGGCCCGCCCCGGGCCCCGCCGACACCCCCC
>JBDRKM010000155.1:0-2676 GCA_043814015.1 Pseudomonadota bacterium
CGGCCAGCGCGGCGCCGGCGTCCGGCTGGCCCACGAGCCGGCCCGCCAGGAGGTGGTCGACCTCGGCCGCGAAGCCTCGCCGGACGGGATCGAGGATGCGCGGGTGCAGGCGGCTGGAGTCCCGGAAGGCCGCGTCCACCAGGGACTCGGTGATGACCTCGCCCGGGTGGGAGCCGGCGAGCTGCTCCAGGCGCCGCACCAGGCCGCCGGGGCGCGCGAGGCCCGAGGGGTAGCGCTCCTCCAGCTCCAGGATCCGCTGCAGGGCGCCTCGCTCGAAGCGGCAGCCGCGCTCGGCCTCCAGCACCGCGCGCCGCGCGGCGAGGACGCGCACGGCCGGGATGCGGTCGGGCTCGGGTACGCGGATCACCTGGAAGAGGTCGGCGAAGGGGCGGTCCAGCTCCTCGACGCGCTGCCACTCGGTGGGGGTGGCCTCGATCAGGAAGGGGAAGCCGCGCCGCTCGAGCCAGGGTCGGAGCACCGCCGCCAAGGTCAGGGTGCTGCCGGCGCTCTGCCCCACACGGCACAACGCCACGGGGTTGTCCACGTAGAGGGCGTCGGGGCGGCGGAGGCCGTAGCGCCGCGGCAGCCGCTCCGTGACCTCCCGGAAGATGGCTTCGGCCCGCCGCTGCCAGGCCCCCACCACGGCCATGCCGGCGATGACGCGGGTGGGGTCGAGCCACCAGACCTTGGGCAGGCGGTCCAGATCCTGGTGGCAGGCGTCCATGGGCTGGGCGACGGCCTCGTGCACCAGGGTGGTGCGACCCGCGCCGGTGGGACCCACCAGGGCGGTGGGGATGGGGTCCGAGCCGAACAGGGCGGCCGCGATCCGCGCCACCCGTGGATCGGGCAGGACCGTGCGCTGCAAGCCGTCGGGGTGGGCCTGGCCGAGGTCCTGGGCCACTCGCTGCAGCTCCGCGGCCCCGTCGAAGGCGCGCTCCTGGAACAGCGCCGCCAGCCAGTCGGAGGCCTCCGAGGGATCGAAGTCGAAGCGGCCCCGGGCCAGCTCGGCGCTGAGCGGCATGGTGGTGACGAAGTCGCCCTTGGCCGCCCCGCAGGCCCGCAGCTCGGCCATCGTGGGGGCGGCTTCCTCGCGGCGGGCGCGCAGGTGGGCGTGGATGGCGTCCTGGATGATGGCGTGGGCGCTCGCAAGGCGCGTGTCGGCGGGCAGGGGGATCACCAGGCGGTCCAGGCTGGGCAGGCAGGCCCAGCGGTGGGCGCCTACGTCGAAGAGCACCGTGGTGAGGGGCAGCTCCTCGCTGTGCTTGCCCGCGCGCAGGACGAACGGGAGGGTCTCGACGCGCAGCGCGGGGCAGAAGGAGAGCTGCTCCAGCAGCGCCACGCTGCCGCCCGGGGGCCCCAGGGCGTGGCGGATGGCCTTCCCGCAGGCGCGCAGGGCGCGGTCGAACTCCTTGTGTTCGCCCGCCAGGCCGGGCGCAAAGAGGGCCTCGACGCGGTAGTGACGCGGAGGCGGGCTCGCCATGAGGCGGACATGGACCGGGGTCTCGAGCTGGACGGTGGCCACTGCTCAGCCCTCCAGGTCCGCCAGGATCTGGGCTTCGTAGGCGGCCAGGAGCCACTCCTGCAGCTCGCGGACGCAGCTCACGGGCCCGAAGGTGTGGCCGTAGGCGCGGTCCTTGACACCCTCGGCGCCGTGCTGCCGGCGCCAGCGCCCCGCGGCGGCGTTGCTGCGGTGGGCGTTCTCGGGGCGCAGGGCGGCCCAGGCGGCCCAGGCGACCGGCTCCACCGCCACCAGCACGCGGGACTCGGGGCGCCCCTCCCAGAGCTGGATGCCGGCCTCCAGGGCGAACAGCGGCCCGACCCCCGGCCCCTCCAGGGCCAGCTCCAGGCCGAAGAGATGGTTGCAGGAGTCCGGGGCCTGCCCGTCCTCGGGCACCGCGTGGACGGCGTTGGCCCGGGTGAGCCACACCCTCCAGCGCCGGGCGGTGAACCCGAGCCGATCGGCGACCCTCCGGTAGATCTCCATCACCTCCATGGCGCGCGGCAGGGGCCCGTAGGCGCCGATCACCGCGCAGTCCTGGGGGTGGAGGTGGGCGAAGGTGGCGCGGTACACCTGCCGGGCGCGTTTCTGCAGGGCCGCCCACGCCGCCTGCAGCGCCCGCGCGTCCCCCGTGTCGGTCAGCGCCAGCAGGGCTCCGTCCAGGTCGACGGCCGCGGTGCGCTCGATGACCTCGCGCAGATCGGCCAGGACGGCCTCGACGCGACGCAGCGCGCCCGCGTCGGGGTGGCTGTACCAGGCCTCTTCCCCGACCCGCTGACGCGCCCGCGCGAGGATGGCGCGGGCGCTCTCGAGCTGCGCATGCCGGCTCCCGACGCGGATGGCCCCGGCGCGGCGGCGGGCCTCCTCGATGGCGTCCAGGGTGCGCGCCAGCGACGCCTGCTCCGCCTGCCCGTCGCGGTCGCCGCCCGCGGCGAGGAGGCGCGGGGAGAGCCGGCCGTCGGCGAGATCGACCGCGAGGAGCGCGTCACCCGGGGCGCCATCGGGGTGCTCGGAGGCAGCATTCAACGCGCACGCCACGGGGGCCACCAGATCGCGCCGCAGGGTGCGCTGCAGGTGGCGCGCGCCCCAGGTGGGGTCGTAGCCGCGCGCGGCGAGCTGCTCCCGCGCGGCAGGGCCGACCTCGAGACGGGCGCGCCGGGCCCGGAGGCCGGGGCGCC
>JBDRKM010000156.1:0-14189 GCA_043814015.1 Pseudomonadota bacterium
GTACCTCCAGCAGACCGCCAGTGGATCCGGCGAATCTGCCAAAGGCCTACCAGATGCTTGTCAACACGTGAACGGGGGCCGCGGGGGGGTGGTCCCTAGATGGTGGCGCGGCCACGGTCCCATGCACCTGGCGCTTGACACACTCCGCCTCGGTGGGGAGCCGGTACCCGGCGCAGTCGTAGGGATCGCCGACCGACGTGCAGCTGGCTCCGTCGCACACGTAGCAGGGAGTGAGCCCGTGGCTCTCGGACACCGCGTTCGCATAGGCCACGGCGGCATCCCACGAGAGGTTCTCCACCGGGCAGGTGTCGCAGGGGAGGTCACTCGGGTTCGACCCGACACATGCGACGTACTCGGCCTGTGTCGTCTCGTGGATCGCGATGTCGAAGGCGCGGGTGAGCTCGACCTCGTGCAGATCCTCTCCCAGCATGTGCCCGGGCTGATCCGCCGGGGTTCCCATCATGAAGACCCCGGGCTGGATACGGGCGAAGGCTGGGAGCGGACAGGGGGGATCGGCGTCGGCGTCGGTGTCGGTGTCGGCGTCGCTGTCCTCGCCGCCGCTGTCCGGGGCGATGGGCGGATCGACGCGGGGCTCGCGCGCCTCGCACGCCGAGCACACCAGGGGGACCGCGAGGAGCATGGAGACGTGGGGTCGCATGCAACCCAGTATTCACGGGCTGCCCGGCCTGGAGGGACCACCCGGGCGGCGGGAAGGACGCGGCCCTCCCCGCCGGCAGTGACGCGGACCTGGGCCTCGGACGCTCAGTACGCGTCCAGCTCCCCGATCTCGGCTTCCACCGCGTCCAGCACCCTGAACTCCTTGGCCGTCTGCTTGATGGCGTTGTGGTCAGGGTAGAGCGGGCGGTCGATCTCCAGGAACTCCACCACCTCGCGCACGGCGCCCTTGGCGGCCAGCGTGCCGCGGCCCGGGGTGTAGGAGCGGATGTCCAGCGCCTGGGCCGCGGCCATCATCTCGATGCCGGTGACGCCGAAGGCGAGGTCCAGGATCTGGCGGGACTTGAGGGCCGAGTTCATGCCCATGGAGACGAAGTCCTCCTGGTCGGCGGCGGCCGGGATGGACTGCACGTAGGCCGGGGCCGAGAGGATGCGCTGCTCCACGATCTGCATGTCGGCGGTGTACTGGGACAGCATGAGCCCGGACATGAGGCCGGGGTGCTTGGTGAGGAAGGGCGGCAGGCCCACGGACAGCGCCGGGTGGTTCAGGCGGTTGAAGCGCCGCTCTGAGAGCACCGAGACCATGGTGACGGCCGCGCCCAGCACGTCGATGGGCAGGCTGATGGGGCTGCCCTGGAAGTTGGCGCCCGTCAGCACGATCTTGTCTTCCGGGAGGAACAGGGGGTTGTCACCGACCCCGTTGGCTTCGATCAGGAGCTGCTCCCTGGTCCAGCGGAGCTGATCGCGGGCGGCGCCGATCACCTGGGGCGAGGAGCGCATGGAGTAGGCGTCCTGGACCTTCACCTTCTCCTTGCCGGTGGTCAGATCCGAGCCTTCGATCACCCGGCGGATGTTGCGGGCGGAGGTGACCGCGCCGCGAAACCCGCGCAGCTCGTGCAGGCGGGTGTCGTAGGGCTTCATGTTGGCCTTGAGGGCCTCCAGCGTCATGGCGCAGGCCACCTCGGCCTGCTTGAGGAAACGCTCCACGTCGTGCACGAACAGGCAGCCGATGGCGTTGATGAGGTTGGAGCCGTTGATGGTGGCCAGACCGTCGCGGGCCTTGAGGCCGGGGGGCGTGAGGCCGGCCCTCTGCAGGCCTTCGGCCGCGGGGAAGCGCTGCCCCTGGAAGAAGACCTCGCCTTCGCCCATCATGACCAGCGCGATCTGGGACATGGGGGCCAGGTCGCCGCAGGCGCCCACCGAGCCCTTCTCGCAGACCACGGGGGTGACGCCGTGGTTGAGCCAGTCGAGCAGGGCGTTGGTGATCTCGATGCGGTTGCCGGAGTGGCCGTTGGCATGCACGTTGGCGCGCAGCAGCATGGCGGCGCGGACGTGATCCAGCGGGCAGGGCTCGCCGATGCCGGCGGCGTGATTGTAGACCAGGTAGCGCTGGAACAGCCCCACCTCTTCGTCGGAGAGCACCACCTCGGAGAACTCCCCGATGCCGGTGTTCACCCCGTACATGATCTCGCGGGCTTCGATGCGCTGGTTGATGAACCCGCGGCAGCGGTGGATGCGCTCCACGGCGTCGGGGTGCAGCTCGACCTTCTCGGCGTGGCGGGCGACGGCCACGATCTGCTCGATGGTGAGATCCTTGCCGGTGAGGACGACGGACATGGGTACCTCCAGGGAAGTGACCCGGGCCTCGCTCGCGCAGAGTGCCCGGACATGAAGTTCGGGTCACTCCCACCCACCCCGCTGGACCGCGAAGCGCGGTCTGCGCGCCCACTACAGAACCCGGCGTCGTGGGGCAGTCAAGGGGGGCGGGATGTCCTGGATCATGGCGCTCGGGCCCGCCCGCTCCCGCGCCAGCCTGGCCCCGCCTGCCAGGGGGTGAGCACCCGCGGGAACCTCCCTCCGCGGTAGCTGGCGGGGGGGCGGCTCCTCGTGGCCGGTCCGCTCGGCGGGCGACACCGCCCGGGGCAGATGAACCATCTCAGCCGGGCTCTGTCGCCCTGGGGTGGTTTCCCGGCCTCGTCTGCCTGGAGGGTGACCTCGCCCATGAAATTCGAACCGCAAAGGCGCGAAGGACGCAAAGAGGGTGGTGGCCACCGGTGAGCGGCGAGGAGGGGCGGCTCGCTGCGACCGGGGGAGCTGCCGCTCCGCACTCGGACCGGGTGGTGGCTGCCGACGCCCGCACATGCTGGGGCGTCGTGTGGGCCGGGTGGGTGCCCGCGCTGCGTGTGGCCTGCCGGCTGGAGACCATGGGGCGAACGACCTCGTTGCAGTGCCCTTTGCGCCTCTGCGCCTCTGCGGTTGTTGTCCGGTCCTGCCTGCCTGGAGCCTACATCCACCAGAGCGCGAGGTTGGCGAGCCCGTCCTGCGCGGCCCCCACCAGGCTGCGCTCCCCCGAGGTGAGGTGGTGCCAGGCCATCTGGGCGAAGAACGAGGCCTCGAACGCTGGGTTGGGTGGCATTGACAGGACCCGGCGGGTGGCGCGCTCCGGCAGGCGGGCTCGCACCAGGGGCAGGAAGAGCTTCTGCAGGTTGCGGACTTCGCGGGCGTGGGCGCTCCGCAACAGGCTGCCCTTGCTGAAGGTGGCGGGGACCGCCGCGACGCTGCCGGCGTCGAGGAAGCCGTGCTCCACGGCGTAGCGGGCGAGCGCGGTCCCCGGGTAGGGCGTGAAGAACCGGCAGACCGCGTCGCGCGGCTGGATCCGCTGGTTGATGGCCAGGGTCTCCAGCATCTCATCGAGGCTCTCCCCCGGCAGCCCCACCATGTTATTGGTGCGCAGCGCGATGCCGCGATCCCGCAGCAGCCCCGCGGCCCGGACCAGCTCCTCCGAGCGGCCTGGCCGGTGCAAGAGCTCGCGCCGCACGCGCTCGCTGCCCGACTCGATGCCCACGCCCACGAAGAAGCAGCCCGCCTCGGCCAGCAGGCGGGCGCTCTCCTCGGTGACGAGGTGCAGGTGGAGCATGCAGTAGAAGGGCAGCCCGATCTCGGCCCGGTAGCGACCGGAGAACTCCCGCAGCCAGGCCACGTCGGTGCCGAAGATGTCGTCGGCGAAGTGCATACTGCGCGGGTGGTGGCGCGCCTTGATCTCCCGAAGCTCCGCCATCACGGAGCCCACCGAGCGGGTGCGGAACCAGGTGCCCAGCCCGCGGGTGAGCTCCCGCATCCCCACGTTGTGGCAGTAGGTGCATGAGAAGGGGCAGCCGCGGGTGGTCATCACGATCTTCTGGGCCCGGGGGGCGGCGCGGTGGTACAGCCCGTGGTCGGGCGCGGGCAGGGCGTCGAGGTCCTGCCGCAGGGGCGCCATGGGGTTCTCGTGGACCACCCCGCCCTGCTTCACCCAGAGGTTGGGTATGTCGGCCACCCCCTCGCCGCGTTCGAGGCGCCCGGCCAGGGTGAGCAGCGCGTCCTCCCCCTCGCCCCGGCAGACGGCGTCCACGCCGTCCTCACGGACAATCTCGGGGAAGAAGGTGGGGTGCACGCCGCCCAGGATCACGTGGGCCGGCCAGCGCCCACGGATCGCGCGGGCGGCACGCAGGGCCCAGGCCTGGTTGCCGGTCATCAGCGGGAACCCCGCGATCAGCGGGCGCCAGGCTGCCACCCGCCGCGCCAGAGAGGCGGTGTTCATCCCCACGAACAGCCGCACCTCGTGCCCAGCGCGCAGCAGCACCCCCGCCAGCGCGCAGACGCCGGGGTACTCGAAGGGCAGGTTCTGGACGAAGGCGATGCGGGCCATTGGGGGGGGGCTCGGCGGCGGTCTATCAAGATACAGCGCGACAGGAGGCTGGAGGCTGCGGGGCACCGGGCAGCGGGCAACAGGAGGCGAGAGTCATGGAACAGGCATCAGGTAGCCCGGTTTCACCCGTGGGGGGCCCCTCTGGATCGCCCGGCTCCCTTGACTCCCCGGGCGAGCCCCATAGAGGCCCCACCCCACCCCGGAGGAGCCGAGCCCGTGACGGAGCCCGCCATCGCCGCCCCTGACCAGCCCCGCCCGCGCCTCGGCGCCACCTACTGGAAGCTCAACACCATCGAGATGTGGGAGAGGCTGGCCTACTTCGCCCTGCGGGCGGTGGTGGCGGTCTACATCTGCCAGGCCGACGACATCGGTGGGCTGCACCTGACCCAGGCCCACAAGGGCACCATCTACGCCTGGTGGTTCGTGTTCCAGTCGGTGCTGCCCATGTTCACGGGCGGCATCGCGGATCGCTACGGCTACAAGCGCGTGCTGGCCTTCGCCATCTCGGCCAACATCGGCGGCTACCTGATGATGGCCTGGGCACGGGACTACTGGAGCTTCTTCTTCGCCATCCTCGTGCTGGCCTCGGGCACGGCCTTCTTCAAGCCCGCCCTGCAGGGCAGCCTGGCCCAGAGCCTGGACAAGCACAACTCTTCCCTGGGCTGGGGCATCTTCTACTGGGTGGTCAACATCGGCGCCCTGGTGGGGCCGCTGCTGGCCAGCGCCGTCATCGGCGAGCACAGCGCGGGCGAATGGCGCCTGCTGTTCCTGATGTCCGCCGGCTTCACCAGCCTCAACCTCATCATGCTGTTCACCTTCCGCGACGTCCCCTCCGGCGCCGACAAGGGTGAGAGCCTGGGAGCGGTGTTCAAGCGCACCCTGATCAACATCCTGGAGCCGCGGCTGGTGGCCTGGCTGCTGATCATGTCCTGCTTCTGGCTGATGATGTACCAGGTCTGGGATCTGCACCCCAACTTCATCTCGGACTGGGTGGACAGCAGCGACGTGGCGGCCGCCCTCCTCTGGGTGCCCTTCATCGGCGAGTCGGTGCTCACCAAGGCAGACGAGGCCGGCGTGCGTTTCGTACCGCAGGAGGTGCTGATCTCCACGAACGCGGCCATGATCGTCACCCTGATGATCCCCGTCTCCTGGGCCGTGCGCCGCCTGCGCACCCTCACGGCCATGCTCATCGGCATGACCATGGCGGTGGCCGGCACCGTGGTGGCGGGCTTCACCGACATCGGCTGGATCCTGGTGCTGGGGATCGTGCTCTTCTCCCTCGGCGAGATGCTCACCGGCCCCAAGAAGAACGAGTACCTCGGGCTCATCGCGCCCCCGGGCAAGAAGGGCCTGTACCTGGGCTACGTGAACATCCCCGTGGGCATCGGCGGCTTCGTGGGCTCCAAGCTGGCCGCCTACATCTACGGTCACTTCGGCGAGAAGGCCGTGCTGGCCCAGCGCTACCTGCTGGAGCACACGCCGCTGGGGCAGGGCCGGTCCTGGGACGGCGATCCCACCAGCCTGGACGCCCTCCTGGGCGTGCCCCGCACCGAAGCCTTCGCCCGCCTGATGGAGGTCCAGAGCCTCGACACCGCCGCGGCCACCCGCCTGCTGTGGGAGACCTACGATCCGCAGTACTGGGTGTGGATTCCCTTCGCCCTCATCGGCGCCGCGGCCGGCGCGGCCCTGCTGGTGTTCGGGCAGATGGCCAAGCGGTGGAAGGACATGAACGCCTGATCAGGGCGTGGGGAGCCAGGCGCCGAGCTGAGCGAGCAGATCCAGGCCGTCCCACTCTCCCCAGCGCTCGGTGATCACGCCGTCCACGACCGTGATGATCTCGATGCCGCGGAAGCCGATGACCCTGCCCGTGGGCGCCACCCCCAGGTTGGGCGCCCGGTGGGTACCGCGTGCGCTCCAGCGCACGGTCACCTTGCCCTGCTCGCGGTGGACCAGGAGGTCCTCGACCTGCACCTCCAGATCCGGGAAAGCCCTGTACCAGGCCACCAGCCCCTGCTTGAACCCATCGCGCCGGTCGTCGGGCCCGCCAGGGCTGAAGTCGCGGAAGTCGGGGCTGTGCAGGCGGTCGAAGGCCCGATCGAAGTCGGGGCCGCCGAACGCCTCGTGCAACCGCATCCAGCGCAGGGCCACGTCGCGGGGGGTGGTGTCGTCCATGGCCGGCGCAGCGCTCCTCTGGGCTGGGGTCGCGCCTGTCCCATAGCCCCTCCCGAGCGTTTGCCCACGGCTTGTCTCCCTCTCCGTCCACGGCTACCCTGGGGCCATGGTGCCCCTCGGTCTCTCCACGCGGACGCGCGCGCTCCACCTCATCGCAGTGGCGGGCGCCCTGGGCTGCACCCCGGCGCTGGTGGAGCCCGGCGGTCGCCCGGACCCGGCGGACTCCAACGCCGACACCGCCCCGGCGGAGATCGTCTACCCCCAGCCCCAGCGCGTGCTGCTGGTCATCTGGGACACGGTGCGGGCGGGCCACCTGAGCGCCTGTGGCTACCCGCGGGAGACCACCCCCCACCTCGACGCCCTGGCCGCCAGCTCCACGGTCTTCACCCAGGCCAACCCCGGGAGCTACTGGACCCTCTCCTCCATGGCCAGCCTGTTCTCGGGCATGTTCTCCCACAACCACCGGGTGGACTATGACCTGGACGCCGAGGGCTACGTCCTCGACGACGGCATCCTCACCCTGGCCGAGGCCATGCAGGCCCGCGGCTTCTACACCGCCGTCTTCACCAACCAGTCCCTCTTCTACCAGAACGCCTCCCTCTCCCAGGGCTTCGATGAGTGGCGCTTCCTCGACGGCACCGCCATCGTCCCCAACGCCGAGTCCCTGATGGACCGCATGGGCGAGGAGCCCTGGTTCCTGGTGGCCTACTGGATGGGCGCCCACGCGCCCTACATCCCCGACGCGCAGCACGATCTGTGGTCCAGCGGCTCGGTAGACGACATCAACGTACGCGGCTGCGACGGCGTGGACCCGGGCATGTACCCGGAGAGCTGGGTGTGCTTCAACGACCTCAACTCCGGCGCGGTGCAGTGGAACGAGCGCCAGTGGCAGTTCATCCGCGACAAGTACGACGGCACGATCCACCAGCACGACGCCTGGCTCGGTAGTCTGTGGGCGGCGCTGGAGCAGCGCGGCCTGGCCGACACCACCCTCTTCACCCTCACGGCCGACCACGGCGAGGCCCTCGCGGATCACGGCCAGATCAACGCCTGGCACGTCTGGCCCTACGACGACACCCAGCTGGTCCCCCTGATCGTGCGCTTCCCCGAGGTCTTCCCCGCCGCCTCCGTGGGCACCCAGGTCCGCACCATGGATCTGTACGCCACCCTGATGCGCCTGACCGGCGGGCTCGACGGGCACCCCATGGACAGCGAGCCCCTCACCGAGGTGATCGAGGGCCGCGGCGGCGACCGCGTCTCGGTGGGCGCCACCGCCGCCGGCGACGGGCGCCAGTGGTACCGCTTCGACGGCTACAAGCTCATCTGGTCCCGTGAGCGCGAGGAGCAGCAGGCCCGCGAGCTGTTCGACCTGGGCGCCGACCCGCATGAGCAGGACAACCTCTGGGACCTCGAACCCTCCAGGGTCGCCCAGCTCGAGGCCGCCCACGCAGCCTTCCTGGAGGAGACCGCGATCCAGCGCTGAGGTTCAGCGCCCCTGGGCCTTCGCCTCGGCCTTGGCCACCAGGTCGTCGCGCTTCTTCGCCGCGGCCGCCACCAGGGCGTCGCCCTTGGTGTCCGCCTCGTCCTCGAGCTTCTTCGCGGCCTGGCGGGCCTCCTTGTTGAGCTTCTTCGCCGTCTCCTTGGCCGCGGCCTCGGCGATGGGGTTGCCCTTGGCCCTCGCGATCAGCGCGTCGCCCTTGTCCCTGGCCTCGTCCTTGAGCCGGTCCCCGGCCTTCTTGGCCTGATCCCGCAGGGCCTGGGCCTGCTTCTCGGCCTCGGCCACCAGCTTGTCGCCCGCGGCGCGGGCCTGCTCCACGGCGGCGTCCACCACCTCGCCCGCGCGGCCACCCACGATCCCGGCCACCACGCCGGCCACCGCCTCGACGGCGCTGGGGGCGGCGATGCGCAGGGTGGGCTTGTCGAAGGTACCGCCCACCAGCACCTGCAGGGGGAGCTTGCCGCCCTGGGCGGCGCCCAGCTGGGAGAGCACGTCCGCGGCCTTGACGCGGCCGACGGGCACCTCGAGGTCGAGGGTGAGGTCGAGGGCCTGGTCGAGCACGCCGGTGGTGCCCGAGAAGGTGGCGGCGGTGCCGGCGATGGCGAAGTTCGTGGGTTGAATCCTGACCTTGCCGTTCTGCACCGTGAAGCCCAGCGCGCCCTTGGAGAGGTCCATGGTGGCGAAGTCGTCGTTGCCCAGTTTCTCGCCCAGCCGGGCCAGGAAGGCGGGCTGCAGGCGGAGCTGCCGGCCGGTGAGCTGGCCCTTGGAGAACAAGGTGGGCAGATCCGGATCGGCGTTGGCGTCCAGCCGGGTCTGCACCAGCACAGCCGTGCTGAAGCGCCCGCTGGCCCGCTCGGCGATGGGGGCGATGCGGCGCAGGGTCTCGAAGGCCGCGGCGGTCTTGCCCACCTCGAAGTCCACCGCCTCCACCTGGATCTTCACGTCGGCGTAGCGGTCGGTGGGGGCGGTGTAGGCGCCGTCCAGGCTGACGCGGCCGCCGAGCGTGGTGAACTCGAGGCCCTCGAGCCTGGCCGTACCGCCCTCGAGGCGCAGGCGGCCTTCCAGGTCGGTGAGCTCCAGATCTTCGTACAGCAGGCGCTTCACCTCGGTGTCCACCGTGAGATCCAGGCTGGCGGGCACGGCCACCAGGCTGGTGCCCTCCTCGCCGTCGTCGCCCTCGTCGCCGTCGGCCAGCCAGGGGCGGGTGTCCAGCAGGTTGGAGCGCAGCGCGATGCTGCCGGAGAGGGGCTCGTCCGCCAGGGCCCAGCCGATGGGGTTGGTGAGGCGGCCGCTGGCGGCCAGATCCGAGCTGCCGGCGGTCAACTGCAGGGCGTCCAGCACCGCAGAGCCGAGATCCAGGCTGCCCTGCAGGCGCTGCACCTTGATCGGAGCGGGCAGCTCCGGGTCCTTCCAGCTGGCGTTCTCCAGGGAGAAGCGCCCCTCGGCCCGGGCGGGGCCGCGCCGGCCGCCCTGGAGCTGGGAGAGCTTGCCGGCCACGTCGAGGTCGAGGTCGAGGGTGCCGCTGTATTCCACGCCCTCGTAGGGCAGGGCGGCGTGCAGGGTGGCGAGGTCCACCCGGCCCTTCACGCGGGCGGCGATGTCCGGGTCGCTCACCGGGTGGCGCAGCTTCAGGCTGCCGGTCACGGGGCTCCTGGCCACGGACATGCTGAACCGGGAGAGATCCACCGTGATCTTGTCGGGGTCGCCACCCGGGTGGTTCAAGGCCAGGTCGAGCTGAACGTCCTCGACCCCGGTGGGGAGATCGGGCATGGTGAAGGAGCCGCCGCTGACCTGCATCGCGATGTCGAAGCTCGGCAGATCGTCGCCCTCGGCGGGCAGGATGCCCGAGACCTTGCCCTGCAGGGCCAGCGTGCCGGCCACCTTCACGTCGGAGAAGTCGTCGGTGTAGACCGCGGGGACCAGGGACAGCAGGCTCTTGAAGCTGGTGTCCAGCGCCTGGAAGCCCAGCCCCAGGGCGTAGTCCTTGCCCCGCGGTTCCACCGTGCCGGCCAGCCCCACGCGCAGATCGTTCAGCGCGATCTTCGACTGGCCGAGGGTGATTCTTCCGCTGGGCTGCTCGATGGTGACGGGCACATCGAGGCCCAGGCGGGCGCCCTTGAGCCAGGTGATGGGGCCGTCGCGCACGGTCAGCGCGGCGATGGTGGTGTGGGTGTCGAACTCGAGGCCGGCCTCGCCCAGGCGCCCGCTGCCGTCGTGATCGAGCCCGACGGCGCTGACGAACAGGCGCCCCTTGCGGTCGTTGTACTCGACGCGACCGTCGCGGATCTCGATGGCGCGCAGATCGAGCCCCAGCGCCCCGCCCCCATCCCCGGAGGAGGGCGCGCTCGCGGGCAGGATGTCGGCGTTGCTGCGGCCCTCTTCGTCGATCACGATGGAGACGCTCGGGCGGACCAGGGAGACCTTGCGGGCGATGTAGGGGCCGCCCTTGATGACACTCATGAGGTCGAGCACGAGGCGCGCCTCGTCCACCGCGGCCAAGGGCTGCCCCTCGAAGACCCCGGTGCCCGTGACCGTGACCTCGTGCAGGCCCAGGGAGAGGTTGGGGAAGCTCCTCAGCAGGCCGAGGTCCACGTCCTGGATGGTGACGTGGGCCTCGAGCTGCTGGTTGGCCTCGTCCACGGCGACCGAGGCGATGCGATCCTCGAAGAAGAGCGGGACCGCGGCGATGGCCGCCAGCGCCAGGACCAGGGCCAGGAGCAGGGCGACGCCCGCGGCGATGAGCAGCTTGCGCATGGGACGCTCCTCGGTGGAGGGGGAGGGTCAGATCGTGCAGCAGAGCAGATCGAGGGGCGCGCAGGCCGCCTCCAGCCAGGCGCGCTCGGCGGGCTCGAGCAGGGGGCCGAGCACGCGCAGCACGCGGGCGTGGTAGGCGTTGACCTGGACGCGCTCACCGTCGCTGAGCAAGGAGCTGTCCAGCAGGCGGCGATCGTAGGGGCAGAGGGTGAGATCGTCGAAGCCCAGGAAGATCCCGTGCTCGTTCTCGGCGGCCTTGACCACCTGCACCAGGTTCTCGACGCGGATACCGAACTCCCCGGCCTTGTAGTAGCCGGGCTCGTTGGACAGCACGTTGCCGATCTGCAGCGGGGTCAGGTTCTTGCGCAGGCTGACGGAGAAGGGCCCCTCGTGCACGCAGAGGGAGGCGCCCACGCCGTGGCCCGTGCCGTGGTTGTAGTCGAGGTAGAAGTCCCACAGGGGCGAGCGGGCCAGCACGTCGAGCTGGTAGCCGTTGGTGCCGGCGGCGAAGCGCGCGCCCCGCAGGCGCAGATGCCCGCGCAGAACCGCGGTGTAGGCCCGGCGCTGCTCGCCGGTGGGCTCGCCGAGCGCGACCGTGCGGGTGATGTCGGTGGTGCCGTCCAGGTACTGGCCGCCGGAATCGATCAGGAAGAGGCCTTCGGGCAGCAGCTCGGCGCAGGTCGCCGGGGAGGCCGCGTAGTGCACGATGGCGCCATGTCCCGCGTAGCCCGCGATGGTGCGGAAGGACGGGCCGACGTAGCGCTCGCCTTGCGCGCGGAAACCCGCCAGGACCTCCTCGGCGGACAGCTCGGTGACCCCGCCTTCGGGCACGGCGCCCTCGAGCCAGCGCAGGAAGCGCACCATGGCCACCCCGTCGCGCACGTGGGCCGCCCGGATGCCGGCCAGCTCCGCGGCGTTCTTGACCGCCTTCCAGGCCGGGATGGGGCCGGTGGCCAGGTGCAGGGTGGCGCCCTGCTCCGCCAGCAGGACCGCCAGGCGTTTGCTGCCCACGGCGGGATCCAGCCAGACCTTCGCCCCGGCCGCACCCAGGGCCGCGCAGGCCGCGTCGATGTCCTCGTAGGGGCGCAGGGCCACGCTCACCGGCAGGGCGTCGCGCACCTCCGGGCCGAGGCGCGTGAGGCCGGTGAACAGGGTGGCCTTGCCCTTCTCCACCAGGGCCCAGGCGATGAACACCGGGTTGTAGTCGATGTCCGCGCCGCGCAGGTTGAAGACCCAGGCGATCTCGTCCAGCGCGCAGATCAGCAGCGCGTCGGCGCCCTCGCGCGCCAGCACGCCCTCGATGCGGGCGAGCTTCTGGTCCACGCTCTCACCCGCGAAGGCCTCGGGGTGGACCCGCACGATGGCCTCCGGCATGGGGGGCTGGGCCACGCCCCAGACGAGGTCCACGAGATCCTCGGGCACGGGGACCAGCTCGATGCCCTTGGGCGACAGCGCCTTCTCGAGATCGGCGTGGCCGTTGACCGAGAACACCGCGGCGTTCACCCCCACCCGCTGGCCCGCCGACAGCGTCTCGGCCAGCCAGGCCTCCAGCGTGGGCACGCCGGGCAGGCCCGTCTTGAACAGATCGATGCCCGAGCCCTCGAGCTGCTGGCCAGCCTGCAGGAAGTACCGGCCGTCGGTCCACAGGCCCGCCTTCTCGGCCAGGATGGCCGCGGTGCCCGCGGAGCCGTCGAAGCCGGTGATGAAGCCGCGACGCAGCCAGTTGCGGGAGACGTACTCGCTCTGATGGGCGTCGGCGCTGGGTACGACCCAGGCGTCGAGGCCGCGCTCGGCCATCAGGGCGCGCAGGGAGGCGAGGTTGCTGGTGACGGACATGGGGGAACCTCCGGGGTGTCTAAGGGGGGGACTATCAAGAAACAGCCGCAGGCTCTCGTACCCCCTCGGCAGGGACCACCCGCCTCAGCCGACGGCATGACCTCCGCGGGTTAACTGCGCGGTGTCACGAGACACTCGCAAGAGCCCCGTGAACCGCCGCCAACCCAGGAGATCACCATGAACTTCGCCAAGCTCTCGGGCGCCGCCCTGCTGCTCGTCTCCGCCGGCTGGACCTTCCACGCCCGCGCCGCCTGCGATCACACGCCCAACCCCAACGAGCCCCGCAGCGCCGTCCCCGACGAGTGCAAGTGGAACCTCACCCAGATCTACGCCACCCCCGAGGCCTGGGAGGCCGAGTTCAAGGCCGTCTCCGAAGAGATCCCCAAGATCGGCCCCGCCTGCCAGGGCAAGCTGTCCGCCGACGCGCAGACCCTGCGCACCTGCCTGGACACCACCTACGCCCTGCTGCAGCGGGTCTACCAGCTCGACACCTACGCCGGCCGCGCCTTCGACCAGGACCAGTCCGTGGACGAGACCAAGCAGCGCAGCGGCCGCATCCAGATGCTGATGCCCACCTTCGCGGACCAGGTCTCCTTCATGGAGCCCGAGATCCTGGCCATGGACAAGGCCGCCGTGGACGCCTGGGTCGCCGAAGACAAGGAGCTGGCCCTCTACGGCTGGTACTTCGAGAACATCTTCCGCATGAAGCCCCACACCCTCACCCCGGGTGAGGAGCGCCTGATGGCCCTGGCCGGCAACGTGCTCGACGCCCCCTACTACGCGCACGAGGCCCTGCTGAACGAGGACATCACCTTCCCCGAGATCACCAACGACAAGGGCGAGCAGGAGACCCTGACCGTCACCGGCTTCACCCGCTACCGCGGCTCCTCCAACCCCGAGGTACGCAAGGCCGCCGCCGCCACGTTCTTCACCGGCCTCGCCGACTACGAGAACACCTTCGCCTCGGAGCTCGACGGCATCGTCAAGGCCCACATCTTCACCAAGGAGGCCCGCGGCTACGACACCTGCCTGCAGGCCGCGCTGACCCCCGACGACATCGACCCGGCGGTCTACCACTCCCTGGTCGACACCATCGACGCCAACCTGCCGCGCACCCTGCACCGCTACATGGATCTGCGCCGCAAGGTCCTGGGCATCGAAGGCCCCATGACCTTCGACAACCTGTACAACCCGCTGCTCGGCGAGACCCAGGAGAAGACCTGGACCTACGACGCGGGCGTCGCGCTGATCCTCGAGGCCCTCAAGCCCATGGGGCCGGACTACATCGGCTTCGTCGAAGAGGGCCTGGATCCGGCCAACGGCTGGGTCGATGTCTACCCCAGCGCCAAGAAGGACTCCGGCGCCTACATGTCCGGCAGCGCCTACGCCGTGCACCCCTACGTGATGCTGAACCACAACGACGACCTGGAGTCGGTGTTCACCGTCGCCCACGAGTACGGCCACGCGATGCACTCGTACTACAGCAACCGCGCCCAGCCATTCCTCTACGCTGATTACTCTACCTTCAACGCCGAGATCGCCAGCACCACCAACGAAGAGCTGCTG
>JBDRKM010000157.1:0-73859 GCA_043814015.1 Pseudomonadota bacterium
GCCCAGCCACCCGCGAGCGTGCGCATGTGCCCCGGGACGGCGCATCCCACCGCCTCGGGCCTGGGGCAGCCGAACGCTCCGGGGATCGCAGGCCTGGTCCGCCCCCGCTACGTTGGCGGGCCCCGCGCCCCGGAGCCAGCCTTGCCCACGTCCACCACCCTCGCCACCCTGCTCGGCCGGGTGGCCGCGGATCTGGCGCACCTGGATCCTCCAGAACCCACCGGCGTCACCCCACCCCACCTGGTCGTGGCCCTGCTCTCCTGGGAGAACCCCTGGGCGGTCAGCGGCGGCGTGCGCGCCGTGGCCGAGCAGCAGCCCCGCCACCTGCGGGCGGCCCTGGCCGCCATGCCCAACCCGCCCTTCCAGGCCAGGTTCTTGCGCGTCTCCCCGCTGCACGCCGGGCTCCCCATGGCCCCGCGCCTGGGCGCGCCCCTCGCCTCCTGCCGTGTCCCCTACGGCGGGCGGCAGGTCGAGGTGTGCGTCCATCAGGCGGAGAAGGCCGGTGAAACATGGCTCCTGCTGGAGGTCGAGGGTTTCTTCCGGGCGGACGGTTTCCGCGGCGACCCCTACCTCTACGCTGGCGAGAGCCGCGCCGAGCGCGATGGCGCGGGCTCCTTCCTGTTGCGCGATGCCCTGTTCGCGAGCCTCGCGGCGCCCGCGGCCCTGGCCGCGCTGGGGTACCGCGAGGGCCTGTTGCTGCACGCCCAGGACTGGGAGTTCGCCGCCGTGGCCTGGACCGCGCGCCGCACCCCCGGCCTCGTGGATCCCCGCGTGGTGCTGACCCTGCACAACCCCTACGACCACTGGCTGCCGGATTCGGCGCTGGCCCCCCTGGCCGCCGAGGGCGAGCCCCTGCCCCCCGGCTTCGACGGCCAGGAGACCGTCCTGGCCCGCATGATCCCGCTGCTGCACGCGCCCCCCTCGGTGGTGAGCCACCGCTTCGCCTGGGAGCTGACCCACCACCCCCTGCAGTGCGCCGTGCTGGCCCCCCACCTGCAGGGGCTCTTCGCCGCGTATGGACTGGTGGCCATCGACAACGGCACCTTCTTGCCGCCCGCGGCGATCGCGCCCTTCACTCCGGCGGCCGTGGCCGCGGCCCGCGCCAGCGATCCCGGTCCCCTCCTGGCGGAGAAGCGCGGCCGCCGCCGGTCCATGCTGCGGGTGCTGGAGGACTACCAGCGCGCCCCGGCCGGTCCGATCCACGGGCACCTCGACGGCGGTGACGGTCGCCCGCTCTCCACCCTGCCCGACGACGTGCCCGTGTTCATGGCCATCGGCCGCCTGGATCCGGGCCAGAAGGGCTACGACCTCATCGCCCAGGCCATCCGTACCCTCCCCAGGGGATCGGGGCGCTTCCTGCTCACCCCGGTCAGCCCATTGGCCGAGGATGAGGCCGTCGCGCCCTTTTTCCAGCAACTGGTGGACCTGGCCGCGGAGCGCCCGGGCGAGGTGGCGATCCTCGCGCACCGCCTGTCCGCGGGCTTCCTGGAGGCCATGCGCGGGGCCACCTGGTCCCTGTGGGCCAGCCTCTACGAGCCCTTCGGCGGGGTGAACGAGTTCTTCGGCCAGGGCACGCCGGCCGTGGCCTGCGCCACGGGCGGCCTGGTGCAGCAGGTGGTGGACCACGACGCCCACCCGGGCCGCGGCACCGGCTTGCTCTTCCCGGACGCCCTCCGCGGCGCCGCCGACCCGACCGCCCTGCGCGCCTGCCTCGCGGCCACCCCCGAGGAGCGCCCGGAGCACCCGTTCTACCGCGCCCAGGTCGAGGCCCTGCGGGGGCGGCTGCAGCGCGCCCGGGACCTCTACGCCGAGGAGCCCGCCGCCTACGCAGCGATCCTCGCCAACCTGGGCGAGGCCTACGATCTGTTGGGCTGGGAGGGGCCCGCGGCGGCCTACCTCAGGTGGTATGCGGGGGCGCTGGCGGGGGCTGCGTCCCACTGAACTACTACTCGCGAAAGTCCGCACGCCAGGCGAGGATTTTCGCGAGTAGTAGTTCACGCGCCGCAGGCGCGCGCGCCAATAGGGCGCGGGGGTATGTGGGGGGCTCCGCCCCCCAACGCGTCAGCGGTGCGGGGGGAGGCAGCCGGTGGGGGGCGGTGAGCCCCCCGCAAGGCAAAAAAAAGGGCAGCGCGGCTGGTGCGATCACTTTGGGTTGCGGGCACAGCCCCGCGCTACGATCCAGACCTGGAGCCCCCGGAAAGCCGAGGCAGCCGAGGCGGAGGTGTGGGCAGAGCGCGGCCCGGGAGGCGACCGGGTCCTGCCCTCGGGCGATTCGCTGTGGATGGCGGGACCGTGGTGGCCAGCGAGCGCAGAGCGGGCCCCTGGTCTCCGAGGTACACGACCCGGGACCGGTCTTCTCACGCTGGCCGAACAATCCTGTTGAACCAGCGCGTCCTCTTCGATGCCCACCCACCCAGGTCGCCCCATGGCCCAGCTGCTCGTCATCGGTGACACGCACTGTCACTTCGACCTCATCGAGGCCATCGCTGCGCGTGAGCTGGCCACCGACGCCGACACCACCGGGATCCTGCACGTCGGTGACATCGGGCTGTACGACTCCCGCTCCCTGGCGCGCATGCCAGCCCGCGAACGGGGCCTGATCGAGAAGCACGGCAACCCCATCCACCTGGCTTTTGGCTACGTGGAGGGCAGCGCTCCCCTGCCCCTTCCCCTGGTCGGCATCCCCGGGAACCATGAGGACTTCGAGCTGGTGGCCAGGCTCGAGGCGGGTTCCTTGGTGCTGCCCGGCCTGCACCTGCTGGGCCCAGGGGTTGGCCGGGAGCTTTCACTCGGAGATCGGGTCGTGCGCGTCATGGGGCTGGGTCGCATCGCACCGGGCGTACCCGGCTCGAAGCACAGCCGCCGGGCCAAGTACTTCCAGCCCGAGGACCTCGAGTTGGCCACCGAGCACGGCGTAGCCTGGGGGCCACAGATCCTGCTGCTCCACGACCCGCCACTGCTGCAGGTGGTCGGCCAGCGCGGGACGTTCGGGAGCCCCGCCCTGTCGGCGCTGATCGAGCGGGTACGACCCGCCGTGGTCCTGGCCGGTCACATGCACTTCGAGTACCAGGCCGAGATCACCGGCGTGCCCGTCTACGGCGTCGGCTACGGCGCGAAGGGGCGCTACGCGGTGCTCGACGAGGATCTGCGCCTTCACTTTCGTGACCTGGCCGGGCGCCCCGCCGCGCCACGAGGCGTGGCCGCACCCAGCCTACCCCTTCCGGACGATCTCGCTGAACAGCGGCGTGGCGACCAGCGACGTCGGGAGAAGGCTCGCCTGCAGCGCAGACCGCTGCCCATCACCGGCCGCCAGCTCATGGAGCGCTTCGCCCTCGGGCGTGTGCGGCGACGGGATCGCCGCTCGGTCGACCACATCCTGGCGCAGCTGCGAGCCTTGCTCCTCGAGCGGGGCGACCTCTCCGAGGCGGAGGCCTGGGAGGCCGTGGAGCCCTGGGTTCGCGAGCTGTTTCCGCAATGCGGACAACCACATGACAGCCAGGGCGAGGAGGGCGAGGGCCGCCGGGAGGGGGAGACAGGACAGGCGGAAAGCCTCCGATAATGGCGCGCTGTGGTAGACTCTTCGGCGGCGCGCAGACAACCTTCGAGGAGGCCGCATGCCAAGACAGCCTGAACGCCACACCATCCTGGTCGTAGCGTTCACTCATCGCCTGGCGGCGTCTGTCTCCCGGAATCTGCAGCGCCAGCTCCCTTCCATGCCGCGGCCTTGTCGGATCGTCACCCTCGCCTTCGAGCAGGTGGGTGCCGACCTGGAGCTGGACGACGTGCTGAGGTCGGGTTCTCTGCGAGCCTGTGTCTTCGCCCTCGAGCGTGGTGGGTTCGAGGAACCCGCCAAGACGAAGGCACCCCGCGACACCACCGACCCGGCTCCCTGGGCACTCGGCGACGGGGCCGAGCCCGATCGTCCTGGCTATCGAGCCTGCCTCGAGCTCATGGCGGACATGGTGATGGATCGCGACGACTTCCGCCTAATGGTGCTCCCCCCAGTGGACGACCCTCTGCTGGTGAACGAATTGACCACGAGGGAGTCGCCATCGTTCTCGCCTTCTGCTGCGAAGATGCAGGAGTGCGTCCACCTCCCCCGGGAAGGAGAGCCCATCCCCGAGGACTACCCTGGTCCGCAGCTCGTGGCGTTCCTCGAAGACCTGCGCGACATCCAGGACGCCAAGCTCTATCGCTTCCTGCGCAAGGGGGCGTTTCTGGTAGCCGGCGTCCTGGCTACGTTGCTACAGCTCGTAGCGGCACTGACGATCGTCTGGTTGCTGACGTGGTGCGCCAGCCATGGCCAGATCCTCCCCGACACCCCTCTGCTGTTGCCTCTCCGCACCCAGGTGCTAGCGGCCCTCTCCGCAGGTGTGCTGCTCTGCCCAGCGGTGGTCGTCGCCCTGGCTGCGCCGTCCTCGGCACCGAACACCAGCACCGCCCCCTTGTCTGCCCACCTGGGCTGGCTCGCCGCTGTCCTGCTCTCATCGGTCACGCTCTACACCGGTCTCTTCATCGTGCTCCCAGGGTTGCCCGGAGCGCGACCTTGGCTGTGGATGGCAGTAGGGGCGGGTGTGCTCCTGGACCACTGGCGCCGCATCGGGTGGATGAGGGCCAGGTCGACCATCCCCGTGCTGTCCAGGGATCAAACGACGAAAGCTACGTCCATCGGTACGCTCCTGGACATCCCACAGGTGGGCCCGCTGACCGGGGCGCTGCTGTCTCCGGCGAAGCCGACAGTGTTCATCAGCTACACCCACAGGCAAGGTTGGTCCGAGCAGAACGCCGCCTTGTTGAAGAGGTCGCTGGCTCACGCCGACGTGAATGGGTTCATCGACCGAATGATCCCCCATGGGTCGTCCTGGCGAGAGGCGATCGACCGCCGTCACGGAGACGCGAACACCTTCTGTGTACTCCTGGATCGAGACTGCCTCGACAGCGCATGGATCGCTGCCGAGCTGCAGGCCGCTGCGCACAACCAGCGCTCCGGAGGAGCACCGGACATCTATCTCATCCTGGATCCGGGGCTGGATATCCCCACCCGCGGCGCCCTCCTCAAAGCGGACATCCACGGTCCCCAGAACTACGGCCCCGCAGTCTACGTTGTCCGGGGCAGCCCGGAAGAGTACGAGCGAATCGCTCGCTACCTGGGCAGCGCGGGCTACACTTCTGGTGGGGTGTCCCTGCCGGTCAAGATCCAGGCGCTCGCATGGCGGATATTCGGAGTACCGCTCATCCTGCTACAGAGCATTGGCGCACTGGGGACCATCCTGGCCTGGCTGGCCGTGCCGCTGCTGTGCGCCCTGCTGCTCGGCGCCGAACAGCGCTGGAGCGTCCTCTCCAGCGACGGAGTGGTGTTGTGGGGCTTCCTGGTGAGCGCGTACTTCGCAGCCTTCGTCACACGCCTGACGGTGGCCTCGCGCTTCGAGATGCGCTTCGTGAATCCTGAGGTCAACAGCCGCTTCGTGTGGATCATGCACGCCGCGATGGCGTTCGTTTTCTTCGATCTCGCAGCGTACTGGGGGCGCTCTGTCCACCCCGTCCACGTCGGCTGGGGCCTGGTCATCGGTGGCTTCGCCTGGATGGTCGCCCGCTGGTACACCGCCACCATGCGCAACGCCGTGCCAGCGCTACGGCGCGATGGGGTCTGATCTCCCGGGGCGCCAGGCATCCCGACAAACCAGCTGAACCCGTCTCTGCAGGCGGGTGACGCTGCCCGCCACCGCCCTTGGAGTCGTCATGGAGTTCGTGGTCATGAGCTGGAACGTGGCCGGCGCGAAGTTCTTCGCCGCCCCCCCTGCTGCGCGCGAGAGCTGGCGCGAGCACCTCAACGCCGCACTGGCGCACGCGGTCGTGTTGCACCGCCCCGACGTCGTGGTGCTCCAGGAGGTCATCCGGTACGGTGATCGCGACGCGCCCCAGGATCTCATCACCCCACCGTCCGGCTACCACTACCAGCCCTGGGTGGTGATCGACTCCTACCGCAATGCCCACCCCGATCGCTGGGAGCGCACCCGCGGCGGCGCCGGAGCGTGGGCGCCCGAGACCTGGCTCGCCCAGGGCTGCGGCCTGCTCTGGCGAGAAGATCTGGCCCACGCTGCCATCTGGTGTGCGGACTCCACCAGCGCCAGGCCAGGCCCCGAGCTGCAAGCCGAAGCCGTGCGCCTGGACACAGGGCTGTACACCGGGAGCCGCGACACCGAGCCCCGTCTGGCCGTGGTCGGCCACTTCGCGCTGCGCAAAGACGCCGAGCAGGACCTCGAAGTGTTCGTGGTCAACCTTCACCTCACGACCTTCAAGGGTGAGCGCGAGGGCTTGCCAGCCCGAGACGAGCTGGGCCGGGAGACCCGCTCCTGGCAGCTTCGCACCCTGCTGCACGGTGTCGTCTCGCGCTTCAACCAGTGGCGCGCCGAGCGCGGCCTGGATCGCACGAGCCGCCCACCGGTGTGGGTGCTGGCGGGCGACCTCAACGCCCTCCCGGGTTCCCATGAGGTTCGCTACCTCGAGAGCCTCAACTTCGTGGACCTCAACCCGCGCAAGGGCGCAGGCACCAAGCGCAGCGGCGTGACCGGCCCCGCCACCCTGACCCTCGACTACATCTTCGCAGGTCCGGCCTACGTGGCCTTCGACCCCTACGTGCTGGCCCACAGCATCCGCGCCAATCCGGAGCCCCTCCATGATCTGGCGAACGGGGTCTCCGACCACCTGCCGCTGGTGGCCACGCTCCGAATCGACCGAAAGGTCGGCTGATGCCGGCCCGCGGTACACGGGTTGCGCTGGTGGCTCTGGCGGCCTCGTGCGGCTGCCCCGGGAGCGCGTGTCGGCCCGCTGATGATGTCCCACGACCCCGCCTGGCTGAACCCGTGACCCCGACCCCGTGCTACCATCCCTCGCGACACCGGCATCGAGGGCACCCCCATGCGCAGCACGATCCTCATCGCGGCCATCTCCCTGCTCACGGGCTGCCCCGACCAGGGCGTCACCGCCCACAACGCCGCGCCCGAGGCGATCATCACCTCGCATGCCGACGGAGACGCGCTGCTCGAGGGCGACGCGGCCACCTTCGTCGGCATCGTGAGCGATCCAGACCACCCCGCCGAGGAGCTGATGGCCACCTGGCGGCTCGGCGGCGCGGAGATCTGCCCGGCCACCGTGCCCGGCGCCCAGGGGTTGACCTCCTGCGAGGCCACCGTGGGCCTGGACGACACCTCCCTGGTGCTCGAGGTGCTCGATCCCCTCGGAGCCGCGGGCGCCGCGGTGCTGAGCCTGCAGATCGAGCCCACCGACGCCCCCGTGGTGAGCATCACGGCGCCCGAGCCCTCCGCGGTCTACTACAGCGACCAGCTCATCCCCTTCGAGGGGCGGGTGTCCGACGCGGAGGACGCCGCCGACACCCTGGTGGTCTGGTGGGAGAGCAGCCTGGAGGATCTCTCGGCGGTGAGCGCCGAGCCCACCTCGAGCGGTGAGGTCCTGGGCACGGGCTACCTGGGCGAGGGCGAGCACGCCATCACGCTGCACGCCCAGGACAGCACGGGCAAGACCGGCAGCGACAGCGTGGTGATCACGGTCGGGCCGCCCAACAGCGCGCCGGCCTGCGCCATCTTGGCCCCCGAGAGCGGCGCGGCGGGCGATGAGGGCGCCATGGTCACCTTCGAGGCGCTGGTCACGGACGCCGACGTGCCCTCCGACCTGCTCGAGGTGAGCTGGACCAGCGACAAGGACGGCGAGCTCGGCCAGAGCACGCCCAACACGGATGGGACGGTCACCTTCCCCTACGGCGATCTCTCCGTGAACACCCACGTGGTGTCCCTGTCCGTCCGGGACGAGGTGGGCGCCGTCTGCACCGACTCGGTGCTCTACACCGTGGGCACCCCTCCCACCGTGACCCTCGGCGCGCCCGGCGCCGGGGAGGTCTTCGCCGAGGGGGCGGCCATCGCCTTCTCCGCCCAGGTGGCGGACAGCGAGGACAGCCCCACGGCCCTGGCGCTGAGCTGGAGCAGCGATCTGGACGGCGTGTTCTCCACCCAGGGCGCCGACAGCTCCGGGCTGGCCCAGTTCACCAGCCGCGCGCTGAGCGCCGGCGGGCACACCCTCACCCTCACCGTCACCGACAGCGCGGGGCTGTACGCCAACGCCATGACCACCTTCACGGTCAACGCCCTGCCCACGGCCCCCACCGTCAGCATCAGCCCCGATCCGGCCACCACCTCCGACACCCTGGTGGCCCGCGCCTCGGGCTCGGTGGACCCCGACGGCAGCGGCACCGTGACCTACCGCTACGCCTGGTACGAGGCGGGCGCGCTCTCCACGGCCAGCACCGGCGCCACCTTCCCGGCCAGCGCCACCACCCGCGGGCTCGACTACCGGGTGGTGGTGACCCCGAGCGACGGCCTCTCCGACGGCACGCCGGGCGAGGCCTCCGTCTCCATCGACAACAGCGATCCGGTGCTCGCCACGCCCGTCATCAGCCCCGCCACCGGGATCACCAACACCACCACGCTGACCTGCAGCGCCGCCGCCACCGACGCCGACGGCGACATCCCTACCGTCACCTACGCCTGGGACAACGGGGGCAGCGCCCTGGGTACGGGCGCGAGCCTCACCCTGCGCGCCAGCACGGCCACCCCCGGTGACGTCATCTCCTGCACGGCCACGGCCACCGACGACTGGCACGCCACGGCCAGCGCCGGCGCCTCGGTCACGGTGGACAACAGCGCGCCCAGCGTCAGCGGCGTCACCATCAACCCCGGCAGCGGGGTGACCACCGCCAGCACGCTGACCTGCAGCGCCACCGCCAGCGATCCCGACGGCGACGCCACCACCCTCACCTACACCTGGAGCACGGGCACCACCGCCCTGGGCAGCGGCGCCAGCCTCACCCTGAGCCCCAGCACGGTCTCACCGGGCGACAGCGTGACCTGCACCGCCACCGCCACGGACACCGGCGGCGCCACGGGCAGCGCCAGCGCCGGTGTCACCGTGGGCAACCGCGATCCGGTGGTGGCCGGCGTGCTCATCAGCCCCGCGAGCGGGGTCAGCACCTCCACCACCCTGACCTGCAGCGCCACGGCCACGGACCCGGACGGCGGCACGCCCACCCTCAGCTACGCCTGGAGCGCGGGTGCCGCGGCCCTGGGCAGCGGCGCGAGCCTCACCCGAGCCCGAGCACGGTCTCACCGGGCGACACGGTGACCTGCACCGCCACCGCCACCGACGCGGACGGCGGCAGCGGCAGCGGCTCGGCCAGCGTCTCCGTGGAGAACAGCGCTCCCAGCGTGGCCTCGGTCAGCATCAGCCCCAGCCCGGCCTACGCCGCCGACACCCTGACCTGCGCCTGGAGCGGCTTCTTGGACCCGGACGGCGACGCGGACGCCAGCAGCGCCGCCTGGACCGTGGGGGGCGTCGCGACGGGCAGCGGCACCACCCTCTCCGGGGCCTTCTCCGGGGGTGATCTCGTGGTCTGCACCGTCACCCCCTCGGACGGCGCGGACTCGGGCACGCCCGTCTCGGGCAGCCTGGTGATCTCCAACACTCCGCCCGTGCTCGACGACGTCACGCTCGGCCCCGATCCCGCCTTCGAGGGCGACACCCTGACCTGCACCCCCGGCCTCTACGCCGACGACGACGGCGACTCGGCCACCTTCAGCTACGTCTGGGACGTGGCCGGGGTTGACCCGGGGGTCTACGGCGCCACCCTCTCCTCGGCCTACTTCGACCGCGACGAGCTGGTGGTCTGCGGGGTCACCCCCAACGACGGCACCGACGACGGCGCCATGGTGGCCTCCAACCGGGTCACCATCTCCAACTCGCCGCCCAGCATCGCAGCCGTGACCATCAGCCCGGCCAGCCCCACGGCCGGCGACACCTTGACCTGCAGCGCCAGCGGCTACGCCGACGCCGACGGCGATCCCGACACCAGCACCTTCGCCTGGACCGTGGGCGGCGCGGCCGCGGGCACGGGCGCCACCCTGGCGGGCGTCTTCTCCGCGGGTGACACGGTCGTCTGCATCGTCACCCCCGACGACGGCACCGACACGGGTACAACCGTCTCCACCAGCGTCACCATCGGCAACCAGCCCCCCGAGATCGACAGCGTCTCCCTCAGCCCGGCCAGCCCCACCACCGGCGGGGTGATCACCGCCACCGCCACCGCCCACGACGACGACGGCGACAGCGTCACCATCGCCTACGCCTGGTACGTGGACGGCGCCCTGGTGGCCGCCACCGGCGGCAGCCTCGATGGTTCGGTCTGGTTCGACAAGGGCCAGCAGGTCCACGTGGAGGTGACCCCCCACGACGGCACCGAGGACGGCCCGAGCCTGGCTTCGAGCGCCGTGACCGTCGCCAACACCCCGCCCGGAGCGCCGGTGGTCTCCATCGATCCTGGCTCCCCCTCGGCCGGGGTGGACGACCTCATCTGCCAGGTGGACACGGCCTCCTCGGACGCCGACGGGGACAGCGTCTCCTACAGCATGGCCTGGACCGTGGACGGGGTGGCCTACGCCGCGGGCGGCAGCGCCGACACCGGCGACACCGCGGGCTGGGTTGGCCCGACCACGGGCTCCTGGACCGACGACACCGTCCCGGCCGACGACACGCTCTCGGGCGAGGTCTGGGTCTGCACCGCGACCCCCCACGACGGCGACGACGCGGGGGCCACCGCCCAGGCCAGCGTGACCATCGCCTCCTCGGCCTGGTCCGGCGTGATCGAGATGCCCGCGACCGGCACGGTGGATGGTTTCAACCACGGAGAGTGGTCGGCGCTGAACAGTGGCGGCCGGGTGGCCTCGCGCGTCGTGCTCACCGCGGCCTGCGCCAACCCCATCCTCGCGTTCTACCAGCACGCCACCGCCGACACCTCCATCCACGGCTCCTACTACGTGATGGACGCCTCCGGCACCGTCCTGTCGTACACGCCGTTTGCCTACTACTCGGGCTGCCGCGACTGCTGGCTGCCCCACCCCACGCGTCTGTCCGTGACCATGAACGCGGGCACGACCTACTACCTGGGCTTCCAGAACGGCACGGGGCTCGGCGACATGTCCGGCCCCTCCATCTACCTGGACGCCAGCGCGCGCACCGTCGGCATCGCCACCATCGACGGCCCCCGGGCCGACAAGCCCGGCGCCGACATCCGCGGCCTGGCCACCACCTCCGTGAGTTGGCAGAACCGCTGGCGCATCGACTGCGAGTGAGCCGGCCGCGGATCAGGGAGGCGACAGGACCTCCACGCCGGTCGCCCTGGCCGCTCTCAGCAGCGCGGTCTCGACCGTCGCGAGCGGCAGGGCCTCGCTCATGGCCAGGGCAGGTGGCAACGACGGAGCACCAAAAAGGGGGGGAGCCGTGGGGGTGCTGGGCCGCGGGAGCCTGCGCCGCGGACCCTTCCGTCGACCCGGATGGGGTCGATCCCATGAACGGAACCAGGCCAGCACCTTAGTTATCATACAAAGCCGTGTTTTGCGAGCTGCCCTGGGTTGTACCGGGTTGGACTGGGCTGAAAGTGTGGTAGTTTCCCCGAACACCCCTACGGAGAAACACCTATGCAGACCCGCTCGCTCGCCCTGATCGCCCTCGCCCAGCTCCTGCCCCTCGCCGCCGGCTGCGGCGATGACACCGACACCGACGCCGTCTGGCAGGAGGGCTACGACGAGGGCTACGCCGCCGGCAAGGATGAGGTCGATGATCTCGCGGTCACGGTGGCCGCGCTGCAGGCGGCGCTGGAGGCCCTGCAGGCCGAGGTCGCCGCGAACGGCGCGGCGGACCTGGAGCAGCAGGCCGAGATCGATGAGATCCAGGCCGACTACCTCACCAGCGCGGATCTGGCCGGGATCGCCACCGAGGCGTGGGTCCAGGAGCAGGCGTACCTGACCGCCGCGGATCTCGTGGGCTACGCCACCGAGGCCTGGGTCGCCGGGCAGGGCTACCTCACCAGCACCGACCTGCTCACCTACGCCACCCAGGCCTGGGTCGTGGACCGCGGGTTCGCCAGCGAGTTCGACCTCGACCTGGTCGATGGGCGGGTCGCCTATATCGAGGCGGACTACCTGACCAGCGCCGATCTTACGGGCCTCGCCACCGAGACCTGGGTCGAGGGCCAGGGCTACGCCCTGGACGCGGATCTCGACCTCGTGGAGGGCCGGGTGGACGCCCTGGAGGACGAGCTCGGCGCGCTGGATCTGGATGCCTTCGTGCAGCTCATCGACACCGACACCACCATCGCGGTCACCACCGCGGCGGAGCTCTCGGCCGCCATCGCGGATCTCGACGGCTACCTCATCGCCGCCGACGCCACCGTGACCATCGAGTTGGCCGCGGGCACCTACGCCTTCTCCTCGCCGCTGTACTTCTCCCACCCCAGCGGCGACCGCGTGGTGATCCAGGGCGCGGATGCCAGCACCACCATCCTCTACTTCCCCAGCAGCGACGGCCTCGTGGTCGAGGGCGGAGCGACGCTCGGGTACGTTTCGGACGTGACGGTGATGGGGGCGGATGCGAGCGGGCAGGATGGCGTCGTGGTGACGGACGGGAGTGTGCTAGGGCTCGGCGTGGTCACGGTGCGGAACTTCGGGGCGGATTGCGTGACGGCGTTGTACGGTTCGACCCTCTTCGCGGACGAGGGCCTCGTCGTCTCGGACTGCGGGGACGATGGCATCGTGGTGGACTCCAACTCGTTCGCGATCGCAAGCTACGCCACGGTGTCCAGGTGCGGTGACGACGGGTTCATTTCCGGTGCCGGTGCCGCGATCCACGCGGGATACTCGACATCCACGGACAACGGAGACGAGGGATACTACGCTATATATAGCAGTGCCATCTACGCGGATAACGGAGAGGCGTCGGGTAACGGAGGCGCAGGGTATTACACCTACAAAGGTTCGCTCATTTCCGCGAATGGTGTGACATCCACTGGCAACGCGATTGGGTTCTACGCGTCGGTGGGTGGTTACATCCACGCCGGCTCCAGCACCGCGTCGTCCAACTCCAGCTACGACTACTACACCGCCGGTAACTCCTTCATCAACGCGGACTCCGCCACCGGCACGACCAAAGCGACATCCAGCAACGACACCACCGATTGGGTCTACGGCAAGTAGCGCGGGCTGGTCCTGCTTGGTCAAGCCCCCCGTTTTGCACTACCCCCGCGGGTCAAGCCCCCGAAGATGCCCCATCCCGTGCGGCCTCGGTCGGGTACGTCACCATAGATAGCACGTTTTCGCACAGTCAGGCTGGCGGTGCACCCCGTGGGCCGACCCCGATGGGGCAGAAACCGGGGCATGACCTCCGCGGACGGTGCATTCCCGGGGGCATGACCCGGGGAGGGCGTGGACAGGCCCGGGAGCAGCCCCCGCGGTGTTCGCGCGGGCACGGGCGGGTGGCCGGTTCGTGGCCCCAGGCGCCCGACCCATCGCGTGGTCGCCTCGCTCAAGGGGTTGAGCCCGGAGGCTGTGGCAGCCATCCGGGTGGCGCTCGCGGCCGCGCGGGACGGTGAGACCGTGGTCCCCGTGGTGCGCGCGTCGGCGGGGGCGGTCGAGCGGCACCAGGTGATCGACAACCTGCAGTACCTGCCGCCGGCGGTGTTCGCGGCGCTGTGCTCGACGAGTTGCTGGCTGGGGGCGAGAAGGTAAATCCCAGCTTGGTCATCGAGGCGCTCACGCTGCACCGGTGCGTCGCGCCGGGCTCCAAGCTGGCCGCGTCGAGCTGGTATCCGACCACGGCGCTGCCCGAGCTGTTGGGGGTCAAGGCGGGCCAGTCGTTGCTGGTACCTGATACCTGATACCTGGCCCCTCATGTAGCCACCTGCCCTGTCAAGGGGCTGGAGTGATCTGTCGTAGTCGTAGGGCCTGTGGGCATGTGGGAAACCCGGAGGGTTTTCCAAGGGCGGTGGGCAACCCGCAGGGTTGTCCATCGACCGTCATGTCCACAGGCCGCTGTGGAGGGGGGTCTGGGGGGAGGCGGAAAACCGGGGGTTCCCTCGCGCCGGAACCTCATACGTCCAGGGTCGGCTCCAGGGCCGCCCGCAAGTTCCATCATCCGGGCAGGGAGGGAGCCGGGAGAGGGCCGATTCTCACTCACGAGGTCGCCACCAGGGCGCCTCCAGGGGGCAGGGGCCTCTCTCCCGGTTCCCGGGGTCGTCTCGTCCAAGACCGCGTCGGTCAGGCGGCATCCCCCCCCTCGAGGGCGTAGCGCCTGGCCTGGAAGTCCACGTCGTCTCGCACCAGGGCGTGCATGATGCGCAGCAGGCGGCACTGGTTCGCCACGGCGGCCTTCATGGGCTCCACCTCGTGCTCCTCCACCATCCGGCGCCTCGGTTCGGCGGCACGCCGCCGCCAAGGCGCAGGGCCGCCAGGTAGAGCATCTGGCGCGCGTAGGCGCGGCCACGCCGGCTGATGTGCCGCTTGCCCCGGAGCTGGCCCGAGGAGATCTCCACCAGGTCCAGGCCCGCCATCTTGATGAGCTGCGCCGCCCGGTCGTAGCCCCGCAGGTCCCCGAACTCCCCCAGCAGCGTGGCCGTCGTGATCCGGCCCAGGCCAGGGATGCTCAGCAGCCGATGGGCATAGGGCACCGCCGCGAGCTGCCGCAGCATCTCCGCCTCCACCTCCTGGACCTGCCGCAGCACGTGCCCCAGCTCCTCCACCGCGTGCCGGATGGCCAGCGTGTGCCCCACGCGACCCTCGCGTGTCCCGATGCTCGTCAGCGCCGCCTGCCGTAGCTGCAGCGCCCGTTCCTGCCCGAGCTGCCCGCGGCTCGCCTGTCGCAGCAGGTCGGTCAGGGCATCGAGCTCCATGGTCAGCACGCCAGAGGGCGTCGGTGCCTTCCGCAGCAACGCCAATACCGTCGCGCAGATCGTCTTCGCGAACAGCCCCCGCAGCTCCGGAAATACCACGTCCAGGTGGCGGTGCAGGCGGTTCGTCGCGGCGCTGCGCTGCTTCACCAGCTGCTGCCGTCGGCGGGACAGCACCCGCAGCTCCCCGTACTCCCCGGTCTGCGCCCGCCAGGGCCCGCAGAGTCCCCGGCGGCACAAATCCGCGATGATCACGGCATCCTTGGCGTCCGTCTTCCGCCGCGTCCCGTCGTACAGTTCCTTCAACCGACTCGTGTGTTGAGGCTCCACCCGGAAGGTCTCCACCTCCCGCGACAGCAGCCAGCTCACCTGCGGCCAGCCGTAGTGCCCGGTGGGCTCCAGGGCGACCGCGAAGCCCGTCGCCTTGCTCGCACTCACTGCGCGCTCCGCGTAGGCCAGCAGGCCCAGGAATCCCTCGGCGCTCGTCTTGAAGCGAAGTGGCTTCGCAAGCGTGCCATCGCCCATCTGGGCGACCGCAACGTTCTCCTCCTTGGCGATGTCCACGCCGATCACGACGCGGTCGGACTGGATGATCGGGCACCGTAGTGTTCTCCTGCGCATGCGCTCCTCCCTCGGCTCGGGGGCCGGCGGTGGGTGGATCTCACGGCCTGCAGTGGATCACTTCGCCGCCGCCGGGTGGTCGAGCGGGGGGCGGCGCTAGCAAGATCTCCGATGCGCCCCCTGCCGTTTGTACCTACACGCCAAGCGCAAGTGGCTGTTTTGTCTCGTTTTTCATTTTTTCGTGGTCAACCTGGGGGCGGGCAGCCCCCTCTCGAACCTACCAGAAAGCGGGCAGCCCTCCACTGAACCTACCACTTCGGGGCCGCAGCGCGGCCGGGCCAGCCGAAAATCGGCATTTCATGGTCAGTGCCAGCCCCTCACGGGGGCCGGGTGGTAGGTTCAGCCCCGGCCTGCCCGCAGATCGGTAGGTTCGGCCCGACCCTGGCCGCGCTCGCGCGCCGCATGGTGCGGCATGGCTGCGCCAGATACGCCCTGAGGCCCCCGAGACGACTCGCGGCCGCCTGGAGCGCAGCCCCATGGAATCACGAGCCCCCGCAGGCCGCATCACCGCCGCGCTGCGCTGGCTGGCGGCGCCGCTGGGCTTCGCCGTCACCGCCGTGGTCGCCACCTGGCCCATGGTCACGAAGCTCGGCAGCCACCTGCCCGGCTACGGCCCCAACACCGACAACCTGTTCCACCTGGTGTTCTCGCGCTGGTTCGCGGTGGCGCTCGGCCACGGCCAGAACCCCTACCATGTCTGGTGGACCCTCTTCCCCGCGGGCAGCGACAGCTTCCTGGGCAAGAACGGCACCTGCTTCAACGCCGCGCTCAGCGCCCCGCTGCAGCCTCTCTTCGGCGTGCTGGCCGCGGTCAACCTCACGGCCATGGGCTTGCTGGCCTTCAACGGCTGGGCCGCTTTCCGGCTGGTCCTCCACCTCACCCGCCACCGCGCCGCCGCCTTCCTGGCGGGCGTGGTGCTCATGATGGTGCCCTACAACGCCTCCATGCTGGGGGCGCTGAGCTACGACCAGCTCTCGGTGGGCTGGGCGCTGACCTTCCTGCTGTACCTGCTGCGCACCGTGGAGGAGCCCGGCTGGCGCGCCCCGGCCCTCGCCGGCCTGTTCTTCTTCCTCACCTGCTTCTCCTTCCTGGGGTACGGGCTGATCTTCGGCGGCGTGGGCGCCCTCGTGCTCGCCTGGATGCTCATCGCTCGGCGCGCGCGCCCGGATCGCCACCTGCTCGGGCGCCTGGCGCTGGCCGCCCTTCTCACCGGCGCCCTGTGCGCGCCCCTGGCCCTGGCCTTCAAGCTCAGCGGCGGCGCCTCCTCGGTGGATCCGGCCGCGGCCGGGTCCTTCCCCATCGCCCTGACCCCGAGCACCGCCACCCTGGCCCGCCACGCCAACCGCATCGTGCTGGAGGGCTCGCTGCGCTGGCGCGATTTGTTGGCTCTGCAGGGGGTGGCCGCCCTGCTCGCCGCCAGCGGTCTCATCCTCAAGCCGCGCCGTGCCGCCCTGTGGGCCGTGCTGGCCCTGGGCTTCTACGTCCTGGCGCTGGGCCCCTACCTCGAGGCCGGGGGGCACTGGGTCCCGCTGCCCGGGCTCGTGATCTACCACCTCGGTGGCGTCTTTTCGCGCTTCCGCTTCCCTTTTCGCTTCGTCATCGTCACCTGGGTCGCGGTGGCGGTCCTCGCCGGCCTCGGCGCCCGGGCCCTGGCCCAGCGCTGGGCGCGCACCCCCCGGCGGGCCCTCGTGGCCCTGGCCGCCGTGCTCGCCGCCCTGGCGGTGGAGACCGCCCTGCGCAAGGACAGCCTGCTGCCCATCCCGCACTTCCGCGCGCCCGAGGTGCCGCGCTACTACCGCGAGGTGCTGGCCCAGCAGCCCCGACGCCGCCGTGCTCTCCGTGCCCCTGCTGTTCGAGAAGCCCAGCAAGGAGGCCGAGCGGGCCTTCCCCGAGCCCATGTGGCACCCGCTGGAGATGTACTACCAGGTCTACCACGGCCACCGCATGATGGCGGGGCCCGAGACCGCGGTGCAGCCGCCGCCGGTCTTCACCGCGTTCGCGCGGGAGAGCGCCCTGGTGCGCAACATCACGGCCTGGCAGCAGGCCGCCGACGCCGCCCCCCAGCCCATCCCCGAGCGCGAGCTGCTCGCCCTGGACGAGCTGGGCTTCGGCTGGGTGGTGCTCAACGAGCGCTGGCTCGCGCGGCCCAACGCCGACGCCCTGCGCGGCTACCTCGAGCAGATCTTCGGCCCCCCCGAGCGCTACGTGGAGGACGGCATCGCCGTCTGGGACGTGCGCGGCCGCGGGCCCTTGCGCCTGGACGCCAGCTCCGACGACTGGCTCTACCCGCGGAGCCCCGCGGCGGAGGCCGCCCTGGCCGTGGTCGAGGAGGCGTTCCCCGTGGAACCTGAGGGGCCCGAGCCCTGGGAGGAGGCGGGACGGCTGGCCCTGGCTGCAGGGGAGCCGGAGAAGGCCGAGCGCTACCTGGCGCGCGCTCTGGAGTTGGGCAGCCGGAATGCCGAGCTCACCGTGCACTGGATGGGCCTCCGCTTCCGTGGGCAGCGTTGGGACGAGGTCGTGGAGGCCGCGCCGCCCGTGCTCGAGGGCCGCACGCTGGCGGCCCCTTTCGCCGACATCTTCTCGCGCATCGCGGCGGTGCAGATCGCCACGCATGAGGGCGAGGACCCCGCTGGCTGCCGGGAGTTGGCCGCGGTCTGCTTCCAGGAGCACTGGTGCCGCGAGGCGCTGCCCTGCCTGGAGGCCCTCCGCGACCGCAGCGCCGCTGAAGAAACCCTCCTTGGCCGAGCCTACGAGGCCCTCGGCTGGCCCTCCCTGGCGCTCGCCGCCTACCGCCGGGCGCTGGCCCTCGACCCGGCCGTCGAGGTGGACCTCAGCGGCGTTCTCGTGCCGGACACCGTCCACCCTATCGGCGGGCGCCGGCCCTGAGTCAGCGCGTTGGCAGCACGCTCCACGCATCAAGCTCGAACGTGGACGCCCCCGGCAGGATCTTCACGGCGGAGGCCTCCGGGCAGCCCTCGTCCGTCGCCAGCCCGGGCAGGGGAACGTCACGCGAGCGCTGCGCTCCGGTCAGCTCCCGCAGGTGCACCGTGCAGACCGCCTCCGGGTCGGCCAGCGAGGGGCAGTCGCCCTCGTAGAGCCACAGCACGTCAGGGGATGCGGGCAGCAAGCCCACCTGGGAGGCCAGGACCTCCCCCGCGTAGGCGTGCCAGCAGGCGTGGACCTCGGCCCGCGCCAAGAGGTCCCCTTCGGGGCTCCAGGCGCACACGGGCGTGGACAGCCCCGGGGGCGGGCAGCACTCGGCGCTGGTCAGACCCCAGGTGATCAGGCGATCCCCGTCCCAGGCCCCGCCGCGCTCCGTACAGTCCAGCCGCGGCAGGGCCACGGCGCGCTTGTCTTCCAGCCGCACGATGCGACGGAGCTGCTGCCAGGCCCCGTCGGCCTGCAGCTTGTGGTTGGAGAGGAACAGGTACCGCCCATCCGCGGAGACCGACGATGGCCCCACCCAGTGGTCCACGTGGGTGTACAGGCCGTGGCGCTGGCCCTCGCGCAGGACCTCCACCACCCAGCTCATGTCGCTGGCCGCGGCCCAGCCGTAGACCCGCAGCGACCACGGCGCGGCCACCGGCACCTCCCACCGCTCGTCCGCCGTGGCCAGGGAGGCCTCGTCGAAGGCGGCCGGCTGCGGATCCCGGGGCGCGCCGGGTGCCGCGGTGGGCGTGCCCGGGGGCACGGTGGGCGGCAGCGGGCGGATGGGAGCCTCGGTCAGCGCGAGGGCGGCGAGGAGGAGGATCTGGCCCGGGGTGGGAGGCATGAAGGCAGCTAACCGGGGACCGCGCGCCCGCGGAAGAAACCGGTTGAACGGAGGGTGCGCTGGCCGCCCGCGTCGCCCCCTGTGGTTCTGGCGCGGCCGACCGGAGCCCCCGCCACCCAAGGAGCACCCCATGATCACCCGCAAACACCTCCCCATCCTGCTCACCCTCGGGCTCCCCTTCGCGTCGGCCTGCGTCTACTCTCCGCCCAGCGGGTGGTGGGCCTTCGACCTGGTCGATGCCGACGACGGCTGCAACCTCGACCCCAGCGACGACCTCGACATGGAGATGGAGGTGGGCGACGACGAGGTGGTCCTCTGGGCCGACGACGGCGGCCTCTCCGTGGACCGGGAGGGGAACGAGTTCTTCTTCTCCGACACCTACGCGGACAACTACGGAGACTTCACCCTCTACCTCGACGAGATCATCGACGGCCGGTTCACCAGCGGTCACTCGGCGGAGCTGACCATCGAGCTGGCCCTCGACTACTCCTCGCGCCCGGGGGTGACCGTGACCAACCTCGAGATCAACGGCGCCTCGGTGCCCTGCTCCACGATCATGTACTACGACGGCGAGTTCGACGAGTAGCCCGCGCGCTCACGCGGGCGGCCCCCGGGTCACGGCCCCGCCGCAGCGCGGGCAGCACGCCAGGGGCTCGAGGGCCGCCCCGCCGCCCGCTCCGCAGCTCGGCGCGGGGCTCCAGGTCCAGGCGCAGGCGTCACAGCGGATCGTCATCGGGGTGCTCACGGGACCTCCCATACCCCCGCAGGGAACCGGTCGCCCTTGCACTCCGGGCTCCCGGCTGGCATACCTCGGGCCGGAGGTCCCCATGCGAGGTGCGCTCATCCCCCTGCTCGGCGCTCTGCTGGCCGGTTGCCTGCCCCCGCCGGCCTGGTACAGCCCCGACGCCGACCTCAAGGCTCTGGCTGGCGGCGCCCTCGTGCGCGCCTGCCGCGTCGGTGACCCCGCCGCCTGCGCCGAGCTGGCGCGGCTGATCCAGGAGGCCGGGCCCTCCGACCCCGCCCGGGGTGCGGCCCTCTATGGCCTGCGCGTGGAGGCCTGCGAGCGCGGCGACGACGCCCTGGCCTGCGAGCGGCTGGGCCACGAGCACGTCTACGGCGACTGGCCCGACCTGGAGCCCCGGCGCAGCCACGCCGCCCTGCTGGCCGCCTGCCAGCGCGGCCTGAGCGACGCCTGCTACATCGCCGGCGCCGCCATCGAGGAGGGCCGGCCGGGCCCGGCGGACGAGAGGGCCTCCTTCGAGATCTTCCGCCTCGGCTGCACCCTCGACCAGCCGGAGTGCTGCGCCTACGTGGGCTTGAAACTGGAGTTCGGCCGCGGGGTCCCCCAGGACGACCCCAAGGCGGCCTGGTTCTACGAGCGCGCCTGCGAGCTGGGCGAGCGCAAGATCGGTTGTTTCAACCACGCCCTGCGCCTGGCCAACCTGCCGGAGGACCAGGTGGACCTCCCGCGGGTCCTGGAGCTGATGCGCGGCTCTTGCGAGGCGGGCACCCAGACCGCTTGTGAGAACCTGCGGGTGCTGGAGGCTGCGCGGTAGTCAGCGTCGCCGCATCCGGCTGCAGCACCCCGCGCATGCCGGGGGCAGCTCACCCGCCGCGCGCAGGAAGCGCCGGTGCCGGGCGGCGGCCTCGCCGTTCCAGACCTGGCGGAAGGACCGCTCGCGCAGGCTGCCCACCCACACATGGGGGCAGACGCCCAGATCGCCCTGGGCGGAGACGATGAAGCGCATCCAGGGGAAGAGACAGTCGTGGGCCGCTGGGTCCCAGATCCCGCGGTAGAGGCCCACGATCTCGGGCTGGGGGCCGTCCGGGTTGATCTGGACCGGCACCTCGGGCGAGGCGAGCACCTGCTCCAGGATGGGGGCCAGCTCTTCGGGCGCGATGGGCGTGGGCAGGCTGGCGGAGCCGCAGGAGGAGGGCTGCGCGGGGTCCATCACGTCGGGCGCGGAGCCGTGCACCGACAGCACCAGCTCGTCGGCGCCCATCTGGCGCGCCAGGGCGGGCAGGGCCGTGAGCCCGGCGAGTGTCTCCGGCTGGACCACGGCGCGGAGGGCGATGCGTGGGAAGCCGCGGCGGCCGCGCAGGCGCGCCACGTGCTGCACCCCGGCGGCGGCCTCGGCGAAGGCACCCGCGCGGCCCACCAGGCGGTCGTGGACGGCGGGCGGGCCGTGGATGGAGACCGAGAGGACCGCGAGGCCCGCGGCCGGGCGCAGGGGGCTGTGATCCAGGAGCCAGCGCGCTTCGGCTGCGTCGAGGCGGGTGGCGTTGGTCTCCAGCACCACGGGCCCGCGGGCCGCGGCGGCCTGGAAGATGTCGTGGAAGGCCGGGTGCAAGAGGGGCTCCCCGCCGGTCAGCGAGAGGAGGGCCGGGCGCGGCAGCCCGCGGATCAGGGCGACCCACTCCGAGCCGGTCAGCTCGGGCGCCGAGGGGGGACCCCCGGCGTGCGCCTTGAGGAAGCACATGGCGCAGGCCAGGTTGCAGCGGCGGGTGAGCAGCAGGTAGCCGACCCGCGGGAGCGGCGCGTGGGTGGCGGGCAGGCGGCGCGCGGCGCGGCCCGCGCCCTCGGACAGGCCGCGGTAGGCCGAGAACAGCTTCATCCCGCGCCCTCCGGGCCGTCGTAGGTGTCGCCCTGGAAGCTGGCGGCCGGGCAGGTGGCGCAGATGGAGATCCCGCGCGGGTCCTGGATGAGCCGGCGGCGGAACTCCCCGTAGCGCGGCCCGTTCCAGATGGCCGGCAGGCCGCCGGGGTCGTCCAGGTGGCCCATGACGAACTCCCCCTTGGTGTCGGCGCAGCAGGGCACCACCTCGCCGCCGGCCAGCGCCACCGTGCTCATCCAGGGCCGGTTGCAGGGCACGCGCAGGCGGGTGGGGGTGATGCCGTGGGAGCGGCGCAGATCGGGCCGGCGCGGGGCCAGGCGCTCCAGGCCCGCGTCGTGGGCCCAGACGAGCTGCCGGAAGCGCACGCGGTCGACCCCCAGCTCCTGCGAGAGCTTCTGGAAGGCGGGCATCTGCGCCTCGGTGTCCCGGGTGAGCACCATCTTCAGCTCCACCAGGGGCAGGCGGCTGCCCAGGCGGTCGCGTACGGCCAGGAAGCGGGAGACGTTGCGCGTGACCCGCTCGAAGTCGTCGCTGCCGTGCACCGCGCGGTAGGTGGCGGCGTCAGTGGCGTCCAGCGAGACGGTCATCAGCACCAGGCCCGCGTGGATCAGCTCCTCGGAGCGTGCCTCGTCCAGCAGCAGGCCGTTGGTGGTGAGCGCGGTGAGCAGCCCGTGCTGGGCTCCCGCCGCCACCATGGCGCCGAGCGCAGGGTGCAGCAGGGGCTCGCCCCAGTTCCACAGGGAGAGGATCAGCGCGTGGCTGCCCACGTCGGCCAGCAGGCGCCGGTAGAGGTCCATGTCCAGCAGGGTGGCTGGCCTGGCGTCGGGCAGGACCAGCGCGCACATGGGGCAGCGCAGGTTGCAGGCTGTGGAGGGCTCCACCTGCACCGCCCAGGGCAGTCCGCGCACGTGGGTGCGCATGGCGGCCATGGAGGCCGCGGCGGCCGCCTGGTTGGCCAGCCGGCGGGGCTGCCTCAGGGTGCGCGTGGCCGGGCCGAGCAGCGCCCGCAGCTCCCGGGGGCTGAACTCGGCGTTGAGGAATCGCATGGGGGCTCCGCGGCCGGCGTGGTGGGGTTCGATATACCTCGAGGCCCCACCGACGCCTACCGACCGCGACGCCGGCACCTGGTGTCGCGTCCCACCGCCGGTCACCTGCTGAAGCGGCCTTCGCCCCAAGCCCGGCCACCAGCTCGTTGCCCACGCGTGCGCTCGCAGACAACCCCAACCAGCCTTTGGGCAGCGAGGTGCCCCGAGAAGGGCGCGGTGGATGGGTACGGCCACCTTTACGCGGCCCCCCGGGCTCCTTATGGTCCCGCGGCCTCCAGGCTGGAGTCCTCTTGGACGACCGCGCCCGCACCACCCTCGCCCTCGTCTCCCTGTACCTGGTGGAGAACCGCGCCGTGCGCTGCCTGGCCGCGTTCCTGCGCCAGCGTGGCCGCCGCGTGGTGGAGATCTACCTGGGCGACTGGGCCAACAATCGCCTCGACGGCCCCACCCCGGATGACATCGCCCGCCTGCACGAGGTGCTGCGGGCCGAAGGCGTCGGGCTGGTGGGCTTCTCGGTGACCGCCTCGGGCTACGAGGCCGTGGCCGCCGGCCTGACCCGCGCCATCCAGCGCGATGCCGGGCTCCCCGTGATCTGGGGCGGCCTGCACCCCACCTCGGTCCCCGAGGACTGCCTGCGGTACGCGGACTACGTCTGCGTGGGCGAGGGCGAGGAGCCGACGCTGGCCCTGCTGCAGGCCCTGGATGCGGGCGGGGCCCCGGGCGAGGTCCCCGGGCTGTGGCGCCGCGGCCCCGCGGGCGTGGTGTCCGGTCCCCGCCGGCCCCTGGTCGCCGACGCCGACGACCTGCCGGATCCAGACTACGGCAGCCCCGACAAGGTCGCTATCAGCCACGGACGGATCCTGCGGGGCGACCCCTACGTCGGCTCCCCGCTGGTGGCCCTGCCGGCCTCGCTCGGTTGCCCCTACGCCACCTGCAGCTTCTGCGGCAACACCGTGCTGCGCCGCGTGCTGGCCCCCGACGGCGGCTTCTACCGCCTGCGCTCCCCCGCGCGGGTCATCGCCGAGATCCACGCCGCCCGCCAGCACTTCCGCCAGGTGCGCGCCGTGCGCTTCGAGGACGGCGTGTTCGCCTTCCAGCGGGCCTGGGCGCGGGAATTCGCCCCCCTGTACCGCCGCGAGGTGGGCCTGCCCTTCTCCTGCATGGCGGATCCGCGCGTGGTGGACCCCGAGTGGGTGGCCCTCATGCGCGACGCCGGCCTGACCGAGGTCTTCCTGGGCATCCAGCACACCGAGCGGGTCAGCCGGGAGCTCTACACCCGCCCGGTCACCAACGCCCAGATCCGGGCGGCCGGCCAGGCGCTCTCCGCCGCCGGCATCCGCGTCAACTACCAGGTCGTGCTGGACGACCCCGTCTCCACCGAGCAGGACAAGCGCGATCTGTTGGAGCTGCTCCTCTCCCTGCCGCGGCCCTGCAACCTCTTCCTGTTCTCCATGACCGTCTTCCCGAAGAGCCCCCTGGCCGACATGCTGCTTGCGCAGGGGCTCATCACCGAGGACGACATCGAGGGCAGGGCCACCCGCATCTTCCAGCAGTGGCGCGTGTCCTTCGCCTGGCCGCGCACGCCGGAGGAGCGCTTCTGGCTGGCCCTGCTGGTGCTGGCCCCCAAGCGCGGCGTGCCCCGGGCGCTCATGCGCCGCCTCATGGACTCCCGCCGCCTGCGCCGCGACCCCCGCCCCCTGCTGGCGGCGGCCCAGGCCATGAACACCGTCAAGATGCCGCTGATGGCCCTGGACATGCTGCGCCGGGGCGAGGTGGACGCCCGCACCTTGAAGCGCTGGATCGGGCGGCCGGGCTCGTGGGTGACGGCTTGATGGTCAGGGCGCGAGCCCCTCGCCGGTGAGCAGCACCCGCACCTCCTCCTCGTCCGGATCGTTGGAGCGGATGACCAGCTCGGCGGAGAACTCGCCCGCCGCGGCGGGGGTGAAGCTGACCGCGATGGTGGCATGCTGGAGGTGTTCCAGCGCCAGGCTGGTGGCCGAGGTGAGCAGGAACGGGCCCTCCGCCGGCTCGATGGCGATGGAGGAGATCTCCAGCGTCTGCCGGCCCAGGTTGTCCACGGAGATCTCCGCGGTGTCCGTCTCTCCGGCAGGGCGCGCGCCGAAGGCCCAGCTCCCGGGCTCCACCTCGATGTCCGGCTCCCGCTCGTAGATCCCCGTGTGGGGTGCCATGTACTCGCACACGCCCCAGCCGCAGGCCTGCACCCCCACCGTGGCCACCAGCCCGAGCACCACGGCGGCGTGCCGGGCCAGGCGCCCGCTGGGCATCCCACCCCTCGCCACCTGGTCGAGGCCGGTGCGGGCCGCCACGAAGGCGTCGAGACGGGCGCCGAGGGCGCGGTAGACCTCCCAGGCGCGCTCACGATCCGCGCGCTCCAGGGCGGCGATGGTCTCCACCTCGCGGCGCCAGGCCGGATCGACCGGGGTGGCGCGAGCGGCCAGGTCCACGACGGCAGCCAGGATGTCGATGGTGGCCGTGTTGACCTCGAGCTGGGCGACGTGGATGTCGGCCACCAGGCGCTGGGCCTCGGGCTCGGGGTAGAAGCGCGCGAGCGTGGCGGCCAGATGATCCATGCCGATCACGCGCTGCAAGAGGCTCTCGTGGGCCCAGCAGCGCTCCTGCAGGAGGGCCGTGACGATGTCGAAGGCGCGGTCGAGAGCCGGCTCGGCCATGGGGTAGCCACGGGCCAGGTAGTCCCCGGTGGCGCGGCCCTCGGCCAGCATGCGCCGCTCCAGCGGGGTGCCGGCGTAGATCTCGGCGCGGGCGAAGCCGGTGGGGTGCTGGGCGAAGCGGCGGAGGAAGTCGATGTCCGCTCGCATGCCGGCCAGCGTTGCGTCGGGGTGGAAGACCATGAGCCCGAACTGGGAGGAGATGCCCAGGTGGTCGCAGAGGTCGAGGGCTCGCTCCGAGTCGGCCACGGCCTGGCGCCGGCCCAGGGAGGCCAGCCCCTCGGGGGTGGCGGACTCCACGCCCATGAACAGGCGGATCAGGCCCATGTCCCGGAGCTCCTCGAGGATGCCGCGCTCGGCCTCCTGGGGGCGGCACTTGATCACCAGGGCGTGCTCGCCCACGCCCCTGGCGCGCAGGCCGTGGCGCAGGGCGGCCAGGCGCGCACGGTTGGCGCGCTGGGACGGCACCAGGAAGTTGTCGTCGTGGAACACGAACTGGCGAATCCCGCGGCCGTGGTAGAGATCCGCCAGCTCGGCGGCCACGTCGTCGGCCGGCCGCTGGCGGAAGCGCGGCCCGGGGCAGAGGCGGTGCAGGGTCTGGATGCAGCAGTAGTGGCAGTCGCCCAGGCAGCCGCGGGAGCCGAGCAGGTACGCGGTGGGCACCCCGGCCAGCAGGCGCACGGGGCCGGCGCGCAGGGGGCGCGGAAAGGCTGTCAGATCCGGCTCGATGGGTCGTACGGCCGTGACGCGGGGCCCCGCGGGGGTGCGCAGCACCAGCCCGGGTACGGCGGTCCAGGCGGGCGGGTCCGCGCCCTGGTCTGCCAGCTCCACCAGGCTCTGCTCGCCCTCGTGCAGCACCACCGCGTCGATCTCGGGGTGGTGGGCCAGCAGCTCCTCGGCCGCACAGGAGGCGTAGTGCCCGCCGGCCACCACGGGCGGCCCGCCCGCCCGCCGCAGGGCGCGGGCCAGGCGCAAGAACTCCCGGGCGCGGGCCTGAAAGGCCATGGACAGGCCGACCAGATCGGCGCCCGCAGCGCGGCGAAGCACCTCTGGGAGCTGCCCCGCGTGCTCGAACGGCACCTGCTCGGCGCGGTGCCCCGCCCGCTGCAGGGCGGCGGCCAGATACGCCAGGGAGAGGTTCTCTTCGAGATCGGGGCCGACGAGCAGGACGTACATAGGCGTCTCCGTGGGGGGCGCGGAAGGAGCAGGGGACGTCGATGTGTGCCTGGCCTGACGTGGGTACCCTACCACGTGCCCCCGCACGCCTGAAGAGATCACCCGGATGCCGAATCGTCGGCTCCGCCGACGCAGCCGTCAGGTATCGGCGGTCAGCTATCAGCTCTCTCGAGCGGCACCTGGCGTCAGCGCACTTCACCCGCTGGGTGATCACGTCCGAGCCGGGTGACTCGCGACGAAGGTGCTTGCTGAAACCTGATACCTGAAAGCTGATGGCTCTGTGTCCGGCTTCGGCGGATGCGGGAGAGTGGGGTCGAAGTTGCCGCGTTGCGATCAAAGCCGCCTCCAGGGTTCCACCTGCGCCGCCGGCGGCGCGGTTCGTCGAGCCTGTTGACCAACGAACGCCACTTTTCGCAAGTCCCGGCGCCTCGCCGGCCACTGCAGAGGCGCCTTCCCCGCATTCTGGCAACCCCAGAGGCGCTCTCCTCGCAATCTGGCAACTTCATGGGCGCTTTCCCCGCACCTCCTCCCTGGATGTGATCGCTGGCGCGCGTTGAGAGCACCTTTCATGTGTGCCATCCGCAGGAGGACCACCATGAGGCTGCCGACCGTCGTGTTCCTCGTCGTGCTCTCAGCCTGCCATCTGGGCGGTGTGGACCCCAACGGCGATCCCGCCGACACCGGCTCCGACTTCGAGGAGTCCAGCATGGCGGGCGGCCTGGTGCGCCTCCCCGCCGGCTCCTTCACCATGGGCAGCCCCATGGGCGAGACCGGGCGGGACCACGACGAGGTCCGGCACGAGGTCACCCTCACCCACGACGTCTGGTTCGGGCGCGACGAGGTGAGCCAGGAGATCTTCGAGGACTACGCGGGCTACCTCCCCGCGGGCTTCACCGACTGCGGCGTGGGCTGCCCCGTGGAGAGCATCACCTGGCACCAGGCGGCCGCCTTCGCCAACGCCGTGTCCGAGGCCGAGGGCCTGGAGCCCTGCTACGCCTGCACCGGCGCCGAGGTCTGGACGCGCTGTGAGGCCCAGCTCAACCCCTACGCTTGCGCCGGCTTCCGCCTGCCCACCGAGGCCGAGTTCGAGTACGCCGCCCGCGCGGGCCAGCAAGGCGCCTACCCCGGCGGGGGCCAGCTCACCCAGAACACCTGCGAGCCCGGCGAGCAGCTCTCCAACGGCGACCTCATCGAGGACTTCGCCTGGTACTGCGGCAACTCGGAGGAGCGCCCCCACGCCGTGGGCACCCGCCCCGCCAACCGCTGGGGTCTGCACGACACCCTGGGCAACGTCTGGGAGTGGTGCGAGGACGGCTACGGCGCCTACGAGGGCGGCGACGTCACCGATCCGGTCGGCCAAGGCATCGGCCTGACCATGGCCCTGCGCGGCGGCTCCTGGGACAGCCTGCCGCACAAGCTGCGCTTCGCCAACCGTGGCTCCGAGTCCGGCGAGAGCGCCAAGGACACCGTGGGCATGCGGCTGGCGCGGACGGCGGAGTGAGGGGAGCGCCAAGCGCGCCGGAGAAGGCGGTCGAACGCACCATTTCCGCCGGAGAACCCCGCCGGACGCACCGCCTGGCGCGGTCGGGGGTTCACCGCCACATCGCTGCGCGGCGTCGCCGTCAGGCCGACGTGGAGCCCTCCCCGGGGCCGTCGTATGGCAGCATCGCGAGGGCGGCGCGGGGGATCTCCGGATCGTAGGGCGGGGAGAGCTGCGGGCACTCCCGCGCCAGCCGCTCCCCCAGGGCCACCGCCTCCTCCAGCAGCGCGCGGGCGCCGGGCGTGTCGGTCTTGGCGTGGAGGCCGCCGAGCCGCTCCAGGCTGACGGCGAGCTCCCTGAGCACGTCGGGCCGGTCGCCGAGGGTGGCGCGGAGCTGGCGGGACAGCTCGAGGCTCTCCTGGAAGCTCCGCTCGGCCTGCTCGTGGCGCTGGCCGGCGGCCTGCACGTCGCCGAGCCGCTCCAGGCTGACGGAGAGGTCCCTGAGCACGTCGGGTCGGTCGCCGAGGGTGGCGCGCCGCACCCGCGCCAGCCGCACCGCCTCCTCTCCGGCCACCTCCGCCTCCTCCACACGCTGGATCGCGAGCAGATCCGTGGCCAGATTGGCGGACGCGACCATGGCCTCCCGCCCGAAGTCCCCACCCTCCAGCTCCTGCCAGGCTTCCGCCGCGGCCTCCTGCCACCTCGCGGCCGCCACCAGGTCGTTGCCCTGGCGCGCGGCCTGCGCGACCAATGCCATGGCCCGCGGCCGGGCGGGGTCTCGCTGGGGCAGCCACCCCAGCGCCGCCACGGCCGCGTCCCGCGCTTCGGCCTCGGCCCCGCGCTCCAGGGCCTGCTCGGCTTGCTGCAGCGACACGTGCGCCCGGGCGGGGTCGGCACGCTCCAGCTCGGGCAACTCCACGGCCTCCAGCGGGGCCTCGGGCCCGGGGGGCGGCGCGGGCGGCGCCAGGTCGTCCACCACCTGCACCAGGCTGCGGAAGGCCCACAGGTCCGGCGCGCCCTCCCGCAGCAGGGGGCGGCAGGCCAGGGGGGCGATGACCACCAGGCCGGCGCCGCCGGAGATCAAGCGCTGGCGGCGCTCGTTGAGCAGGCTCACCAGGCGTCGCAGGGGCCGGTCTGGCGCTCCGCGCGGCGGCGGCAGGATCAGCAGGGCGCGGGTTCGGCGCTCGGCGGCCTGGGTGAAGGCCTCGGCGGCCGGGGCCAGCGCCTCCGGCTCGCGGGGGGCCACCACCGTGAGAGGCCCCTCGGCCGCCAGGCGCGCGCGCAGCTCCAGCACGGTGGGGGTGAGATCGGTGAACACGAAGGCCAGCCACGTGTCCTGGGCCCAGGTCTCGATGCGGCGCAGCTCTTCCCAGCAGCGCTCTCCCGCGGGGGTCAGGGAGTGGGGTGCGCTCACGGCGCGCCGGACGCGGGGACCCGGGCCGCCAGCTTCACGACCTCCTCCGCCAGCAGCGGGTGCGGCCGGTACCACTCGGCACCGTTGCGGTAGGTGAGAACCAGGTGGCTGTCGAACAGGCGGGCCAACTCCCCCAGCTTGTCGAGGTCGGGCAGGTGGGCCTCGCCGGTGCGGTCTATCTCGGCCAACCAGCAGGCGTCGGCCTGGCTGAGGGGCAGATAGCCGTTGCGCACCTCAGCGATGGCCCAGGCCAGGATGGGATCGGTGGCGACGACGGTGTTGTGCCGGGCGCAGGAGCTCAGCACGCCCCGCAGGATGCGGAAGAGGTCGCGGAACTGGCCGCCGGAGGCCAGCGCGACCTGGTCGAGCTGGGCGCGGGAGAGCACCTTCTCCCAGTCGAAGCGCTGCGCCACCACCTCGGCCAGGGCGTCGAGGCCGGGGCGGAAGGGCGCCCGGCTCACCTGATCGCGCACCTTGAGGCAGGGCAGGAGCAGCGCGTTGTCGTAGCCCTGGATCACGTGGGGCGCCTTGACCTTGAGCCAGGGCGGCACCGTGTAGACCACGTGGACGCCCGGAACGCGCAGGAGGTCGGTGCGGTTGAAGGTGGCCACGATGTGGCTCGCCACCTCGGCGGCGCTCGCGCCGGTGCCCTGGATGTGCTCCAGGCTGTCGAAGAGGATCACCACGGGCTTGTCGCCGTGCAGCCGTTTCAGCTCGGCGACGACCTGCGCGTAGTAATCGCGGACCTCCTTGGCCAGCGCACCCGCCACGCCCGTGAGCTGCTCCTGCAAGCGCCGCTGGAAGGAGGGCGAGGACTTCAGCGCCAGCTTGACCCCCAGCCCCACGCCGCCAGGCTCGCCCTTGATCTCGACCTCGTCCACGTTCACGTGGACACCTCTCAGGAACCCCACCAGGCGCTCCCAATAGGTGTTGGGCAGCGCCCGGCGCAGCGCCTCGTCGCGTTCGACCACCTCGGCGAAGGCCCCGGCCGTGGCCAGCAGGAGATCCGGCACGTCGGGCGGGGCGTCCATGTTGATGAATTCGGTCATGTCGCAGTAGACGACCACGGCCCCGGCGTGCTCCTCGAGGCGGTGCTTCAGGCGTGACAGCTCGGTGCTCTTGCCGCTGCCGCGATACCCCGAGAACAGGACGGCGCTGCCGTGGGGCGACCAGGTGATGTTCTGGTACAGGCGATCCACCGGATCGAGCTCGCGCAGATCCTCGCGGTCGTAGATGGAGACGTAGCGCGCGCGATCCTCGGGCTTGCTGGCGTCCAGCGCCCGCAGGCCCAGGGCCCGCCAGGCCTCCGCCAGGAAGTGCTCCTTGTCGATGGTCAGGGGCATCGGACCTCCGCGAGCAGGTCGTTCCTGCCCGCGCCAGCTTATCACGCTCGTGAAGGCCCGCTCACTCCCAGCCCGCCAGCCCCTCCCCCGCCAGGTCCTCCACCAGGGACAGCAGCGGATACGCCGGGTTGTAGTGCTTCCTCAAGAAATAGGCGTTGCGCTCGGCGTACAGGATCGCGCCCACCCGATCGGCCGCGGCGATGCTCATCTGCTCATGGCGACACATGACGGGTGACACACCGTTGATGTCACCCGTGGCCTGGCGGTTGAGGCAGCCACAGGTGTGCTCGCAACGCTCCGTGAGGGCGCAGCCCTCGCAGAAGGCCTTGACAGGGCTGGAGCGCAGGGCCCAGCGCAGGCGCGCGATCTCATCTACACCCTGCCAGACATCGCCCATGCAGGAGGGGCTCTCCCGTCCGTCGTTGGCGAACTGCACGCAGGGGAAGAGGTCGCCTTCAGGCGAGACGGAGAGCTGGCGCACGCCCAGCTCGCAGCGGTCGTGGTGGCACTCCCCCTGGCGGATGTGGCTGGCCAGCTTCTTCTCGAAGGGCGCCAGGTAGAACTTGCGACCCGCGCGGGTCCAGTCCACGTAGCGCTCGGCCAGCAGGGCGTACTGGCCCTCCAGCACGTCGAGATCCTCGTCTGTCCAGGGCGCGGCGAAGTTGAGGCTGAAGCTCAGGTAGCGCACGCCCTCGTCCAGCAGGAAGGCCGCGGATTCGGCCATCAGGGGTGCCGTGTCGGGGTTCACCACCGCGTGCACCAGGCTGTAGGGGCGGACCTTCAACAGGCGGCGCAGGGCGTCCAGCGTGCGGTCGAAGGAGGATGAGCCGTCCGGGAAGCGGCGGTGGGCCTCGTGGGCGGCGCGCACGCCATCGAGGCTGAGGGCGATGTGCACGCCTTTAGCGGCGGCGAAGGTGAGAAACTCGTCGTCCAGCGCGATGCCGTTGGTGGTGAGCTTGAAGCGCACGGGCGGGCGCCCGGGAGCCTCGAGGGCCTCGCCGTGGGCCACCACCGCCCGGATGAGGTCCTTGTGCAGCAGGGGTTCGCCCCCGAAGAAGGCGAGCCCGAAAGCCTCGCTGTTCTCGCGCAGGCCGAACTCCAGGGCGGCGATGGCCGTCTCCAGGCGCATGCCGGGCTCAGGGCGCGGTGGGGCGTAGCAGTAGTCGCAGCGCAACTGACAAGCGCGGGTGAGGTGCAGGGTGAGGTGCATGTCAGGGGGAGTCCTCGGCTTTGATCTCGGCGATGAAGTGGTTTGAGGCGGTCACCAGAGGGCCACGGGTCCACGCCTCCTCCGCGAGCCCCATCCAGTGCAGGTCGCTGCAAGCGTAGCGCAGACACTGCGCGAAGGCCTCCGAGGCGCCCGTGCCCAGGCAGTCCCCGTCGGCCACGAGATCGGCGCGCATGGGGGCCCCGCTCAGCCTGGGGAGCCCTCCTGCTCCTCGATGAAACGGTCCACGACCTCGCGCATGTACCTCTCGGCGCCGTTGGGGTCGTCCTCGCAGGCGCAGGCTGGCTCGGCGGCGAACAGCGCGACGTCGGCACAGGCGAAGTTGAGGCAGGCCTCCAGGGCGTCCACCGCTACCCAGGAGTAGCAATTCCCCTCGGCGAGATCGACGCAGTTGTCGTGGGACCGTTGCCGAGGCTCGGTCATCACCGCCGAGTCCTCGATCCCGCAGCGCTCGTTCCCCGTGGCCAGCAACTCTTCGGCCGCCTGCTGGTACTCCGGGCACTCTTCCTCGGTGACGATCTCGGCGATCAGGCCGGCGTCCCAGTTGGCCAGATCGGGCTCGAAGGGCAGGACCATGGGACCCGCGCCTGCGTCGGCCGCCAGCGTGTAGCCGTGCGCGGCGAACTGCTCCTGGACGATGTCCAGGGTCTCGCCCTCGGACAAATAAACCGTGGGGCAGATGGTGACGCAGCCGAAGGTGCAGGCCGGGGCGGTGGCGACCGCCACCACCAGGCTCAGGCCGAGGGCGGAGCCGAGGACGCGGCTGGCGCTGGCCAATGGGCGGACGGCCGGATCGGCCAGGGCCTCGCGGCGGGTGCCGTAGGCGGGGGGAGCGTAGTCGCGGAGGGGGCCGGCGCGCATGGGGGACTCCGGGCGGGGGGCGATGGACAGGTGCGCCCAGCGGGCCAGAGGGATCACTCGAGCATGGCCCACAGCCCGCGCTGCTCATCCGAGACGCCAGCGATCCAGTCGCGCAGCCACGCCATCTCCGCGTCGTGCTCTTCCAGCGTGCACTCCCAGCGCGGATCGCTAGCCAGCTCCGGGCGCACGAGGGCGTCCACGGCGTCCAGCTCTGCGGCGAGGCCCGCGGCGTCCAGCAGCGCGGCGACGCGGTCCAGCACGGCCAGATACCCCGCGAGACAGGCCTCATCCGTGAAGCATGTGTCAGCGATACGGCCCATGGGAGCGCGCCAGTCCGAGTCCCACTCGTCGGCCGGGGTGAAGGTGAAGTCCAGATCCCAGGGCAGCAGCTCGGCCCGCCCCGTGACGGGGTCGAAGTACACCCGGTAGTTGTTGGCCTGCAGCGTGTAGCCGTCCACCTGCCCCACCCAGGCCTCGACGGCCAGCATGCGGGCGATGCGGGGCCAGTCCAGCACCTGGGCCGGCGCGCCGAACGCTGTCTCGCCGCCGTCGAGGGCCGCGGTCACGGCGCGCACGTCGGCGAGCTCCACGTCGCGCCCTTCGTCCAACTCGAACAGCTCCTGCAGTCCCGCCACGAAGTCCACCTGGCTCTCGAAGTCGCCGTCGATGACGTAGTCCCCGTCGTAGAGGTTGCCGTCGGGCTCCGGGTAGCGCAGGGTCAGGAATGGCTGGTCGAGGTTCTCGAGGAGCCCGTACAGCCCGAAGTCTTCGCCGTCGAGGGAGAGCCGGGCGTAGCCCGCGCGCGAGGCGGGCTGGCCCACCGCGGCGAAGGCCCGCAGGGCCAGCCGATCGCGTGCCGCGGCGCAGTCCACCACCAGGTTGTCGAGATCGATCTTCCGCAGCCCGGCCCATGACACATCGGCCTGGTATCGGTCGAGGTCGAGCTTGAAGCTCGGTTTGCCGTCGAGTTCGCGGAAGGAGCCGCTGCGGCCCTTGAGCCGCAGGCCCACCTCGCCGAGGGCGGCGCCGTCTACGGCCAGGTTGGCGTGCACGTAGTCGTAGGGGTCGGCCTCCAGGGCCTCGCGTGCTCCCTCATGGAGGGAGAGATCCACCGCGACCACGCGCTCCAGCCCGAAGAGGCTGGCGGCGGCGTCCTCCCGCGGCCAGGCATCTTCCCAGGTGAGGGCGCCGGTGAAGGGGTCGCCCATCGCACCTTGCGGAGCGCAGGCCAGCAACAGGCCCAACCACATGTCGGCTCACTCGTCCACGGGTACGGGCACCGGTGCTGCGGGCTCCACCGGCCGCTCCTCCACCACGGCGCGGGCGGCCAGCCAGGCGGCGGTGCCCTCGCCGGGGTGCACGTACCAGGTGGCCCAGGCGCCCGTGGGGGTGCGGATCTGGACCACGCAGGCGCGCTCCACCGGGAGGCGATCCTCGGCCATGCGGCCGTCCACCACGAGGTGGCCGGGCAGGCGGGCTTCGGGGCCGGGGCCGGCGCCCACGGCCTCCCGGTACAGGCGCTCCAGGCGGTCGCCCTCCTCGGACCAGCCTGCGGGGAGCATGAAGCCCGGCGAGACGGCGCGCAGGCCGCGGAAGCCGGCGCGCAGGGCGTCCTCGTCGCCGTCCAGCCAGGCCCGCGCGGTGTAGACCAGGTGCACGCGCTCCAGCGGCTCGCCCTTGAGCACGTCGGACAGGTGATCCAGGTCGCGCTCCATCCCGGCCTGCGCCTGGGCGAAGGCCAGGTAGCGGTGCTCCTGGAAGGCGGTGAGGGCTTCGTCCAGGTGGCGGTTCAGCTCGTCCTGGTAGGCGGGGTAGTCGCCGGCCAGGGCCGCGGTGAGCACGAGCAGCGGGATCAGCATCGGGGAGCTCCTCGAAGGCCACGGGCGAGGCGCCGGCGCCAGCCCAGCAGGCCGGCCAGGGCCAGCAAGCCGGCCTCGGCCACGCCGGGCAGGCCGCGGGGTCCCGCGCAGCCGAAGCAGGAACCGGCGCCGCGCACGGCGAGGTTGCGGTCGCAGGCGTCGCCCAGGCCGTCGCCGTCGTGATCGGCCTGCTCCGGGTCCCAGGTGGTGGGGCAGACGTCACAGGCGTCGCCGAAGCCGTCCTCATCGCCGTCGCGCTGGTCTGGGTCGGAGACGTCCGGGCATGTGTCACATGCGTCACCCAGGCCGTCGGCATCGCGGTCGCCCTGGCCCGGGTCCCAGCGGTGGGGGCAGGCATCGCAGGCGTCACCGACGCCATCGCCGTCATCGTCGAGATCTTCGTCCTCGGGCACGGTCGGGCAGAGGTCGCAGCCGCCGGTGCGGCCGTCGCCGTCGATGTCGCGCTGGGTCAGGTCCCAGTCGTCGGGGCAGGCATCGCAGGCATCGCCGAAGCCATCGGTGTCGGCGTCGGCCTGCTCCGGATCGAAGACCTCCGGGCAGACATCGCAGGCATCGCCCAGGCCGTCGGCGTCGCGGTCGAGCTGGTCCTCGTCGGGGTCTGACGGGCAGATGTCGCAGGCGGTGCCGACATCGTCGAGGTCGGGGTCGGCCTGGTCGGGGTTGTGCTCGTCGATGCAGTTGTCGCAGGCGTCGCCCACCCCGTCCGCGTCCGTGTCGATCTGGGACGGGTCGTAGTTCCAGGGGCAGACGTCGCAGGCGGAGCCCAGCCCGTCCACGTCGGGATCGGCCTGGTCGGAGTTGCCCACTTCCACGCAGTTGTCGCAGGCGTCCCCCACGCCGTCGCCGTCCGTCTCGGCCTGATCCGGGTTGGGCGCCTCGGGGCAGTTGTCGCAGTCGAGCGTCACGACGCGGGCCACGGTGTCGTCCGGGTAGCGGATGGTCAGATCGCCCGAGGCCAGGCCGTCCTCGTCCTCGTCGATGTCGTAGTCGGGCAAGAACCAGGTGCAGCCGAAGGAGGCGTAGTCGTAGTAGTAGTCGGCGCTGGCGTAGGGATCGCCGTCCGCGTCGGTGTGGGAGGCGCAGATGGCGTTGCCGAGGTCCACGGTGGGCTCGTCGGCCGCGTCGATGCCGTTGCAGTTGAGGTCCTGGAGGTCGGCCAGGGCCAGGGGCAGCAGGGCCAGCAGAAGGATCATTCCGGAGCCTCCTCGGCACCTTCGGGTGCGTCGTCCGGTTCGTCCCCCTCGATGGCGTCCCGGAAGGTCGCGCCGCTGGGCAGGGCCTCGGCCTCGCCCTCCGGCACGACGCGCCGCAGGATGGGGTTGCCGGCGGGCGAGAGCAGGCCGTCCCCCAGCACGGGCGCGGGCACCTGCTCGCCGTTCCAGGGCAGGACGATGGGGTCGCCCTCGTCCAGCACGGGGCCGTCCTGCAGGGCGCGGATGCGGGTGATGACGAAGTCGGCGCCGTCGCGGCCCCCCAGACCGGCCGGGTCGGTGTCGCCCATGCCGCGCCAGGCCAGGCGCGCGGGGCGCACCGAGAGGGCCACCAGCTGCTCGAAGACCACCCGGGCGCGCTCCGCTGAGAGGGCGTAGTCCGCGGCGGGGCTGCCGGCGCCGGCGGCGTGCCCTTCCACCACCAGCAGCTCGAGCTGCGGGAAGCTGTTGACCAGCGCGGCGACGGCCGCGAGCAAGGGCTTTGCGTCGGGCAGCAGGGTGGCGGTGCCGGGCTCGAAGGCCACGGCGGCCGCCAGCTCGAGCTGGCCGTGATCGATCCAGGCCGCGCCACGGGGTTGCACGGCAGGGGTGGGCTCCGGCAGCGCGCGGACGAGGGGTGGGTTCGGCGAGGGAACCAGCACCAGATCGGGCGCGCCTCGCCGCCGCGGGCGGCCGCTGCCCTTCACGGAGGCCATCAGCCTGAGGTCGCCGGCGCCGTAGCCGTGGCCGATGCCGGTGCCGCCCAGCAGGTCGAGGCGGCCGAAGCGCCCGGCGCGGAGCCGCAGGCCGCCGAGCACCTCCGCGGGGTGGGCGCCACCCGCATCGCCCTGGCCCGTGAGGCCGTGGCGCGAGGAGATCTCCACGAGGCCGCCCAGCCAGGGCGTGGCCGAAGCCAGCAGGGCCGCCCCCAGCACGATCTCGGGTGCGGCGACGAGATCGGCGCCGCTGTCCACGGAGGCGCGGGTGAGGAACCCGGTCTGGCCGAGCAGGCGCAGGCGCTCGCCGCCCCAGGCCACCAGCAGGGCCGGGGCCCAGCGGGCGCGCCGTTCGGCGAACCAGGCCTCGCGGGTGCCCACGGGCAGGTAGACCCCCAGGGAGGGGCCCAGGCCGAACAGGGGGCGGTCCACCCAGGCGCTGCGCCAGGCCAGCGACACATCTCCCAACGCCAGCGGCGATGCCGGGGCCACGGCGGCCAGATCGCCGCCCTCCTGCAGGGCGCCGCTGGCCGCCAGCGACAGGGAGCCACGGCGCGATACAGCCACCGATACACCGAGGTCCACGGTCTGGCGCCAGGCGATGGCGGCGCCGCCGAGCTCTCCGTCCAGGTAGTAGTCCAGAGGCGCGCGCTCGTACTGCCAGGCGAGCCCAGCGGTGACGGTGCCGGCCAGATCCGCGCGGGGGTCGTCCACGGTCACCGCGGCCTGGGGACCCGGCGCGGGGTGCACCAGCTGGGTGTCGATGGAGCGATCCAGCGTCCAGTCCTCGGCGTAGGCACCGGGGCAGGCCAGGGACAGGGCGAGCAGGGCGCTCAGCACCGCCGCCTCCGCCCCAGCACCAGGGCCAGCAGGGTCAGCAGGGACCAGGCGCCGGCAGAACGGCCGCCGGTGGCGCAGCGATGGCCGGCACCCCGCAGCTTGCGCCCCTCCTCACATGCGTCGCCGATGCCGTCCTCGTCGCTGTCTTCCTGGCCTTCGTTGGCGATCTCCACGCAGTTGTCGCACAGATCGCCGAGGCCGTCGCGGTCGCGGTCGTCCTGGCGTGGGTCGTACAGGCCGGCGCATGTATCACATGCGTCACCCGCGCCGTCGCCGTCGCTGTCCTCCTGGCCAGGGTTCGACGCGGCCACGCAGTTGTCGCAGGCGTCCCCGACGCCATCATCGTCGTGGTCGCGCTGGTCGGGGTCGGAGAGCTCCCAGCACACATCGCAGGCGTCGCCGATCCCGTCGCGGTCGCTGTCCTGTTGGGCCTGGTCCCACACGTCCGGGCAGATGTCGCAGGAGTCGCCCAGGCCGTCGCCATCGCGATCGGTCTGGTCCAGGTCGTAGCGGTCGGGGCAGGTGTCGCAGGCGTCGCCCACGCCGTCGCCGTCGCCGTCCTCCTGGTGGGGGTCGAAGTCCAGGGGGCAGCTGTCGCAGGCGTCGCCGAGCCCGTCGCCGTCCACGTCGGCGTTCGTGGCGTTGCGCATACCCGGGCAGGTGTCGCATGCGTCGCCCCAGCCGTCGTCGTCCTCGTCCTCCTGGCCGGGGTTGGCGTCGGAGGGGCAGTTGTCGCAGGCGTCGCCGAGCTCGTCCGGGTCGCCGTTGCTCTGGTCGGGGTTGTACTCGTAGACGCAGTTGTCACACACGTCGCCGCGCCCGTCGCAGTCCTCGTCCTCCTGGCCGGGGTTGTAGATGTCCGGGCAGTTGTCGCAGGCGAGCTGTACCTGGAGGCCCTCGGGCGCCCCCGGGACGTCCACCGAGCCGTAGGAGAAGCCGTCCGCGTCGAGGTCGAAGACGCAGGTTGGGATGGCGCAGCCGTACAGGTAGAAGTCGTAGAAGCCGTCCGCGGTCTCTTGGCCGGCGTCGGCGCACAGGGCGCAGGAGGCATCCTCCGGATCGAGCTCGGGCTCCCACAGCGGGCCGAGGGTGTTGCAGTTGAGGTCCTGCTGGATGCGGGCGTAGCAGCGGGCCCGGGACACGCCCGCGCACAGGGAGAGCAGGGCGAGGAGGGGGATCATGGGGCCTCCTCGGGCGCGATGTCGGCCCAGGGGACCAGCGCCGGGGGCAGCTCGGGCAGGGGGTCCAGTGGATCGAGCTGCTCGGCGATGAGGAAGAGCACGCGCCGGGACAGCGCCAGGCTGGCCTCGTCCGTGCCTGGAATGACCGGCACGGTCTCGCCCATGCCGCGGGTGGAGAGGCGCAGGGGGTGGACCCCGGCCTCCACCAGGGCCTGCACGATGGCGTGGGCGCGGCGGTTGGACAGGGCGTAGTTGTAGGCGTCCTCGCCCTCGACGGAGGCGTGGCCCTCCACCACGACCTGCAGGATCCAGGGGCTCTCGGCCAGGATGTCGGCCACGGCGAGCAGGGTCGGGCGGGACTCGGGGCGGATCTCTTCGGTGTCGTAGAAGAACTGGATGGGTTCGCGGATCTCGATGCGCGCGCGGTGCACGCGGGCGAGCTGGCCCTCCTCCCAGGTGGGCGGGGGCGGCTCGGGCTCCTCCGAGATCTCGATGGGGGGTGCCTCGAGCCAGGGCACCCTGGGCGAGGCCAGGCGCCGGGGGCTGCCCAGGTCGCGCCAGGCCAGGCTGACGGCGCCCCAGCCGCGGAACTCGCTGGTGCCGTAGCCGTCGGCCAGGCCCTTGCCGACGCCCAGCTCGATGGTGGCGAAGCGCCTGGGGTGCAGGCGGGAGCCCACCAGAAGCTCGGAGGAGAGGGTGGCGCGCGGAGTGGGCACCAGCGGCCAGCGGTTCAGCACGGCGGCGGACAGATCGTACAGGCCGGGCCACGGGGAGACGCGCAGCCCGAGCCCCAGGGTGGCCTCGTTGCCCAGCTCGAAGTCGGCGTCCGTCTCGCGCAGGCGGCGCAGGCAGACCCCGAGATCGGCGTGCAGGCCGATGCCATCGCCCTCCACGGCGGGCAGCAGCCCCAGGGCCAGGCGCGGGGCGCCCTCGCCCAGCCAGGCGTCACGGCGGCCGAGCGGCAGCAGGGCGTCGGCGCGCAGCGCGGCCTGGCCGGCGCCCTTCTGGGCGATGGTCCAGCGGGCGCCGAGGGAGGGATCCGCCAGGCCGGGGCCGTCGGCGGCCAGGGCGGGCTCCTCGCTGGCCCACTGCCATGCCACCGGCAGGCTCCCGCGCAGGGTGAGGTGGCGGGAGAGGTCGTAGGCCGCGGCGACCTGCAGGGTGTGGCGCTGGGCGATGACCGCGCCGGTCTCGTCGCCCTCCACCATCAGCACCAGCGGATCACGGAGGTACTGGGCGAGAAACCCCATGGTCAGGGTCCCGGGCGCGGCGCCCGCGTGGTCCAGGCCGGCCAGGACCCCTGGGCCGAGCCAGGCGCGCTGCAGCTCCACGTCCACCGAGGCGCCCTCCGCGCGCGCGGCCGCGGACAGGGCGAGCCCCAGCAGCAGGGCGATCATGGCGCGGCCTCCTCGGGTGGATCCTCGGGCTCGTCGCCCCAGGGCTCGTCCACCCCCAGCTCCCGGGCCAGGTCGCGGTCGTAGGCCCCCACGAGGGCCTCGGCGTGTGCGCGGTCGTAGAAGCGGTCGGGGTGCCGGAGGCGGTCGGCGGCGCCCAGGCGCAGCAGCGGCGCGCCGCTGGCCACCAGGGCGCCGGACACGCTGACCACCACCCCGGTCCAGCCCAGCTGCAGGCCGTCGGTGCGCACGGCGTAGGTGTTGGCCGAGCTCGCCGTGTCGAAGCCCACGATCATCTGGGCGAGCCCCGCGATCTGCAGGGCGCCGGCCGACAGGCCCAGGGCCAGGGCCGGCAGGGCGCGGCTGCTCCGCAGGCGCCGCAGTCGGGCGGTGCCCGCGCTGTCCCCGAGCTGCAACGCGGCGTGCAGGCTGGTCAGGCTGGCGCCGTCGCCCCCCCGCAGGCTCCAGTCCGGGCCGCGGTCGGCCGGGCCGTCCACATCCACGATCCGCAGGGAGAGATCCCGGGCGAGCTGCTCGGGGCCGCGGGGATCGTCGGCCATGACCCGGGCGACACGGACCCCGGTGGAGGGCACCGGGCCGCAATCGCCCACCTCGTCCACCCGCCAGCGCGCGTCGGGAGCGGCCCGCACCAGGAGGCCGCAGGCGGCGTCGGCCGCGCTCAGGGCGGTGGGCATGGCGCTCATGGGATCGGGCTGCAGCGCGATCTGCACGGTGCGGACGGTGGCCCACTGCGCGAACTGGGTGGCCACCATGGTGGCGGCCTCGGCGCCGTAGGCCGCCACCACGACGCGCAGATGCTGCTCGACCGCGAGGTCCTGCACGCGCTCGCGCAGCGCCTCGCGGGTGAGGTGGCGGCGGCCCTCCACCAGCACACCGTGGCCCTCGTCGCAGCTGCCCCAGCGCCTCAGCTCCCAGCGGTCGCCGCCGCTCGGGCTGAGGGAGACCCCGCAGCGGGCGCCCTCCTCGCCCAGGGCCAGGGCCATCTGCACGGCGATGGGCTGGTCGTCGGCCAGCGGCACGAAGCGCAGGGGCAGGTCGGGCCGCACCCGCTGGACCCGCGTGCGCCAGGCGTCAGGCCGTTCGCCCTCCACCGCCACCAGGACCATGTCGCCCTCTACGATCTGGGTGAGGATCAGCTCGAGCACCGCGCGCCGGGCCTCCAGCGCGGCGGGCTCGGCCGCGGCCGCTCCAGCCAGGGCGATGGCGGTCAGGACACCGAGCATGGGGGTGCCGGCTACCAGCAGGCGATGATCAGGGGGCTGCCCGCGGCATGCTGGACCTGGCCGCCGCTGTCCTGCCACGTGACCGTGGGCGCGGGGGTCTGGGTGCGGGGCAGGCAGGCCTCTTCGGTGAGCCCCAGGGTGTAGCCGATACAGGCGGTGTCGTAGATGGTCTGCTCGTCCGAGTCGGTGTCGATGGCGGCGTCCATGGCCAGCTGCCAGGTGTAGGTGACGCTGCCATCCTCGGCGGTGCTCTGGCTGCTGGGCGACAAGGTGAAGTCGCCCGCGCTCATGCCGGCGGGGATGGTCTCGGTGACCTCGGCCGTGGTGGGCTGGCGCCCGAGGTTGGTGGCCTGGATCTCGACGTAGGAGGTCCCGCCGGCGACGGTCTCGATGAAGCCCCGGGTGCGGCCCACGATCATCACGGGGTTCTCGTCGAGGTCCTGCCAGACCGTGCTGTTTGGATCCCAGTCGCCCGAGAGCATGGTGTCCAGCAGCATGGCGGGCACCTGGGCGCCGGTGAAGTCGAAGTCGGTGGCGTCATCCGTCATCTGGGTCAGCTCGACGCACCACCAGGCGGGCACGTCCTGCATCCCATAGGCGAAGGTCACGCTGTCGCTGGGGGCCAGCTCGATGCTGCCCTCCTCGCCGTAGACGTGGGCCTCGACGTAGGCGGGGTCGCCGGCACCGGCGTCCTGGGTGTCGTCGCTGATGAAGACGTACCAGCGGTCGATGCACACATCGAGGTCGTCGCCGCGGTTGCGCACCGTGATCCCGCCCATGTCGCCGGTCATGCGGACCAGATCGCGGGTATAGGCCTCGTGCAGGCCCAGGCAGGGGATCTGGAAGAGGCCCTCGAGGGTGGCCACCTCGTGGCCCTCCAGATCGTTGGAGCTGGCCCAGAAGTAGCCGAAGTCGTCCATCTCGGCGGTGGGGGTCCAGGAGACCTGGACCACGGTCTCCTCGCCGGGCGCCAGGGTGCCGGGCAGCTCGGACTCGGCGGTGAAGCGCTCGCCCTGCAGGGCCCAGCTGTCCACCACGAGATCGGCCAGGCCGTCGTTGCGGGCGATGAAGCTGCCGTAGGCCGTCTCACCGTCGAAGGACTGCAGCAGCAGGTAGGGCGGGTCGAACACGAGGTCGGGCATGACGCCCTCGCCCAGGAGGTCCACCATGATGCGCGGGACCGTCGCGTCGCTGCTCACCACCACCTCGGCGGCATCGTCGGGGGTGGCCGGGGTGTAGAGCACCTCGACCGAGATGGCCTGGCCCGGGGCCAGGTCGCCCTCCACCGGGTCGCCCAGGAGGGTGAAGGCGCCCGAGCCGTGGATGTGGAGCTCGTCCAGCGCCACGGTGGCGGTGCCCACGCTGGTGATGGTGAAGCGATCGGCCACGGGCTCGCCGGCCATGACCTGTCCGAAATCGATGACCTCGGGATCCACGCGGAGCTGGCGATCACCGCCACCATCCGGGCCGTCGCCGATCTCATGGACCCGATAGTCTGGGCAGCCCCCGAGGAGGAGGGCGAGGGACAGCAGGGTGGGGCGTGCGGACATGGGGGCTCCCGGCGCGGCAGCGTTCATCCTTGCTCGGAACCGGGGTGCTGGCAACTGGTGGTTTGTTGACCCGGTGTTACGGGCACCGCGATGCACCCGCTATACGCCGACCCCAGCGAGCGCGCCGCCCTGATGTCCCTGTTGGACGCCACCTGGCCGGGCCTCGCCGCGCGCTTCGACGCCGCCGCCCGCCTCGGCTGGCCGGTGGGAGAGCACAGCACGCCCTTCGTCACGCGCGAGGGTGGGCGCCTCGCGAGCCACGTGGGCGTGCTCGACCTGCCGGTGATGCTCGGCGGCCGGGAGCGCCGCATCGCGGGCCTGCACGGGGTCTGCACCCTGCCGGAGGCGCGCCGGCGGGGGCACGCCCGCGCCGCCCTGGCCCAGGCCATGGAGCACGTCGCGGCCCACTTCGGCGCCGCCAAGCTCCAGACCGACAAGCCCTGGCTCTACGGGCCCTTCGGCTTCCGCGTCGTCCCCCAGCACCGCTTCCGGTTGAACCGTCGCGGCCGCGCCGGGCCGGGCAGCGCGCCGGTGGGGGCCGAGGATCTCCCCTGGCTGCGCCAGGTCCTGGCCACGCGCGCGCCCCTCTCCCGGCGCTTCGCCGCGCGGGATGACGGCTGGCTGGTGGGCATCGACACCGTGCTGCGCCGTGGTGATCTCAGCCTGCTGCACCGCGTGGCGCACCTGGACTGCGCCGTGGCCTGGGAGCTGCGTGGTCGCACGCTGCTGCTCGACCAGGTCATCGCCCCGCGCCTGCCCCTGCTCGTCGAGCTGCTCGCGGCCGCGCCCTGGGACTTCGACGCCGTGGAGTTCCGCTTCAGCCCCGACCGCCTGGCGCCTGAGGCCCTGCCCCAGCCCGAGACCGGCGAGGACGCGCTCATGGTCTGGGGCGACTGGCCCGCGCTGCCGCCCTTCGCGGTGCCGCCGCTGGAGCAGCACTGACCGCTACCGGCCGGCGTCCTGGCAGCACCTGAACCCGATCTCGTAGAAGCGGAACCCATCGCCGTGGGTGGTGACGGCGGACTGGCAGGTGCGGCTCTCGGCCCAGTAGCGGCCCTTGAGGCTGCCGTGGAAGCTGGCGCTGCCGCCGTCGGCCCGGCGGGTCCACTCCTCCACGTTGCCCACCAGGTCGAAGACCCCCGCCTCGCCCGCGCAGCCGGGGTTCTCCCCGCCGCCCTCACCTTGATACAACGCTGATACATGGGTGGCGGCCTGGGCTCCGCCGGCGGTTCCGGCGGCGGCCTCCAGCAGCGCCTCCAGGCTCTCGATCCCGGGCCCGGACACATCCCAGGGCCAGAGGTTCAGCAGGTCCTGGTCGTACACGCGCCAGGTCTCCTCGTCGTTGCACACGCCGGGCTCATGGGTGTCGCCGTAGGGGTAGGCCAGGCCGGCCGCGCCCTCGCAGGCCGCCAGCCACTCGCGGTCCAGGCACAGGCGCTTGCCGTGGGCCGCGCACCAGGCCACGGCCTCGTCGAAGGTGTACATCACCAGGGGCGGGGCCCCGGCGCGGTTGGGCGCCTCGTACAGGTCCATGCAGGCCGCGCCCACCAGCGCCATGTCCGCGGGGCAGGGCGCGGGCGGGGCGGTGTCCTCGGGGGGCGCGCTGTCCCGGGGGCGCGATGTGTCGGATGTGTCACGGGGGGCTGTGTCATCCCGAGCGGGGGGCGCGGCGGGCTCATGGCGCGTCAGGCCGCCGCTGCCGCAGCCCAGCAGGCCGAGGGCGAGCGGGCCGAAGGGGAGCAGCGTCAGGCGCACCCGATCTCCAGCAGGAATGCGCGCAGCGCCGCGTTGAAGGCCTCCGGATCCTCCACCTGGGGGGAGTGACCCAGCCCCTCCAGCGAGACGAGGCGGGCTCCGGGGATGCGGGCGGCCAGCTGTCGTCCGTTGCCGGGTGGGCTCATGACGTCGGCGGTGCCGTGGATCACCAGGGCGGGCGGGCGCAGGCCGGGGAGGTCGTCCCAGCGGTCGAAGCTGTCCCAGGCCTGCCACTGCCGCGCCAGGCCCGGTGCGGACTGGGGGTGGGCGGCCCACCAGCGCGCCAGGCGGTCGAGGCGCGCGGCGTGGCGCTCGCAGAAGCCGGGACCGAACAGGCGCGGCATCAGGCCCTCGCGCCAGGCCTCGGCGCAGAGGGTGCTCGAGCTGCGCAGCAGCTCGTGGGCCTGGGGATCGCCGGCGAGCTGCTCCGGCCCGCCGCCGGAGGTGGAGACCAGCACCACCCCGAGCGCGCGCCCGGGCCAGCCGAGGGCCAACTCCTGGACCACGCGCCCGCCGAAGCTGACCCCGATGAACACAGCCCGATACAGACCGAGGTGGTTCAGCAGCGCCACGAGGTCGCCGGCGAAGTCGTGGATGGACGTGTCCGCGTCCACCGCCTCGGAGCCGCCCACGCCGCGCTGGTTGTAGGTGAGCACGCGATGGGTGCGCTTGAAGGCCTGCACCTGGTGGTACCAGGACTCCCGCAGCCCACCCAGCCCGTTGACGAACACCAGGGCGGTGCCCCCCGCGGGCCCGCCCAGGCCGTACTCCAGCCGCGGGTGGGTGGGGGAGAGGGGTGACATCGCGGGCGGGGTGGACCGGCTACCGGGGGAGGGTGAACCAGAAGCAGGCGCCCTGGCCGGGGGTGGACTCCACGCCGATCCCACCGCCGTGCAGCGTGAGGATCTTGCGGCAGATCGCCAGGCCCATGCCGATCCCCGCGCGCGGATCGAGGCCGCGACCGAAGGGCTCGAAGATGGAGGCGTGCAGCCTGGGGTCGATCCCCTTGCCCTGGTCGTGCATCTCGAAGCGCCAGAATCCATCCTGGGCGTGCGCGACCAGGCGACCGTGGGGCGCACCGTCGCCGGGGAAGCGCAGCACGTTGCGGACCAGGTGCTCGATCACCAGCGCCAGCTGGTCGGCGTTGGCCACCACGATGGGCAGGCTGCCGCGCTCGATGGAACCCCCGCAGGCCGCCAGCTCCGGGCCGAGGCGGATGAGGACCTCGGCGAGCACTGCGCCGGCGTCCACCTCGGCGCGGGGCGCGTGCGCCTCGAGGCGCATCAGGCCCACCAGCGCATCGATCATGTCGTTCAGGCGCTGGACGCCGTCCATGGCCTTGTCGATGAGCTGCACCCCGCGCGCGTCGAGCAGCCCGCGGTACTTGAAGGAGATCAGCTCGACGTAGCCGGAGATGACGTGCAGCGGCTGGCGCAGGTCGTGGGAGACGCAGCGCGCCATGACCGCGAGCTCGGCCTCGAGGCGGGCGATCTCGGTGGTGTCGTCGCGTTCTTGCAAGACAGGGCTCCTGGGGGGTTCCACGTGAAACGGATGTTTATCAGGTGAGGAGGGTTGCCGCCTGAGGGTGGGGCAGCGTCGAGGGCACTACCCCTCCTCGATGGCCTGCCCCCATTTATCCAACTCCGCCCCGCACTGCTGGCAGGTCCAGCCGCCCCAGAGGGCCTGGCGCAGGCTGGTGGGTTTGCGCACGGCCGGCAGCTTCCAGCCGCAGCGCGGGCAGTCGGTGCGCTTCACGTTGATGCCCCAGCGGCCCTTCCGTTGGACGCTCTGGTAGATCATGAACCCCACCAGCGCGGTCATCGCGAGCCCAACGAGGGCGAACACGCCGAGGATGAAGAGGATGATCAAGGCTTCTCCGGCTCCCATCATGGTGCTGTCCTCCGCCTACCAGCCGGTCTCGATCTCGGCGTCCTGGCCGTCGAGCAGCAGCACCCCCCACTCGGCGGCGTGGAAGCCCTCGCGGGACACGGGCGCGGCCTGCCAGGGCTCAGTCGGGTGGCAGCCGGCGCGGATCGCGAAGTTCGCCCGCACGACCTGCTCGGGCGCGGGATCGATGATCAGCGGGTAGAGCTCGGGACCCTGGGGGTAGACGGTCTGCCAGGCCCGGCTGGGGAAGACCGGGTCCCAGAAGTCGGAGAAGTCCTCGATCTCGGCCGGCAGGAAGCCGAGATCGGCCATGGCGGCCTCGACGCTGGCCTGGGCCTGCGCCCCGCGTACGCACCAGCCGCGCTCCAGCTGCAGGGCGGCGCGGTCCAGCGCCAGCTCGTAGTAGAGGTAGTGCCGCGGGCCGCCGGGCGTGAGCACGGTGCCGCCGGGGAGGGCCAGCAGGTCCCATCCACCGCGCGGATACGGTGGTTCGGATTCGATCACGCGGCGGTGGTCGGGGAGCAGGATCGCGGTGGCCGTGGGCTCCTTCGGGTACAGGTAGAGGTAGGGCGCGCGCACCGCCTCCATCTCCACGAGGTCGAGGTCCAGGTCGGTGACCTCCCCCTGCGTGATGCTGACCCCGGCGCTCGCCGAGCAGCCACCGACCATGGCGCCCACCAGGTACTCTCCGGGCGCGAGCGCGGCGCCGAAGCCGTGCCCGCTGACCTCGAGCTCTTGCGCCGGCGGATCGTCCTCGGTGTCCAGGGTGACCGTGACCGTCTCAGGCATGTCGCAGCCGTTCGAGGTGATGTGGCCGTCGAGGTAGCCCTCGGTGGAAGGGTCGAACTCGGGGCCGCAGGCGGCGAGCAGGGCGAGCAGGGGGGTGATTGGGCGCATGGGGGCTCCTGGTGGCGAGGAGATGATAGCCCCGCGGGTGCGCGGGCGCCGAGATCTCTACCGCGCGGGGGGATTGAGGGCGGGTACGCTTTCTCGTATACTCGCGCCCATGGCAGCCTCCCGCGCTCGGCTCCCCTCGTCGCGTCCCGCCCTGGTGGCGGCGCTGCCGTTGCTGGCCGGCTGCGCCATGCACGTGGGGTCGTCCTCCAGCGTGCTCCAGGCGCGTGAGCCGGTGGCCCTCGGAGAGGACGGTTCGGATCTGCGCGCGGGCCTGCGCGGCTACGAGCTGGGCTTCCAGGTGCAGGTGCCCTACGCGGTCACCCTCCTGGGAGCCTCGGCCAACGTCGGGGAGGCCCGGGCGCTGGGGGTCGGCGCGCTGGAGGATGGCCAACTGGCGCCGCTCGTGCGCACCGCCGACGTGGGCTCCTGGCAGGCGATGGTGGGGCTGGCCGTGCCCCTGCCGGCCGTGAAGGGCGTCCGGCTGGCGCCCTACGGGTCCTGGAGCCACCGCCTCCTGCCCATGGACGAGCCCTCCATCGTCACCACCACGGAGCTGGGCCTGCAGATCCTGCCCCGGGAGCCCTGGGGTTTCTTTGGCGACGAGCTGCGGCAGGGCTTCGCCGCGCGCGTCGGCATCTGCTGGGCCAAGGGACAATTCGGCGACGAGGAATGGGAGAACCCGCCGTTCACCGCCCGGGGCCTGCTGTTCGCCATCGACTACCGCCTGCTGTTCTCCGACGTCGAGAAGTGGGAGCTGTGATGCTGGTCGGGCTCACCGCGCTGCTGCTGGCCACCGCCCCCGCGGGCGCCTCGGAGGCCAAGGAGGCGGCCCTGGTGCGGGGCGGGTACGCCGCCTCCTTTGGCGCCGCCATGCTCCCGCCCACCGCCTCCCGCGGCCTGGTCACCTCCCTCACCTACTACGAGTACAGCGGCCCCTTCGCGCGGATCCTGGCGCTCGCCTCGCGCAACCCGCTGCCGCCCAAGACCGAGGTCGAGCTGCTGGACGTGGAGCTCGAGTGCGAGCGTTTCTACGACAACTGCCACTTCGTCTACACCTACCAATTCACCTACCCCTCCGCGGCCGACTGGAGTCGGTATGTGTCGGATCTCGACCACTTCGACGAGGTGGCGCACGGCATCCTGCACAACGGCGTCCCCATCGAGGTCTCCTTCGACATCGCCTCGCCCTACCTGGGGGGCGACGCCTGGGGCGGGCAATTCCTGGTGTCACGCCGCTTCCAGAAGCTGGGCTGGGCGGGGCTGCCCGTGGTGCGGGTCAACGTCGGGGTGGGAGCCGGGGGCTACATCTTCAGCGACCTCGCCCGCACCGAGGTCAGCGCGGGCGATGACGGCGTGCTGACCTCGGCCGAGGTCACGGACGACTACCAGTACACCTTCGTGGGGATGCCTCTGCGCATCACCGCCTTCCCCATCCCCTGGGTGGCGCCCTTCGCGCAGTACGACCTCAACGTGCTCTCCGCGCTGAGAGACCGCGACCACCAGCCCTCGCCCCTGCACGCCGGCCTGGAGTTCTACCTGAAGTTCGTCTACCTGCGCGCCGAGGTGGTCACCACCGTCCGTCAGCCTGGGGCCCTGTCCTTCGGGGGGGAGGTGGGCTTTGGCGGCTAGCCTGCTGGTGTTCGCGGCCTTGCTCGGCGCCCTGGAGGCCCGGGCCGAAGTCCACTCCCACGGGCCCGTGCTGGGGTTCGAGGTGGGCAAGGCCGGCCTCGGGGACGAGGGCGCCACGGTCTTCGAGCCGGCCGGCTGGGGCAAGGGCCTGGTGCTCGGCTACCGCTACGACTGGCTCTCCGTCGAGGGGCACCTGGCCCAGGGCTATCACCTGGAGCCGCTGGACCCGCTCCTGGACGGAGACCTGACCCAGGGCAACCTGCGGATGACCACGCTGGGCCTGCGGTTCACGTTCCTGCGTCGCTTCTGGCTGGCCACGGCGTTCGCGGGCGCGACCCGGGCGAGCCTGCCCCTGCTGGTGGTGGACGACGCACTCTACCCCGGCGGCAACGTGACCCGCGACGATCTGCGGGGGGTCGGCCCCCTCGCCGGCGCGGGCCTGGGGTTGCCCATCCCGCGCACGACCCTGCAGGTGCTGGTGGAGGGCCGCATGGCGTGGTGCGCCTGGGAGCAGCCCCAGACCTACATCTCCACGGTCGAGTCCACCGGCGGTGCCGTGACCTGGCAGACCAGCGTGGAGCCCCTGGCGCCCAGACCCTGGACCCTGAGCGTGGGCCTGCGGGCGGCGTTGTAGCCCCGCGCGCCCGCGGCGCGCTACAGGCCCCGCCCCGGAGCCCCACATGACCCCCGCCGCCAAGGCCACCCGCATCGGCGCCGCGCTGGACGAGCTGTTCCCCCGCCCGGCCGTGCCCCTGCACCACACCGATCCCTTCACCCTGCTGGTGGCCACGATCCTCTCGGCCCAGACCACGGACAGGAAGGTCAACGAGGTCACGCCCGCGCTGTTCACCCGCGCGCCCACCCCCGCCGCGCTGGCGGCCCTGCCCGAGGCGGAGATCCACGCGCTCATCCGGGTGATCGGGCTGGCCAACGCCAAGGCACGGCACCTGCGGGCCATGGCCGCCCTGCTGGTGGCGCGCCACGGTGGAGAGGTGCCCCGCAGCTTCGCGGCGCTGGAGGCCCTGCCCGGGGTGGGCCACAAGACCGCGTCGGTGGTCATGGCCGGGGCGTTTGGCGAGCCGGCCTTCCCGGTGGACACCCACGTCCACCGCCTGGCCTGGCGCTGGGGGCTGTCGGACGGCAGGAGCGTGTCGCGGACCGAACACCACCTCGAGGCGCTCTTCCCCCCGGCCCGCTGGCACGCCGTGCACCTGCAGATGATCTACTTCGGGCGGGAATACTGCCCGGCCCTGCGCCACGATTGGGCGGGCTGCCCCATCTGCGCCTGGGCCGGGGTGCCCGAGCGCCGTGAGGAGGAGGGACGGAGAGGGCGCTGACCGGGATCAGGAGAGGTCCAGCGCGGCGCGGATGGCCTGCTCCACCCTGGCCACCAGCTCGGGCGGCAGTGTGCCCACGCGGCGGGTGAGCTTGTCCCGGTCGAGCGTGGTGAGCTGGTGGCACACCGCGACACCAGCACCTCGCAACCCGCCCGCGCCGTCCGGGAGCGCCACCACTGTGGGGCCGCGGCGCGCCTGCCGTGCCGAGGAGCTGAGTGGAACCACCGTGATGGAGCGCCAGCCAGGGACCCGCACGAAGCTGTCGTGGGAGATGATGAGCACGGGTCGCTCGCCGGAGATCTCCGCACCCGATCGGGGTTGGACGATGGCGATGTAGATGTCACCCCGCTTCATGGCTCGTCCGCAGCCATCAGGTGTTCGATCCCGGCCGCCTCGAGTTCGGAATCGAGGTCGCCGTACCCTCCGGCCTCGGCCTCGGCATAGGCCTGGATCTCCTGCGCGAGTCGCTGGCGGCGTTGGGCTTCGATCCAGGTGGAGAGCGCCTCGCGGACGAGCTCGGCTGCAGGTCGCCGCATGGCGCTGGCTTCAGCCTTGAGGGCGTCGTGCAGTGCCTCGGGCATTGGGACGTGGAAGGTTCTCATGGCGGTATCCGGGGTGATGGCCATCATCATGGCCATAAAGCATGGCCATGATAGCGAGCAGGGGATGCGGCGGCAAGCGCTGTCCACGCCCCCTGTTCACCGGACATGCCCCGCAGCGGTACCAGCCACACCTCGTCCCCCTGCGCGTGCCAGGGCCGCGCGGCGGTCAGGGTGACCTCGTAGGGCCACCACCCCACGACAGCCACCCGATTCTGGACGCGATCGCGCCCTACCCGTCCAAGCCGCAGCGCGGGGCTGTGCCCGCAACCCAAAGTGATCGCGCTGGCCCCGCGCTGCTCCATTTTCTCGCGGGGGAGGGATGCCCTCCCCCGCACCGCTGGCGCGCCCCCTTCCCCGCGCCCTATTGGCGCGCGCGCCTGCGGCGCGTGAACTACTACTCGCGAAATCCTCTCGTGCCGCGCGGACTTTCGCGAGTAGTAGTTCAGCCCAGCGCCCCCAGGCTCTCCAGGATGGCCTGCCGCTGGGCCTCGTAGCCCTCCTGGCGCTCGCGCTGCTGGGCCACGACCGCGGCGGGGGCGCGCTCCGTGAAGCTCGGGTTGGTGAGCTTCTTCTCGCAGATCCCAATCTCCTTCTCGACCCGCTCCAGCTCCTTGCGCAGGCGCTGGCGCTCGGCCTCGGCGTCGATGGCGTCGTGGACGAGCACCTCGATCTCGCCCACCACCTTGGAGGCCATGCCGGGCAGACGGGCGGCCTCTGGGTCCACATGGAGCGCGGAGAGGTTCACCAGGTTGGCGATGAGGTGCCCCTGGGCGCGCAGATCGGCCACCAGGGCGGCAGGGCAGCGCAGGGTGACCTCCAGCGGCTGGCGCAGGGGGAGGTTCTGGGCGGAGCGGAACTCGCGCAGGCCGCCCACCAGAAGCTGGATCGCGCCGAACAGGGCGCGGGCTGGCTCGTCGCGCAGGCCGGGGCGGGCCTCGGGCCAGGGCGCCGAGATCAGCTCGGCGGCGGTGGGCGCGGTTGCCAGGCTGCCCAGACCGCGCACCGGGGCGCGCTCACCCAGCAGCTGCCAGAGGTGCTCGGTGATGTAGGGCACGAAGGGGTGCAAGAGGCGCAAGACCTGGTCCAGCGCGAAGGCCAGCACGGCCCGGGCCACGGCGGCGGAGCGGCCACCGGCGGTCAGGCGCGGCTTGATGATCTCCAGGTACCAGTCGCAGAGTTCGGCCCAGAAAAACTCACGGGCAGACGAGAGGGCGGCGCTGGGGTTGTAGTCCGCGAGCCCCCGCTGCACGCCCTCCACCGCCGCATCCAACCCGTGCAGCAGCCAGCGATCCTCCAGGGCGAGGTCAACGGCCGACACATCCGTGGCGGGGGCCTCCTCCAGGTTCAGGAAGGCGAAGCGGGCCGAGTTCCACAGCTTGGTGCAGAAGCCGCGGCCGATGTCGAAGCGCTCGGAGGTCAGCGTGGCCTTGGGCAGGTCGGGCAGGGTGCCGAGCACGTCGAACTCGGCGCCGCAGCCGCCCTCGCGGGGCCTGCCCTGCAGGGGCCGGCCGCAGAGGTAGGTGAAGATGCTGCCGCCGTGGCGGGTGTCGCCCAGATCGTTGCCGTGCCCGCACACCGGGCAGGTGGCGGTGACGGGCAGGCGGATGTCCTGCGTGCCGGTCTGCATGTCGCACAGCACGTAGCGCATGGCGTCGGTGCCGTAGGCCCCGATGACGTCCACCGGGTCGATGCCGTTGCCCTTGGACTTGGACATGCGCTCGCCCTTGCCGTCCAGGATGTTGGCGTGGATGAACACATCGCTGAAGGGGATGTCGCCGAGGCAATACAACCCCGCCAACACCATGCGCGCGACCCACAGGGTGATGATGTCGCGGCCGGTGACCAGGCAGGAGCCCGGATAATAGAAGTCGAGGGCGTCCGGGGCGGCGCCCTGGGCGGCCAGGGGGCGCTGGCCGGGCTCCACCGGGGCGCTGGCCGGATCGGGCCAGCCGAGGGTGGAGAAGGGCCACAGGGACGAGCTGAACCAGGTGTCCAGCACGTCCGGATCCTGCTGGAAGCCCTCGCTCTCCAGCAGCGCCAGCAGGGCGGGGTCGTCCTCCAGCAGGCAGATGTCGAGCACACCGTCCTGGGCGTGCCAGGCCACGCGGGGATCGCCCTCGAGCATGTCGGCGATCTCGAGCACCTCGAGGCTGGCGGCCTGGCGGGTCCAGACGGGGATGCGGTGGCCCCACCAGAGCTGCCGGCTCACGGGCCAGTCGCGCTTCTCGGCGAGCCAATCGAGATACGTCTTGGTGTATCGCTGGGGGTGGATGGCCACACGCCCGTCAACCACGGCGTCCATGGCGGCCTGCACCAGGCCGGGGGAGCGGTGCTCCTTGCCCGTGCCGGCACCCATGAGGATACCGCCCTCCACATCGCCCATGGTGATGAACCACTGGTCGGAGAGGTAGGGCTCGATGGGGGTCTTGGAGCGGTCGGAGTGGCCGATCTCGATCTCGCGGTCCTCGACGCGCTCCAGCAGGCCCTGGGCTTCGAGATCCGCCAGCACGCGCTCGCGGGCGACGAAGCGGTCGAGGCCCTGGTACGCGCCGGCGGCCTCGTTGAGGGTGCCGTCGGGGTTGAGGATGTTGATGACGCCGATCTGCTCGGGATGCCGCGTCCAGACAGCGTAATCGTTGGCGTCGTGGGCCGGGGTGATCTTGACGCAGCCGGTGCCGAGCTCGGGTTTGGCCCAGGCGTCGAGGATCAGGGGCATGGGGCGCTCCAGCAGGGGCAGGCGCACCATGCGGCCGTCCTGCGCCATGTCACGCAGCCGGACCAGCAGGGGCAGGACCTCGACCTCGCGGGCGCGCAGGCGAGCCAGCTCGGCCTCCAGGGCCGGACGGTCTCTCTCGCGGGCGGCGGCCAGCTCGGCCTCGGCCGCCGCGATGACCCGCGCGAGCTCGGCCTCGGGCGCGGGGTGGCAGGCCACGGCGGTGTCGCCCAGCATGGTCTCGGGGCGGGTGGTGGCCACCACCACGTGGGTGGGCTCCCCGGGCCGAGGATCGATCACGGGGTAGCGCATGTACCAGAAGTGACCCTGGACGGCCTCGTGGTAGACCTCGTCATCGGAGATGCTGGTCTGCAGGAAGGGATCCCAGTTGACCAGGCGCTTGCCGCGCACCACCAGACCATCTCTGAACAGCTTGAAGAACATGTGGCGCACGGCCCGCGCGCAGACCGGGTCCATGGTGAAGCGCTGGCGCTCCCAGTCGCAGGAGCAGCCCATGCGCTGCTGCTGGGCGATGATGCGGGCCTGGTACTGATCCTTCCACTGCCAGATGCGATCCACCAGCCCCTCGCGGCCCAGATCGTGGCGGGTCTTGCCCTCCAGCTCCTTGAGACGCTTCTCCACCACGGCCTGGGTGGCGATGCCGGCGTGGTCGGTCCCGGGCATCCACAGGGTGTTGTCGCCCATCATGCGGTGCCAGCGGATCAGCAGATCCTGCATGACGTTGTCCATGGCGTGCCCCATGTGCAGCGCCCCCGTGACGTTGGGCAGCGGCATCATGATGACGTAGCGCCGGTCGCGCGGGCGCTCGTCGGGCAGGGCGGCGAAGGCGCCGCGCTGGAGCCACAGCTTGGTGATGGCGGGCTCTACGCCGGCGGGATCGTAGGTGCGGGGCAGGTCGCGGGTGGTGTCCATCGTGGTCCTCGGTCCCGAGGGGGAGGGGGCGAGCATCTACGCCATGTGGGGGCCTTGATCAAGCCCGGAGGGAGCCATCTTCGGCGACATGCGAGGATGCGCGCCCGATCCCGGTGGGATAACGGGGCGCCCCTTGCGCCAGGAGGCCCCCCGTGAGCCCCGATCCCCGCCTGGCGGGTCGCATCTCCGAAGACCCCCGCTCGCCCGCCGCCACGCCGGTGGGCCCTTGCGTCGACCGCGCCCAGCGCGAGAAGTTCGACAGCCTGGCGTTGCTCGCCGGGAGCGTGGCCCACGACTTCAACAACCTGCTGACCGCCATCCTCGGGCACGCCGAGCTGGCCATGATGCAGCTGCCCCAGGAGGCCGGCGCCCGGCACCAGGTGGAGCGCATCGCCGCGGGCGCGCGCCGCGCCGCCGACCTGGCCGCCTCCCTGCTCGCGTTCGCGGGTCGCGGGCCCGTGGTGCTGGAGCCGCTGGACCTCGGCCTGCTGGTGGAGGAGACCCTGCGCCTGCTCAAGGCCAGCAGCCCGGCGGTGGCGGCGGTGTCCCTGGGGGCCCGCCCGGGGCCCATGCCCGTCAAGGCCGACGGCGCCCAGCTGCGCCGCGCCCTGACCCTGCTGGTGGGCCACGCGCTGCGCGCCCGCGAGAGTGAGCCCGGCCCCGTGCTGGTGCAGTGCACGAACGGCAGGTTCGAACAGGATCAACTCGACGGCTGCCTGGTCGCCGCGGGCGGCCCCGGGCGCTACGCCTGCGTCGAGATCGTCGGGCCGGGCCCCGAACGCGGCGACCTGTGCGCCAGCTTCGTGCCCTACGCCACCGAGACGACGGACGCCCCGGCCCTGGGGCTGCCCTTCGTGCTGGGAGTGGCCAGGGCCCACGGCGGCGCGCTGTGTGTCCGGGGGAGCGTCGGCGTGGCCCTGCTCCTGCCCCTGGTGGAGGGCGCCTCGGTCGAGCCCGCGCTGCCCGAGCCGGCGGCAGCGTTGGCCCGGGAACGTTGTGTGTTGGTGGTGGACGACGAGGAGAGCGTGCGGGAGGTCATCCGCGAGATCCTCACCCGCGCGGGCTACCGCGTGCTGGTGGCGGCGGATGGCGCCGAGGCCCTGGAGATCTTCACGGCCCTGGAGGGCGAGATCCACGGCGTGCTGCTGGATCTGACCATGCCGCGCATGAACGGGGTCGCCACCTTCCGCGCCCTGCGCGCTCGCGCCCCCCGGGTGCGGGTCCTGCTGATGAGCGGCTACTCGGAATCCGATTCCGTACAGCGTTTTGGGGAGGATGGGCTCTCCGGCTTCGTGCAGAAGCCCTTCGCGGCGCGCACCCTGCTGGCCGCGCTGGAGGCGGGGTTGGGGGGAGCCTGAGCAACTCGGCGATGACGGCGGCCGGGGTCTTCGGGCTCCGGCCGCTCGTGCGTCAGGCCTGATCGAGCCAGGCGACCCACCGCCCCACGGCCGCGGAGGCGGCCTGGCCGGTGCTCCTGGAGTCGGGCCAGGTGTTGGCGTCGATCTCCGCCCGGTAGGCCGCCAGCAGTCCTCGCACACCCTCGGCGTCGGCGGCCGTGGCGCCCCGAGACTCGGCCCAGGCGAGCAAGCGCTGCAGGGCGCGGGTGTAGACCGCCAGGGAGCTGGCCGCGAGGTCGTCGGAATCCGAGGTGCGCCAGGCATGGAAGGAGGCGCGCAGGTCGAGGCGCGGGCTGGAGGCGTCCAGGATGGGTGCGGCCGGGGCGGGTGAGCGTTGCAGCATGCCCAGCCGGGCCGGGGCCGGCGCGGGCGCCTCGACCGGGGCGCCCTCGGGATCGTCGTCTGGCTCGTCCAGCCCCTCGGGCTCGTCGGCCTCCACCGGGTCGTCGTCCCGCACGCCGCCGCCGAAGCGCAGCAGATCCACCAGCTCGTTGGTGTCCAGCTTGGCCGCGGCGCCGGTGCCCTCCAGCAGGCCCTCCACCAGGGCGCGCTTGCTGGCGTGAAGATCCAGGATGGCCTCCTCCACGGTGCCGCGGGAGACCATGCGGTAGACCGTGACCGGGTGCTCCTGGCCGATGCGGTGGGCGCGATCGGTGGCCTGGTCCTCCACGGCGGGGTTCCACCAGGGATCGAGGTGGAAGACATAGGTGGCGGCGGTCAGGTTGAGGCCGGTGCCGCCGGCCTTGAGCGAGATGAGGAAGACGTCGGCCTCGCCCCGCTGGAACGTGTCCACCTCGACCTGGCGGGCCTCGGCCGTGAGGCTGCCGTCGAGGTAGCGGCAGGTGACCCCATCGCGCTCCAGGGCGCGCCGCGCGCGGCCGAGCAGGGTGGTGAACTGGGAGAAGATCAGGGCACGGTGGCCGTTCTCCCTGAGCGCCGCGATGCGCTCACGCAGCACCTGCAGCTTGGTGGAGCGCAGCTTGCTCGTGGGATCCACCAGGCGCGGGTGGCAGGCGGCCTGGCGCAGGCGGGTGAGCGCGGCCAGCACCTGGATGCGGCCGGTGGTCTCGTCCAGCGGGCCGGCGGTGAGCCCCGCCAGGGCCGTGAGCCGCAGCTGCTCGTAGAAGGCCTTCTCCGCCGGGTCGAGATCCAGGGTGAGCTGGACCTCGGTGCGGGGGGGGAGATCCGGCTCCACCTCGCGCTTGAGGCGGCGCAGCACGAAGGGGCGCACCACGGCGGCCAGGGCGCGGCGGCGCTCGTCGTCCTGGTCGCGCTCGATGGGCACGGCGAAGCGGCTGCGGAAGTGGCCCCAGGAGCCGAGCAGGCCCGGGACGGCCACCCGGAAGATGGACCACAGCTCGCTGGTGCGGTTCTCCACCGGGGTGCCGGTCAGGGCCAGGTGGAACTGGGCCTGGATGCGTTGGGCGGCGCGGGCGCGCAGGGTGTCGGGGTTCTTGATGGCCTGGGCCTCGTCCAGCACGAAGGTGGCGAAGGGCTGGGCGGCCAGGGCCTCCTCGTCCTTGGCCAGCAAGGTGTAGGAGGTGACCAGCACCTCGCCCGGGCCGAGGCCCACCAGGTGCCGCGCGCGGTCGGCGCCGCGGTGCAGGCGCAGGCGCAGGCCCGGGGTGAAGCGCTCGGCCTCGCGGATCCAGCCGAAGCCGACGGAGGTGGGGGCCACCACCAGGGCCGGGCCGAGCGGCGCGCGCTCCACCAGCAGCGCCAGGGCCTGGACGGTCTTGCCCAGGCCCATGTCGTCGGCCAGGCAGGCGCCGGGGCTCCAGGATGCGGTGCGCACCAACCAGCGGAAGGCGTCGGCCTGGTAGGGACGCAGCACCGGGACGAGGCTGGCAGGCACGGCCGGATCGAGGTGCTGGGAGGCGCGCAGGCGCTCCAGCCAGCCACGCCAGGCGGAGGGGGCGTCCAGGCGCGCGCCCGCGGCCTCGAGATCCTCGACCACGGCCGAGGCCAACGGGGTGACCCGCAGGTTGCCGCGCACGACCTCGACGTGGTCGGAGAGGGGCCTCAGGCGCTCCAGGAAGGGCCGGGAGAGCTGCACCCAGGCCTGGCCGCTGGCGCGCACGAAGCGCCGGCCCTCCAGCACGGCCTGCATCACGTCGGCGAAGGGGACGCTGTGGCCGTCCACCTCGAGCTGGCCGCCCATGCCGAACCAGTCGCGCTGGGCGCCGACGCTGACGGACAGATCGGAGGGCTGGGCGCCGCGGGTGACCTTGGGGCGGGCGGCGCCGGCCCACTCCACGGGGCAGCGCTCCTCGCAGGCGCGCAGGGCGGCCAGGATTCCGAGGGCGGCCTCGGGATCGGTGATGTCCTGGACCAGGGCCCCGGGCTCGGGGACGGGGAGCTCGAGGGCGGCGAGCTGCGCGCGGGCCTCGGCCTCTTCGGCGTGCAACGCGCGCCGCACGATGCGGTAGCCCCCGGCGCGCAGGACCCAGACCTGCTCGGCGCCCTCGCCCGGGGAGAAGGCGGGGGCGTCCTCGGCGGGGCGCAGCAGGGCCTCCAGGCGCAGGGAGGCGTCGGGCTGGGCCTCCAGGCGCAAGACGAGGCGCGGCTCGGCGGGGACCTCCTCCAGCCCCAGGCTGGAGGAGAGGTCGAGGGAGACGCGCCCGGCCAGGGCGGGCAGGCGCGCCAGCAGGCCCGGGGCGGCCTCGGCGGGGAAGCGCTCGCCGCGGCGACCCAGCAGCTCCAGCAGTTTGCGGCCGTCGTCACCGACCTCCAGCACGGTGACGCGCTGCGCGGCCGCGTCCGCCAGCAGGAGGCGCCCGTCGGCCGCGCCCGCCAGGCGCTGGAGGAAGGCGGCGGCGCCGACAGGCTGCCCGCCCTGCACGGGCTGCAGCTCCAGGCCTCCGTCGTCGGTCTCGCGCAGGCGGAAGACCAGGGCCTCGCAGCGCACCTGCACGTGGACCGGGTTCTGGGCGCCCAGCAGCACACGGGGGTGGCCGGCGAGCAATTCCACGATGCGCACCGTTCGGCGCTCCAGATCGGGACGCGGCAGGTACTCGTTGCCCGAGGGGAGGATGGCCAGGATCTCGCGGTCGGTCTCGGTCTCGCAGCGCCAGGGCTCGTCCTTGAGGGTCGCGACGCCGATGTTGGCGGTGCGCAGGCCGGGCTTGGTGGCGTAGGGCTTGCAGAGGGCGGGCTGCACGCGGGGAGGCTCGCCGGGGGAGACGGTCAGGCGCCAGCCGAGCTGCCGGCCCTTGTCGTCCCGCTGGGCCGGGCGCCCGAGCACGGCATCGAGCTCGCCCAGCGCGCGCTCCCAGGGGCTGACAGCCAGGGCGGCGCGCACCTGACGGCGACCCTTCTCGGCGGCGGCGTCCGGGGAGGAGAGCAGATCGAGGCAGGCGTCGAGGGCCGAGAGCGCCACGGAGCAGTGGCCGCGACGGTCTGGCCGGCCGCGCTCCGGGGCGGGGCAGTCGCAGCGGACGGTGGCCGGGTCGGCGCGCAGATCCACGCTCAGGCGGGGACGCATCCGCCCGCCGCCGCACCAGGCTTTGACCGGCTCGACGTAGATCAGGACGGGGGGGTCTTCCTCCAGGGTGAGGTGCTGGTGGGCGTCGCGTACCTGGCGGGGCTCGGCCTCGGCGCGCAGCGTGGACCGCGCGCGGGAGAGGCGCTCCCAGAGCCCCAGGAGGTGGGGATCGTCGGCGGCGGGCTGGCGCGGGAGCTGGTGGGACTGCTCCCAGGCCCGGCCCGCCTCGGCCTCCTGCACGACGCCCTCCACCATGCGGATCGCGGCCTGCTGCAGCTCCGGAGAGGGCTCGCCGTGGCGCGGGTAGCGCCGCTGCGCCCGCACCTGGGCGCAGATCAGCTCGCGGATGGTCAGGTCGCTGGGGATGGACCACAGCAGGTAGCGCTCGTAGGGCGGGAGGTGGTCGGCCAGGGCGCCGACGCCCACATCCAGCCAGGCCTGCACACCCCGCTCGCGCGCCCAGGCCTCCAGCGGCTCGGGGGGCATGCCCGGCTGAGGCCGCGAGAAGCCAGCGCGGGGCGCGACGGCGGCCGCGCCCTCCCGCTCGACCCACTGGGCCAGGCTCTGCAGCAGGACCGGCATGGCCTGGGCCCAGATCAGCGCGCCCTGGGGCAGGCGGCGCACCTCGGCCTGGTCGATCCGCAACAGATCGCCGATGGTGGCCATGGAGTAGCGCTCCATGAGCCGCGCCAGGGCCGAGCGCGGGTCGCGCCCCAGGCGCGCGTTCAGCGCCCAGTCGCCGAGGGGTTTGGCCTCCACCGCCTCCAGGTCCAGCGCCGCGAGCGCCTCCCGGAAGTCCCAGGGGGTGCGGGCGGCGGCGAGGCGGGAGAAACGGGAGGGAGGCATGGGGGGCTCGGGGCGACCGCAGGGGATAATGGGCCGCGCCATCCGATGCACCCTTCCGCGGAGACCTTCGCATGATCCCGGGCGCCCCTCAGATCCCCTTCCTCGAGGACCTCGAGCGGCGCGGGCTGCTCGTGGACAAGACCGTCGACGTCGAAGAACCCGACTTCTCCCAGGCCCCGGTGCTGTACGTGGGCTTCGATCCCTCCGCCAGCAGCCTGCACGCCGGCAGCCTCATGCCGCTCCTGGGCATGGACCGCTTCCGCCGCCGCGGCGGGCAGCTCATCGTGCTCGTCGGTGGCGCCACGGGCCTCATCGGCGACCCCTCCGGCAAGGACCAGGAGCGCTCGCTGCAGCCCTACGAGGAGGTCGAGGCCAAGGTGGCCGCGCTGAGCGCGCAGATCGCCGGGTTCTTCGCTCGCACGCGAGGCCCCGAGCCCCTGTTCGTGAACAACGCGGACTGGTACCGCGGCATGGACGTGATCCACTTCCTGCGCGACGTGGGCAAGCACTTCTCCGTGAACCAGATGCTCACGAAGGAGTCCGTGCGCGCCCGCATCGAGCGCGAGGGGCAGGGCATCTCCTTCACCGAGTTCTCCTACCAGCTCCTGCAGTCCTACGACTTCCTGCACCTGTTCCGCGCGCACGGCTGCACCTGGCAGATGGGCGCCTCGGACCAGTGGGGCAACATCGTCTCGGGCGTGGACCTCGTGCGGCGTTGCACCGCGGGCAAGGCGCACGGGCTCACCCTGCCGCTGCTGACCAACTCGGAGGGCAAGAAGTACGGCAAGTCCGAGTCCGGCGCGGTCTGGCTCGATCCGGAGCAGACCTCCCCCTACGCCTTCTTCCAATTCTGGCGCAACACGGCCGATGCCGACGTGGCCCGCTTCCTCACCTGGCTGACCGATCTCTCCCTGGAGGAGATCGCGGCCCTGATGGAGCACCCGGCCCACCTGCGGGTGCCCCAGGCCAGGCTCGCCGCCCTGCTCACCGCGCGGGTCCACGGCGACGAGCAGGCCGTCCTGGCGGACGGCGCCAGCGAGGTGCTGTTCTCCAACCGCTTCGAGCGCATCACCCCCGGCACCGTGGCCATGCTGAGCGGCGCGGTGCCCACCTGCGCCGCGCCCGCCGGGGCGCCCTTCAGCGTGGCCGACGCCCTGCTGGGGCTCGAGGCCGTGAAGAGCAAGGGCGAGCTGCGCCGGCTGGTGCAGCAGCGCGGGGTGAAGGTGAACGGGGTGGTGGCCGAGAGCATGGACGACGATGTGCGCGCGCGGGGCGAGGGCCGCCCGGCGGTCATCGTTTCCATCGGCGCCGCCCGGCGCTTCCTGGTCCGCCTGGGCTGAACGCCCATCCGCATGCCTGCCCCCCAGCCCCTCCCGTACCAGGGCAGCAAGCGACGCCTGGCCCCAGCCATCCTGGCCCGCTTTCCGGCTGAGGTGGAGCGCCTGGTGGAGCCCTTCGCCGGCTCGGCGGCGCTGAGCCTGGCCGCGGCGTCCACCGGGCAGGCGCGGCGCTTCCTGCTGGGCGACGTGCTGGCGCCGCTGGCATCGTTGTGGGCGGAGATCCTTGGCGATCCCGAGGCGCTGGCCACCGCCTACGCCGCCCTGTGGCAGGCCCAGCTCAAAGATCCGCGCGGTCACTACGACGCGGTTCGCCGTGCCTTCAACGCCGAGGGTGGGGCCGCGCGCCTCTTGTACCTGCTGAACCGCTGCGTGAAGGGCGCGGTGCGCTTCAACCGCGCGGGGGAGTTCAACCAGGGACCCGACAACCGGCGGCTGGGGGCGCGGCCCGCGGTGGTGCGGGCGCGGCTGCGGGCGGCCCATGCGCTGCTGGCCGGCCGGGCCGAGGTGCGGGCCGCGGACTACGCCGCGCTGCTGGCGGAGGCCACGCCAGCGGACCTCGTCTACCTGGACCCGCCCTGGGTGGGGGTGAGCGGCACCCGGGACGCGCGCTACCGGCAAGGGCTCGATCTGCAGCGCTTCCTGGCGGAGCTGGAGCGCGCCAACGCTCGCGGCCTGCGCTACCTCGTCAGCCTGGACGGGCGGCTCGGGGCGCGGTGCTATGGGCCGGCGTTGCCGGCTTCGCTAGGGTTGCGCAGGATCGAGCTTCCCGCGGGGCGCTCGGCTCAGGCCACGCTGCATGGGCGGGTGGAGGAGACCTTCGAGTCGCTGTACCTGGGGCCGGGGTTGGGGAAGTAAACGCGGTGGGCGCCGGTTATCCGACCCCATGCCCCGCCCCCTCCTCCCCCCGCTGCTCCTGGCCCTCGCGGCCTGCTCCTCCCCCCCACCGCCGCCCTCCACCCTGGCGGACGGCTCCCCGCGTCCCAACATCCTGCTCATCGACATCGACTCCATGCGCGCCGACCGCCTCCTGCTGGAGCGCGACGGCCGGCCCGTGGCCCCCCACCTGCAGGCCCTGGCGGCGCAGGGCGTGCGGTTCGAGCACGCGGTCAGCCAGGCAGGCTGGACCCAACCCGCCCTGGCGGCCCTGCTCTCGGGCCGCTACCCGCCCGCCATCGAGCAGCGGCGCGACAAGAAGCTCACCTGGCTGCCCGAGGGTACACCTTCCCTGCCCACCATCCTCGGCTGGTACGGCTACCACACGGCGGTGGTCTGGGGCCAGACCCTGCCCCAGGCCTTCCCGGAGCTCTCCAAGGGCTTCGACGAGGTCTACCAGGAGCCCGAGGGCGAGGCCTACGCTCCGGGCTCCTTCCTGGACGACTGGCTCGATGAGCACGCGGAAGAACCCTTCTTCCTGATGATCCACGAGCTGGACCTGCACTGCCCGCGCCCGCCCGCGCCGGATTCCTGGATCGCCCCCTGGGCCGAGCCCCTGCCGCGGGACGAGGAGCCCTGCCTGCACGGGCTGATGCGCCGCTGGGGGCCGCAGCTCCCCGCCGCGGCCCTGCAGCCCCGCATGATCGCCCACTACGACGGCGGGCTCGCCTTCTACGACGACGTGCTCGGCGGCACGCTGGCGCGCCTGGAGGCGGCGGGCAAGCTGGCACACACGGTGGTGGTGCTGCTCTCGGATCACGGCCAGGACCTCTTCGAGCACGGCGAGATCGGCCACGGGATGCAGTGGGAGAGCGTGCTGCGCGTGCCGCTGGTGGTGCTGGATCCAACTCACGCCGCGCCCGGCCTGGTGCGCGACGAGGTGGTCCAGACGGTCGACATCGCCCCCACCCTGCTGGCGCTCGCCGGCATCCCCCTGGACCAGCAGATGGTGGGCCGCTCCCTGGCACCCCTGCTGCAGCCCGGCGAGGCCGACTGGCCCGGGCGCCCTGTCTGGAGCCTGACGGACCGCGAGGCGGCCTCGCTGCAGGACGGCACCTGGAAGATGCTCAGCCGACGCATCCCACCGGGCCCCCACAGCGGGCCCCACGGCGAAGAGATGCGCCAGGCCTGGGTGCGGTACGAGCTGTTCGATCTGGCGGCGGACCCGGGGGAGCGCCACGACCTCGCCGACGAGGACCCCCGCCGCGCCCAGGAGCTGCGCCGGCGCCTGGCTGCCTGGGTGCAGGAGCGCCTGGCCCAGGGTCAAGGAGCCTCGGGGCTGGAGCTGGGCGAGGAGCAGCGCAGGAAGCTGCAGGAGGGCGGCTACTGGGAGCGGGTGCGGGAGCGCTGAGCCCACCGCCACGCGCCGACGACCAGCAAGACCATCGCCGCCATACTTCCGATCCCGAGGGGCAGCCATGGGAATCGCCGCGGCCCGGGCGCGGCCTCCGCCTCGGGGGCCCGGGGTGCCTCGGCCGCGGGCGGCCCACCCGGAGGTGACCCACCTGGGCCACCTCCACGCGGCCCCGCAGGCGGCGCGCTCACCCCCGGCGCGCCCTGGCCAGGAGCGCCCTCGGGCAGCCAGGGCGGGGCCTCCAGGCGCAGGAGCGCGCCCTCGGGCTGGTGGCCTTCGGTGCTGGTGAACCAGGGGGCGACAGTGGTGCTGCCGCCGGCCACCAGCAGGGTGCCGCGGCGCTCGGCCACCCAGACCCGGCCGTCGGGCAGCCAGCCCACGGCGGCCGGATCGCCAGGCAGGCGCGGGCCGGCCGGGGTGCAGGCGCTCGGGGCGCAGGCCAGGATCTCGCCGGACTCCATGCCCACCAGGGCCTCATCTCCGCGGGCGGCGATGGCCGTGATCCGCGAGGGGGGCAGCTCGGCCACGCGCGCGCCCCGCAGCCAGAGGGAGCCGAGCAGGGCCAGCCAGTCCCCGGCCGCCCGGGCGCGGCTCCAGTCGGTCTGCGCCGTGGGCGCGGACGCCCAGATGGCCTCGGCCGGGGCGGCGCAGTCGGTCAGCAGCAGCACGCTCTTCGGGCCGAGCAGGTGGGCCTGGCTGCCGTCGCCATCGAGCTGCACGCCGCCCTGCTCGGGGCACTTCAGCCATTGGTCGTCCGCGTACCGCCAGAGCTGGCCACCCACGTCCAGGCCCCACAGCGCGCCCTGGCCGCCGGGGGCCACGGCGGCGAGCCCGTTGCGGCGCCCGGCCTGGGGGTGCTCCGGGGTGGCCAGGCGCTGCCAGTGGCCGGCGGCGTCCAGCATGGAGAGGCCCTCGAAGTCGAGCGCGGCCAGGCCGCGGCCCAGGGAGACCACGCCGATGGCGTCGGTGACCGGGGCGTCGTGCCCGGACTGCTGGGCCCAGGAGGCTCCGCCGTCGGTGGACAGGTAGGTGCCGGTGCCCATCAGGGCCAGCAGCAGCCGCCCGCTCTCGTCGATGGCGGCGCCGCCGGTGACCGTGGCGAGGAAGCCGCTGCGGGCCGTGCCCAGGGCGCCGCCCTGCACCCGCAGGGGCCCCTGACGAAAGGTGCCCACCAGGGCGCCGTGGCCGGGCACGGACCAGGCCCCGGTGGGGCGCACCAGGCCCTCATCCAGCCCGAGGCCCGTGAGCGGGATGCCCTGGAGCTGCCCGTGGGCCAGCAGCGCCAGGGGGCCGGTGGGGCCGTGCTCGCCCGCCAGGGTCAAGACCGGCGTGCCGTCATCGTCGGCGATGCCGGTGACGATGGCGCCCGCGGCCTGCAGCAGGACCTCGCCCGCGTCCTGGTCCACCAGGCGGCCATCCGCCCAGCCTACCAGCAGGTGCCCGCCCACCAGGCCGAGCGCGCTGACCTGGCCGCCGCGCTCGGTGTGGTCGAAGGAGCGCCCGCCGTCGTCGGAGGACCACAGGCCGTCGTCCACGGTGCCGACCCAGACGTCATCGCCGCGGGCGGCGAGCACCCAGGGGTCCACGCCGTCCAGGGCGGTGGTGATGGCGCCGGTGGGCTCGACCCTCAGCACCCCGGCCGCCTCCCCGCGCACCGCCACCACGCCGCCACCGTCGCCCGCGGCCACGAGGTCCACCGCCAGGCTGCCAGCGGGCAGATCGCCCAGGGAGCGCGCCTCTCCGGCGACGAGCCAGAGGCTGGCCCCCGGGGTGGCCCAGGCGCCGCCGTCGACCAGGGCGGCGACGCGGCGTGTGTCACGGGGGAAGCGCGGATCCCGCTCCCAGCCGCTCAGCTCGGGCCCGCTGCGCAGCACCCCGACGCGGGTGGCGACCAGCACGACCTCGCCGGCGGCCGAGGCGTCCAGCACGTGCCCCCGCTCGGGCCCCACGGCCTGCCAGCCGTCGGCGGCCTGGGCGGCGAAGGCGGCGAGCAGGGCGAGGAGAGGGATCATGGACAGCTTGTAGCCTGCTGTTTTTGGTTAGTCCCCTCCCCGAGGTCCCCCATGCTCAACGCGCGCTCCCTGCTCATCATCGTCCTCCTCCTGCCCGCCTGCTCGCGCTCGGGCCCGAAGCCTGGCTCGGTCCGGGTGGCCTCCTCCAGCGCGGAAGAGGCGGCGCCGGCCGTGCCGCACGTGGCCACCGCCGCGGACGACGCGGGCTGCGCGCCCCTGCCGCCCACCCCGGTCACGGGGCCCGACTGCCTCTCCGGCACGCTGTCCTGCGGCCAGCGCATCCGCACCACCACCGCGGGCGGCAGCCAGGTCTTCGACGGGGGCCGCTACCTGAAGTCCTACTGCTTCCCCACCGTGGCCGAGGCGGGCCGGGGGCCCGAGCGGGTGTACCGCTTCGAGCTGGCGGCGGGCCAGCGGGCCACCCTCACCCTCGACAGCCCCTGCGGCGAGCTGGCGCTGGTCGCGCTGCGCTGGGAGCCGGAGGAGGCCTGCCCGGGGCCCGAGGAGGCCATCTCCGAGTGCGAGGGCGCCTCCGCCTACGGCGGCGCCGAGGTGCGCCTCGAGGAGAACCGCGACGCGGCCCACTACCTGGTGATCGTGGACGGAGCCGCGGGCGATGGGCTGCCCTTCACGCTCACAGCGGCCTGCGAAGGTCCGTAGCGGGCAGCACCTCGTTCATGGCGCCGGTGCGGTAGCCGGACAGATCGAGCGCCACGTAGCGGAAGCCGGCGGCGCGCAGGGCCTCGACGACCTGGGCGCGCAGTGGCTCGGCGGTCAGCCGCGGGATCTCGGCCGGGTCCACCTCCAGGCGGGCCACGTCGCCGTGGTCGCGCACCCGCAGGCGGCCGAGCCCGAGGGCGACGAGGGCGCGCTCGGCGGCGTCGATGCGGGCCAGGGTGGCGCGCGCGATGGGGCGGCCGTAGGGCACGCGCGAGGAGAGGCAGGCCATGGCGGGTTTGTCCCAGTTGGGCAGCCCGAGCGCCCTGGCCATGGCGCGCACCATGGGCTTGTGGATGCCCAACTCCAGCAGCGGGGCCAGGGCACCGGCCTCGCGGGCCGCCCGCGATCCAGGGCGGAAATCGCCGAGATCGTCGGCGTTGCTGCCCTCGAGGAGCGCGGCCAGGCCCTCCTCGTCTGCGACGGCGCGCACCAGCGCGAACAGCCCGCGCTTGCAGTGGAAGCAGCGGTCCGGGCCGTTGGCCACGAAGGCGGGGTCCTCCATTTCGCAGGTCTCCACCACCCGGACCCGCGCGCCCAGCGCGGCGGCCAGGGCCAGGGCGGCGGACTCCTCGCCGCCGGGCACGGTGGGAGAGCGGCCGAAGACCGCGAGGGCGCGGGGGCCGAGCGCCCGCTGGGCCGCGGCCAGCAGCAGGGTGCTGTCCACCCCGCCGGAGTAGGCCACGGCCACGGAGCCCAGCCCGAGCAGGTGCTCGTGCAGGGCGGCGAGGGCGCGGTGGACGGCGGCGGGCTCGATCATGGTGGCCCGGGGAGTACCGCCGGTGGCCGGGCGGTGCAAGCGTGGGCCCGCGGCAGGGTGGGCGCGCTCACCGGGGGTCAGCGCGCCCCGCCCTCCGGCAGCAGGGCGTAGAGATCCCCGATGGGTTCGGAGTGGCCCACGAAGCTGCCGCGGGTCCAGCCGAGGTCCCAGACCACCCGCCCAGCCGGGGTGATCTCCCGGATGCGCTGGGCCGTGCCGAGGTTGTGCAGGGTGTTGCCCCCCTCCAGACGCCAGGCCTCGCCCAGCTCGGCGCCGTAGATGCCCTCGTCTTCGCCGAACGCCCAGACCTGGCGCAGGGTGCTCGTGCCCTCATCAAGGGCGTACTCCCGCACGGCGGTCTCATCGGTGTGCTCGGCCACCCGGGTGGAGACCAGCAGGGTGCCGGCGGCGGTCAGCGCGGCGCCGTGCTGCCACCAGAAGGCGCTCTCCTCCGGGTCGAAGGCCCAGGCGCCGGGAAGCTGGCCGAACCAGCGCAGGGTCTCGCCCGTCGAAGCGTCGATCTGGGCCACGGTGTCGGTCGAGAAGAAGGAGAAGAGGAAGGTGTCGGTGGCGGCGTCCCACAGCAGCGTGTTGGCCGCGCAGGGCTGGAGCGAGCCGACCTGCTGGTGCAGGCTGGCGCAGGACCACAGCGCCTCCTGGCTGCCGTCGGGGTGCAGCAGCATGAGGTTCTCCGTCATACCGTCGGCCGCGGCCCAGGCGACGGTGCCGTCGCCGAGCTCGGTCAGGCCGTGGTGCAGGCCGGGGGTGTCGTAGAGGGCCAGCTCTTCACCGTCGAGCCCGACGCGCTGGACCTGGGAGGCGGCCCCGCCGTCGAAGATGCCCCAGAAGCTGTTGTGGTCGATGAGCAGGCCCTGGCTGTCCAGGGCCACGCGGGGGCTCATGGTGCGACGGTTGACGGGCGAGGCCAGGGCCCAGACCACCGCGCCGGCGCGGTCCACGAGGACGGTCCAGCAGGCGTCCGGGTCGGGCGCGTCCTCGCGGGAGTCGGTGGACAGCAGCAGGTAGTGCATCTCCGGATCTTCGGCGTCGGCCTCGCGGTGCAGCAGGGCCGGGGCGGGCAGGCCGGTGGGCAGCGGGGCGGTGGCGATGGTGAGGACCTCGGAGATGAGCGCCCCTTCTCCGCAGTCCTCCTCCAGGCGCAGCGCGACGGTGGCGCCGTAGGGCAGGCCCACCACCAGCTGGCCGCGATCCCCGACCTCACGCTCCACTTCGGGGCCGCGCCGCCAGTCGCCGCCCTCGACGCGCGCGGCCACGGCGCCGCGGCAGGCCTCACGCTGCTCCCAGGTGACCCGCACCAGGCTGCCGATCACCTCGTCCACCGCGGCCGAGAGATCCGCCACCGGCGGCCCGGGCGGGGCGGTGTCCGTGTCGTCGGGCTGGACGGCGGGGCCGCAGCGGCCGGCCAGCAGGAGCAGGGCGGGGGCGGGGCGCACGGCCTACTTCCACCCCAGCCGTTCGCCGCGGGACAGGCGCGCGATGGCCTCGTCCAGGCGGCGCAGGCGGGTGGGCTCGCGCTTGGCCTGGGTGATCCAGCCGACATACTGGCGGCGATGGGAGGGGGGCAGGGCGGCGAAGGCGGCGGCGGCCTCGGGCGCGGCCTGCAGGCGGGCGTCGAGCTCGGGAGGCAGGAGCTCGGGCGGGCGGGGCGGCTCCACCACGGGCGCATCGAGGGCATGACCCACCACGGCCAGGCCAGCCGGGGTCATGCGGCCCTCCGCCACCAGCGCCTTCAGGCGGCGGCGGTTGCTGACCGACCACTTGGCGGTGTTGGTGCGCGGGGTGAACTTCTGCAGGTAGGCGCGCTCGTCCAGGCGGCGCACGATGCTGTCGATCCAGCCGTAGCAGAGGGCCTCCTGCACGGCCTCCTCGTAGCGCACGCCGGGCTCGCCGGTGTGCTTCTTGTTGAACCGCAGCCAGATCACGCGCGCGCTGGCGTGGTGCTCTTGCAGCCACGCGCGCCAGGCGGCGCGGTCGGGGCAGGCGATGGTGGGGAGATCCTCCATGTGTGCTCCTCCTGGGCCCTTCTCCTATCGCACGCGGGGGCGGACTTCGCGTGTGCTTTTTTCCGCGCCCCCTCTCGCGACCCCCCGCCCGCCGCCATAGGCTGCCGGCCCGCGTCCGCTCACGGGCGCCGGCCACCCCCCGGGAGCCACCATGGCAGACACCCCCCGCGTCGCGGCCAACAAGGTCGTCTTCATGCACTACACCCTGCGCAACAGCGAGGGGGCCGAGATCGACAGCTCCCGCGGCGGGCAGCCCATGCCCTACCTGCAGGGGGCCGGCGCCATCGTGCCCGGGCTGGAGCGCCAGATGGAGGGCAGGGCCCTGGGGGAGCGCTTCGAGGCGGTGGTGCCCCCCGCGGAGGGCTACGGCGTGCGCGAGGCCCAGCCCATGCCCGTGCCGCGCGAGCACCTGCCCGCGGATGTGGAGCTGGCCCCCGGCATGCAGCTGATGGGCGAGGACGACAACGGCCACCGGTTCCCCATCTGGGTCGCCAAGGTCGAGGGCGACACGGTCTGGATGGATCTGGAGCACCCCCTGGTCGACGTCACCCTGCACTTCGACATCGAGATCGTCAGCCTGCGCGACGCCTCCGAGGAGGAGATCGCGCACGGGCACCCGCACCTGCCGGGGATGCACCACCACTAGGTGCGGTTCAGCCCCACATCGGGCACACTGCCCGCGTGATCCCCCTCGCCGCCATCGCCCTGTTCCTCGCGCCCGCCCCCTCGCGGGCCGACACGGGGCTGGTGCCCTCGGACCTGCCACCCTGGGACGGCCCGCCCGAGGACGGGGCCTTCGCCGGGGCGCCCCGCGGTCGGGTGACGCTGACCCCTGATCGGTTCCCGGCGCACACCAAGGTCACCCTCGACTACCTCTACACCGCGGGCCCCGGGGGCCTGGATCCGGGCGACGGAGTCCGTATCGAGGACCCGATCCTGCACGGGATGCGCTGGGCCAAGTACGGGGTGAGCCAGCTGTCGGCGGCGGCCTGCACGCCCCTGGCGGAGGAGGGGGCGGCCTCGATCTCGCTGGTCAGCGTGTCCTCCGACAGCGCGGCGGTCCTGGGCCTCGCGCGCAGCGTCGAGGGCGGCGACATCCACGCCTACGGCTACACCGACGTCTGGATCGAGGCGGGTCGCCTGGAGGAGGGCGAGCAGCTGCGCGTGCGCTTCGGCGACCCAGCCGAGCACCCCGACTGCGGCCACCAGACGCCGGATCGGGCGTTCTCCGCGGTGGCCTGGCGGGCCTTCGAGGCCGCGGGCGGCGCGCTCGTGGCGCTCGACGCGCCCAGCTTCGACGTGCTGGCCCAGCCCGAGCCCGTGGCGCTGCACGCCGTGCTGCCCTCCTACGTGGCGGCGGGCGAGCCCGCGCGGCTGCGGGTCGCGTTGCTGGACACCTTCGGCAACCCCGTGCCCGGGGCCGACCTGTACGGCGCGGTGGAGGCGGCCTACGGGGGCACGGCCCTGGCGTTCGGCCCGGACAGCCCCGGCTGGCTGGCCACCGAGCTGACCTTCGACGAGCCCGGGGTCCACCGCGTGGCCCTCACGGCGGGAGCGTTGGCCACCACCACCAACCCCGTGGTGGTGACCGCCGGCGAGCCCGAGCGCCTGCTGTTCTGGGGTGATCTGCACGCCCACCACGGACACACCGTGGTGCACCCGGACGGCGCGCGCGAGGACGAGAACCACGCCTACGCCCAGAACGTGGCCGGGCTCGACGTGGGCTGCGAGAGCATGAAGCTGCCGCCCTGGGAGCTGGGAGGCGAGGCCCTCTGGGAGGAGCTGCGCGCCACCTGCGCCCAGGTGTCCGAGGACGGGCGCTACCTGAGCCTGATGGGCTTCGAGTGGATGGGTGGGGTGCAGGAGGCCGGGCACCACAACGTCTACTTCGACGACTGCGACGGCTTCCTCGTGGACTACGACCAGGTCACGGGGCTCGCGGGCGCGGACGGGCTGCTGGAGCGGGTCGCGGCCTGGGAGGCTGCCACCGGCGGCCAGGCCGTGGTGCTGCCCCACGCCAGCGTCTACACCGGGGCCGAGTGGCGCACGAGGGACGCCCTCCATCGCGCCGCGGCCGAGATCTTCTCGGGTTGGGGCGACTCCCTGGACCCGCAGGTGGAGGGCAGCGTGGTGGAGGCGCTGCAGCGCGGCCAGCACCTGGCCTTCTTCGCCTCCACCGACGATCACGACGGCTGGCTGGGCAACCCTCGCGGGCTGGCGGGGGAGCCGGCGGGGCTCGCCGCCTTCTGGGCCCCGGCCCTGACCCGGGCGGACGTGTTCGCGGCCCTGGCCGGCCGCCAGGTCTACGCCACCACGGGCGCGCGCGTGGTGCTGGACGCCTGGCTGGAGGTGGCTGGCGAGCGCGTGCGCAGCGGCCCCTGGGTGGTGGGGCGGGACCCGGCGTTCGGCTGGGAGGTCCACGGCACCGCGCCCATCGCGCGCATCGCCCTGCGCGGGGTGATCCCCGGGCAGCGCGCCGGCGCCCAGGACCTCCTCGTCGAGGAGCCCGGCACCCTGGACGCCGAGGGGTCCTGGCCCATGGAGGACTGGGGCCACCGCGAGTGGGCGGTCTGGCTGCAGGTGGACCAGACCGACGGGCAGCGCGCCTGGTCCTCACCCCTGTGGCTCACCGCCAGCTGCGCCCGCGAGGGGCGGATGGACCCGGCGGGGCGCTGCGTGGCGGAGCGCCCCGATCCCGTGGAGGAGGGCTGCCAAGGCTGCGCGAGCGCACCGGGTGAGGGCGCGCTCGCGGGGTGGCTGCTGGCCCTGGGGGCCGCGCTCAGTGGTCGGCGACCCAGTCGTAGAGGTCGTCCAGGGAGCCGTTGAACACGTCGGTGTCGACCCGACCGGAGATGCCGTCGATGGCGCCGTCGGAGCTGGTCTGCCAGAAGACCCAGTGGTCCCAGTGGGTGGGCAGGGTCGGGCAGGACGTGCCCCAGTGGGCGACCCACAGCGGGTACTCGGAGAAGTCCTCGCTGCCGACCATGGAGGGCCACAGGCCGGGGCTGGTGTAGATGATGGGGACGCGGCCGGTCTCGCGCTCCACCGTGTCGAGCCAGTCGTGCATGGCGTCGGCCACATGTGAGGTGGAGACCCCGTCGGTGGTCTCGATGTCGAGCACGGCGGGGATGTCCTCCTCGGTCATGCTGCCCAGCTTGCGGGCCACGATCTCGGCCTGAGCGACCGGGTCCTGGCTAGCGCGGAAGTACTGGTAGCTGCCGCGGACCAGCCCGTTGTTGCGGGCGCCCTGCCAGTTCTCCTCGAACTTGGGGTCCTCGTAGAAGCCGTCGCCGATGCGGACGATGGCGAAGTCGAGCCCGTCGTTGGCCGCCTTGTTCCAGTCGATGGTGCCCTGCCAGTAGGAGACGTCGATGCCGCCGATGACCTCGTCGCCGCAGGCCGACCAGTTGCCGTCATGACCGCCGGAGGAGGAGCCGCCGGAGGAGGAGCCGCCGGAGGTGTCCACGTCGCTACCGCGGCCGTCGCCGGTGCTGAAAGAGGTGCAGGAGCCGCCGTCCTCTCCCTGGTAGTAGGTCTCGATGTACTCCAGGTAGATGATGGGCCCTTCGGCGGTCTCGGTCACCAGCAGCTCGGTGACCTCCAGGGGGTGCTCATAGGAGTCGTTCTCGCTCTTGATGCTGCGCAGCGCCCACAGGCTGCCGCTGGCGCGGTCGTAGGCGTAGCGGGTGCGCCCGTCTTCGGGGGGGACGATGGTCTCGTCGCGGTCCGAGCCGACCCAGTGGGAGTACATGTCCATGATGATGAAGGAGGCCTCGTCCACGTTGGCGCGCGGTGAGACGATCGCGCCGGTCAGCGCGAAGGTGTCGGAGGCGACGTAGGCGTAGTTCTGCGAGCCTTCGGGCAGGTCCCAGGCCTCGTGGAACTCCTCGCCGACCCAGCGACCGTCCAGCGGGCCGTGCTCGCGCAGATCCAGCTCGGCCCAGCCCTCCACCTGGATGGCGATGGGGCAGTCTCCGCCCGCCTCGTCTACGTTGGGGGTGTGCTGGAAGAGGGTGCAGCCGGTGAAGGCGGCGAGGGCGGGGAGCACGAGGGAGAAGCGCATGGAGACCTCCGTTCGCCGTTCGAGTTCGCAACATCCGTGCCAGCGCCAGGATGCCTTGTGAAGCCCGTTTTCCCTGTGCACCAAGCCCAGGTGGGCGAGCGCACCCCACCACCCACACGACGCTGCGACCTTTCCGTCCCGGGTGGGAGGCCTGCC
>JBDRKM010000158.1:0-13582 GCA_043814015.1 Pseudomonadota bacterium
GACCCGGTGTTCGACGCGCCCGCCATGAAGCGACTCCTGCACCTCGCCATCAACGCCGTGCTCTACGCCACCAGCGCCGGGGTCGAGATCCAGACCATCCCATCGCCCATCCCGGCGCTGCGCGCCCGGCTCGGGGGCCTGTCCCGCCCGCGCCGACGGACCGTGGAGCGCGAGATCGCCCGCTTCCTGAACAAGACCACCGGCGAGGATGTGTTCTTCCTGCCCGGCAAGATCGACATCCGGCAGGTCGAGCGGATCCAGGCCGCCGCGCGCGCGGCAGGCCAGGAAGGCGGCCGCGTGTTGATGACCCGCTTCATGGTCCGGGGGCACTGGCACCGCGCCGCCCCAAACTGGAAGGACCAGCGGCCACGCTGGATCGAGCCCTACTGGAAGGGTCCCGACCTGGCCACGATCATCGAGCGGGACTACCGGCTCAAGGGCTGATCTGCCAGGACACCCCCCACTCCGACGCGAGGGTGTGCTTCAACCTGTTCGGACCGCTCGCTGACGACGCCGACCTTGCCACGGCCATCCTGACCCCGCTGCTGCCGGGGCTCGTCCGCGTGGACTCCATCGTCGTCGAGCACACACCGGCTGCCGACGTGTTCGGTGATCAGGCAGGCTTGGCCGGCGTCGATTGCGATGTCCCGATCGAGACCACGTTTGAGGATGGCCCGGCGGTGTTCGTCATCGAGACGAAGTTCGTCGAAGAGGAGTTCAGCGTTTGTGGCTTCCGGCGGGCCGGAGGGGCCAGCCACGGGCAGGTGGCTGTCCCCACGACGTGCGGGTCCGCGAGGACCGCGGAGCCTGCGGTGGTTGGCGCCGATACCCCACCTCCCCCCCCGGCTTCAAGCCACCCCCCGCCCCCCCGCCCGGCAGATGTTCGCCCCCACGAACACCCCCGCCGTGAACCCGGCCATGGCGCCGGCCACCCCGGCGTCCACCTGCTCCGCGCGCGAGGGGACCTCCACCCGCGCGACCGGCACATCGCCTTTCTCGACCTCCACGGTCGGCGCCGGCGTGCAGACCTCCGGCGCCGGTTCCACCGCAGAGACCTCGCCCTTGCCAGCGCGCGGCGGCACCACCCCCGCCACGAGGTCGTACCACCCCAGCCGGATCGCCGAGCGGTCGACAGGCAGGCGCCCAATCCGATTCCGGTCCGCTGGCTGAACCTCGGGCCGGTGCCCCGGCACGCGCCGGGGTGCGCGCCGCGGCACGTGGAGCCGTCGGCGTCCCAGGCCGCGCGGCGGTGCCACCAGCTCGAACCAATGGTTGGCGAGCCGGCGGCCCTCCGCCAGGTAGAACGCCACCACCCGCGCCTGCTCCGCGGGGTCGGTGGGCAGGACGATGGTGCCGCGGACCAGGGCGCGCGGCAGGCCCAGGCCCCGGGCCAGCGCCTGATAGAGCAGGCGGAGGCCCGACGGCGTCCAGCGTGGGTCGTTGTCTCCCGGCGCGCAGAGCCCGGCGGCGATGGCGGCCTGGCGGATGAGGCTTGCCAGGTTGGTCATCGGCCGGTCCTGGCCGCGGGGGCTCGCGAAGAGCAGTTGCCGCGGGGAGGTGGATGCCAACTCTGCCAGCCCGGACTGGAGAATGTCATTCCCCCAGAGGGGGATCGGCCGCAGGTGGTCCGTGGCGGCGTCCCAGGGCCCCCGGAGCCCGGCGTGGCGGATCCTGAAAGCGTAGCGGGCCGTGTCCAGATCTTCCACGCGCAGCGCGAGGGCCTCACCCAGCAGCAACCCCATGCCCGCAAAGAGCACAATGGCGATCCGGACCACGGTCGGGGACGCCTCGATCAACCGGCGCACCTCCTCGGGCGTGCCGACGGAGCGCCTCCGGCGGCGCACCTTGCGGCGCGGCCGTGGGGTGCTCCAGACCAGGGCCACCTCGGGCAGGTCGAGGTCCATGCGGCCGTTGTGTGCGGCGTGGCGCAGCACGCGCAGGTCGCTGCCCAGGCACGAGGGGCGCTTTACACCCCGGGCCTCGAGGTAGGTCGCTCGGGCGGCCTCCAGGCCGGCCTCATCCAGCGTAGACAGCATGAGATGGCCGATGACCGCTGCGAGGTGGATCGCGGCCGCGCGCTTCTTCTTGACCGACTGATCGGCGGGATGCGCGGGCACCAGCAGCCCGCCGGCGCCGGCCCGCAGGTAGTCGCCCAGGGTCGCGTCAGCGGTCAGCCCTTCCGGGAAGCACCGCCGCAGGACCCGGTCCCAGTCCTTCGGGTGCTCGCGCTTGAGCCTCCCCCACCCTCTCAAGGAGGTGGCGTCGCGGCAGCATGGATGCTGCGCTGCGGCGGCGCGTACGGTGGCTTCGTCCAGCGGCTGGGGTGCGCGCTTCGGCGCGGTGGGTTGCACGTCGTGCTCGCTCATGGGTGCCTCGATCGGGCGATGGCCGCCCACCACGCCGGACCCGCCGTCCGACATGGACCGGGCGGGTCCGGGGAGTGCTGCGGTCCGCGGGGCCTGGTGCCGCGCGCGCGGAGGGGGGCCGCCAGGGCGATCAGGGGACCCCCCGGGGCCGGATTGCGCAGGCGCAACACGGGGGCCGCAGGCCCTGGGCCCATGGGCCCACGGGCACACGGGGGGCACACGGACCAGCGAATTGGGGCGGTTTCGGGCTCAGGGCCCGATCGTTGCAACCGCCTTTTTCGTCCCTCTAAGGCCCTTTTCAGGGCATGGCGAGCCTAACGCGACGATTTTCGAACTGGGTCGTCGAGGCGGGGAGCGAGGTGAAGAGGCTGAGTGAGGCGGTGGGAACGGGATTTTCCGCCGGTGTTCAACGCGCGGAGCAGGTCGAAAGCGCCACGCGGGGGGAGGCGCGGACGGCCAGCCAGTAGGAGCCGTCGAGGCTACAGGATGTCGCGAGGGAGCACCACGGCAGCTACGATGACGCCCACGGAGGAGCACCGCCGTGCCGCCCATGACACGCCCCACGTTCGTGCTCACCGACCACGACGTCGGCCTTCCGGGCTGGTCCGAGGAGGATGTCGTTCACCAGATCCGTGCGCTGCCGATTCCCGCCACGGTGTACACGCTCGCGAAGCTCGCACAGTGGCGAGCGGCCGAACCTGTGCGGCCCATCGTGGACGAGCTGCAGACCCTCAGCGCCTTCATGACCCAGAGGACGTTCGAGCGTGCCCGGGCGGTGCTCGCGCGGGGAGAGCACCAAGTCGTCTTCCGGTACGCATCCATCCTCGCCGCCATCCGCTTGCTGATCGCAAAGGGGACGCCGGCGATGGACCTCGACCCAGCCGACGCGGACGTCGAGCACCTGGGCGACGTCCTGCTTGCGATCAACCGCCTCGTAGGCGGGATGCCAGAGCGCCCGCTCCTCGTGCTGCCGGACACCGCGCAGCGGATGTGGTTGGGGGAGATGGCTGTCATGGCGAGGGAGCACGGAGGCGTCCCGATGCTGGGCTGGCTCGTAGGGGCCTCGATCTTCCGCCGCGTCGCCAGCACCGTGGAGCACTCAGTCCTCGACTCCTTACTCCGCCGCGCGCGCCGCCCGGGCCTGGCCGCGATGTTCTCGGGCTTGGCGATTTGGCTCGGGCACTCGGCCACGGGCGAGTTGAAGCCGCATCTCTACAAGCTCGGCGAGCTTGATCGGGAGAACCGAGGCGCTGCATGGCTCGCGCGGCGCCTCGCCTGCCGCCGCAAGGACGGGCCCGCTCTGGTCCCCGGCTGGTGCAGTAGCCCGGCGGCATCCCGGCTGCGTGACATGCCGTTCTTCGTTCATCGTGGCACCGCGGTGTGCGCGGACCCGTTGGCCCTCGGGGACGTGGCCGCATTGCGGTTCGGAGGCTTCGTCGGGCGTGTCTCGGCAGACGTCGCGAAGGACCGCGCCGAGGAGCGGGCGCTGAAGCGCTGGACCGTCCACTGGACGAAGACCGGCCTTGAGGGGTTCGTTCGAGACGAGCTGCTGTCCCTTGCCGATGCTGGCGATCAGCCTGTGAGCGACCAGGGGCAGCAGTGCGATGTCGTCGCGAGGTTCGGGCGCGCCGTGCTGTTCGTGGAGGTGAAGCTGACCTACCCGTCGCCCTCGACGCTGCGCCTGCGGGATCGCGAGCTGGTCCACGTCGACCTGCTCAAGCGGTTCGCGAGGCCCGGAGTCGATGGGCTCCCGCAGGTGCTCGCCACGATGAACAGGGCGGCGACGATGCCAAGCTCCTTGCCCCGGTCGGCGCCGACGGCCAGCGACACATGGTGGGCCATCGTCGTCACTGCCGAGCCGATACCCTGCTCCAGGGAGTGGCGTGTGGAGTGGCGGCGCGCCGCAGAACAGCTCCCACGGCCCGGGGTTCAACCGTTCCACGGGCCGGTCTTTCTGACGGTCGCCGACCTCTGCTGGTTCATCGACCTCGCGCGGAGCGGGTGGAGCGTCGGCGTCGCTCTGGATGCGTTCATGAACAGCGCGGCGATGTCGATGTCCAACTTCGCGTCAACCGCCTTGAAGAGGGGGATGCCCGCGTGGCTCGCTGGTCAGGTAGAAGACCACATCCGATGGCTCGGGGAGCAGGCAGGGGACTGACTCGTGGCGCCGTCAACTCGATCCTTACGCGGGGCTGAAGAATGACGTTCAACCTGCTCTGGCGCGACGAACAGCGCGCGTTTATCGTCGCGGACACCGCGGAGAGCGGGCGCAGCGACGGGAGATTCCCGCTGTCGTCCTTCAACGAGGTGTCGAGCGCGGGCGACGGGCACCCGCAGGAAGCGGCGATGAAGATGGTCCAGGTGGGGACGCACGGTCTGGCTGCGGCGTCCGGCGACGGCACCGGAGCCCGCGCCATGATGGATGCCCTCTACCGGCTCCCACCGGCTGCCCTCGCGCGGGGGGTTGCATTCGCTCTGGAGGAGGCTGCCCGTCAAGTGCGGACATCCTCGGGCGCGCACGTTGATGCCGTGACCTGGGTCTGCGCGGAGTGGCGCGACGGGGCGCTACACACCTTCGCGTGGCAGGGCGCCGTTCGACAGGACACCATCGGCTGCGTGACGGTGATCGCCGGGAGTCCCGACGAGGAGATCGCCGACGGCTTCGCGTACATCACGAACCGGACCTGCGTGGAACTGGCAGAGCAGCGCCGGGGCGCCGCGATCGTGCCGGCTGACGCCGACCTGTCGATCGCGGTTGCACTCGTCCAGGCCATCGTCAGCGCAGAGGGGTTGATGGCCTACCGAGGTATGGGCGGCGCGATCGTCGGTGGCTCGGTCAGCGCCCAGGGCGTTCGATGGCAGAACGACACAGTCTACCTCGTGGTCACCGAGGACTTCGTCGAAGCCGCGTCGCACGCGCCTTTAACCGCGTTGCACCTCGGGGCGGTTTCCTCGGGGGTCGTCGCACTCGCCGTCCGGGAGGGCTGCTTCTTCCTCCGATCCTCGTTCACCAACGGCGCCAAGGTGCTCGTCCCCGGCAACGAGAAATGCCGGCATCCCGGATGGAAGCGGCGCTGGGAGGAACCCCTGCGGGAGCCCAGGTTCTGGCTGAGCGCCCCGGTCATCGGAGTGATCAACCCGGTTCAGCGTGCGGTCTGCTTGGGGTTCGGCGATTTCAGCAGTCGGAACGAGCTCGTTACCCTCGAACTCGACGTCGGCACCGGCGAGCTGGTTGCCGTGATCGGCAACCGACTTCGCCAACGCCTGCAGGAGACCTCAAAGCCAGGCGAACCTTGGCGGGTCGCTATCGAAGCGACGGCGCCCTACCGCCTTGCGGGCAGCGAAGGGTAGCCAACATCCGGTCAGTTCGTGTCCACGATTCCTGGCCGGAGGGGTTACCATGGCGCCATGAGCACGCACGTCCAGGTCCGGTTCCACCTTCAGGCAGAAGGGCTGTCGCTGGACTCGTTCGGCTGGGCGGACCTGCGGGAGTTCCTCGACCGGCTGATCCCCGCGCTCGGCGCCATGGTGCAGGATCCGGCCGCCGGGAACATCCTCCCGGTCCGGGTCGACGAGGGCAGCGCGATCGCGGTCCTGCGCGTCCCGCAAAGGGCGCTGCCCGCGGTCTACCGCTTCCGCGGCGGGCCCACCCGCGCCTGGACGCTGGACCAGCGCGCCAAGGCTGGGCGCGTGTACGACTACCTGGAGGAGAAGCGCGCGCGGCTCGAATGCGGCGCCCGGACTCTGAAGCCCGTGATCGTACCCTCGGACCGCCCGAACTGGCGGATCAGGCAGGCGACGACGCTCGTCGGTGAGGTGAACAGGACAGGGGGGCAGAGGGGGCGTGTCGAGATCGGGTTCGAGGAGCACGGGCACGTCCACTGCGACGCCGGCCGCGACCTGGCCAAGCTCCTAGCGGGGTTCCTCTATGAAAAGGTCGCCGTCACGGGAGAAGCCATCAAGGACGCGCGGACCGGCGCGCTGTTGGCTTTCAGGATCGCCTCGTTCGAACCCGTCGCCCGGACCCCCTTCGACGCTGCGCTCGGCGAACTCCACGTGCTCCTCGCCGACGACATGGCCGACTTCGACCCGGCCGCCTTCCTGGCGGAGGTCCGACCCTGATGCCAGCTTCCCAGCGCCTTGTCGTCGACACCTCCGTCGCGGTCTATCTCCTGCTCGCGGATCCGCCGAGAGGGCAGGAAGAACGATGGGAGCAGGCGAGAGATCTCCGCCGGATCGAGGCCAACCGCTGGAGCCTGTGCCTGGCCGCTCCGGCCCTGGGAGAGGTGCTGGCTGGCGTTCCCAAGGCGAAGCGCGAGCAGGCGGCCGACATCCTCTGTCGCATGTTCGAGATCCTCGACCTCGACAAGGACGCGGCCCTCGTCGTCGGCGACATCGCCCTCGAGGGGATCCGCGGCCGGGGAGCGACCAGCCGGCAGGCCGTCAAGGTGGACATTGAAATCGTCGCGTGCGCGGTCCGGTGGAAAGCCGGGGGCGTGTGTTTCTTCGACGGCGACCACGATCGCATCGTGAAGCGCGCGGGGCTCGCCCTGGTCACCGGCGGTCCAGCGACCTTCACGCCCACACAGCAGCCCCTCTTCAAGGACGGCGGTGAAGGGTAGCGCCCCACGACCCACGCCGTCCCGGGCGGCGACCGCCCGTCCTGTTGCCCGACGCGGTCCGCGGTGTCCACCTGCGGCGCTGTCTCTGGCCATGGACATCGGGACGGACTGGGTTCCTGTGGAAAGCTCGGTGGACCGCAGGCCTGCGGCCGACTTCGTTGCTGTCCACCGTCCTTCCCACAGGCCAAGGTGGACGACCCCCATCCCTCCCTCCCGAGCAACACCGCAATATCGCCAGGGTCGACGAGTTGATGTCACTCTGCGACGCCCCGGAAGTCCGGCGCCGCGCAGCCCGGAAGGCCAAGGACGCATTCGCCTCGGCTGCGGTCCACGACATCGAGTTTTAAAGGGAGAAAAGCCATGACGCGCTACTCCGACGAACAGAATGTGCCCCTGTACGCCACCTGCGCCAGATTCCGCGAGATGTGCCTTCAGGCGGATGGTTCCCTCTTCACGCCGGGCCGAGCCATCTGGACCGAGCCGAACTTCGTGCTCCTGCACCGCCACTTCAACATGAACCCGGACACATCGAAGGACACCTTCGAGGCCAAGTGGCGACGCCAGCTCACGGGTGCGCCGGACGCGGTCCTACAACTCGCCGCAGAGGTCATGTTCGTCCACCTGTTCATCGCCGAGCCTCTGTCCGGCAAGGTGAAGCGGGATCTCATCGGCATCCCGCTCGGCATGATGCGGGATCCCGTGGGCATCCCGGCTGATCTGGGCGAGATCCTGTCGGTCGGTTTCATCCACCCAGGCCCTGCGTTCTTCATGCACCGCCCGTTCTACCTCTGGTTCCTCAACGAGTTCGGGCTGGCGTGGAAGCGGGCGACACCCGAGTCCCGTGCTGCCTGCCTCGCAGATCCGTGGGCCTTCAAGGCGCTCCTGTGGCAGGTGCCGATGAAGTCGGCGTTCGGCCAACGGGAAATCGTTCTCTACCTCGTCCACCCGGACACTTTCGAGGACATCTCATCCCGCGAGCACAAGGCTGCGATCATCGAGGCATTCGGCACCCATGCGCAGTCCGAAGATGTGGATCGCGCACTTGCGGAGATCCGGGCAGCACTTACGCCACGCTTTGGCACAGAGTTCTCCTTCTACATCGAGCCCCTGAAGAGGGTGTGGCAGAACAAGGAAGACCTTCCGCCCGAACCGCCGAAGCTGCCGCGTCGCGCATGGCTGGTACGGGGGGCCAACGTGGAGGGGGTGAACCTCGTCCCTCGCTGGCTGAAAGAAGGCTTCTGCTCAGTGGCCTGGACCCAAGCCGGCTCCATCGAGCCGGGAACTCCCAGGGACGAGATCACCCGGCAGATCCACGAGACGTGGCCCGACGAGAGCGCCAACTGGGTCACCGCGGCGGCCGGCAACCTCCACCGTTTCCTGACCGCGATGGCGGAGGGGGACGCGGTCGTCACCAGAGATCCTCAGGGCGTCTTCGTCGGCATCATCACCTCGGCAGCCCGCTGGGTCGAGGAGCCGGGCGTCCCCAGCCATCGGCAGCGCTCCGTCCGATGGCTGAACACGACCCAGCCGGCCTCGCGCACAGACGTCGGCCCCGGCCTCGCCTCCAAGCTGAGAACCCTCCTGACGGTCACCGACCTCACCGACACCCTCGACGACGTGGTGGCGCTCATGGGCCTGCAAGACCGCGTGATCCCTCCACCCGTGTGCGGCGCCTTGCCGGCTCCCACCCAGGCCCTCGCCGACGAGATCCTATTCGACTTCGGCTGGCTGGCCGGCGTGACGGACCTCCTGCAGGACAGGCGGCAGCTTGTCTTCTATGGGCCGCCGGGTACGGGCAAGACCTTCGTCGCCCTGCGACTGGCCGAGCACTGGTCGGGAGACGAGGAACGGGTGCGCCTAGTCCAGTTCCACCCCTCCTACGCCTACGAGGACTTCTTCGAGGGATACCGGCCCACCTCTGGCCAAGGGGCCACGATGGGGTTCGACCTCGTCCATGGTCCCCTCAGGCTGATAGCGAAGGACGCCCTCGGCGACCCGGGCCACAACTACGTTCTCGTGATCGACGAGATCAACAGGGCCAACCTCGCCAAGGTGTTCGGTGAGCTCTACTTCCTCCTGGAGTACCGGGATCGGGGCGTCCAGTTGCAGTACTCGCCAGGTAGCGATCCCTTCCGGCTGCCTCCGAACCTCTTCTTCGTGGGCACCATGAACACCGCGGACCGGTCCATCGCCCTCGTAGACACCGCCATGCGGCGGCGGTTCTACTTCGTGCCGTTCTTCCCGGACGAAGAACCCGTGGCGGGGCTGCTTGCCCGGTGGCTCGCCGCTAAGGGGAAGCCCGTCTGGGTCGCGGACCTCCTGCAGGCGGTCAACGCAGGCATCGAGGACCGCGACTTCCACATCGGGCCGTCCTACTTCATGCACCCCGCGATCGAGCAGGACCGGGTGCTGGAGCGGATCTGGCGCCACTCGGTCCTTCCCCGCCTGGAGGAGCATTTCTACGGCAGGTGGGCCGAGAAATGCCGGGAGTTCGACCTCGGGAGCCTCGTTCTGCGCGTTCGAGAGAAGGTGGCCGCGCCGTGATCCTCCGAGAACTCAGGGAGTGGGAGCAGGTCGTCGGCGTCGGCCTCACCGCTGTGCACGCGACGGCCCTCGCACGATCGAAGGCCCTCGATGTCACCCCCTCGCTCTCGACCCCTGGGGCGTGGGACCTGAAGGCCCACCAGCACGTGGGCATCGTCCAGTGCGGGGACATCGAGGTCCGGATCCGCCCCAAGGTCGGCGTGTCCCGGCTGCTGTGGCTGGCCGCCCTGGCCGAGGTGGACGAGGGGTGGTCAGATCGTGAGGCGGATCTCGACAAGGCCGAGGAACTTGTGACAGCCATGGCCGCTGCGTTCCTGTTCCAGGCCGAGCGGGCGCTCCGCGATGGCGTGATGCACGGGTACCTCCACCGCGAGGAAGCCCTGTTCGTCCTCCGCGGGCGGCTTCGCGTGGCCGAGCAGGTCGGGCGTCGCTTCGGGTTCCCGCTGCCGGTGGAGGTCGCCTGGGACGACTTCACCGCCGACGTGCCCGAGAACCGCCTCCTGCGCTCCGCCGCGCGCTGCCTCCTGCGGTGCCCCGGTCTCCCCTCCGACCTGCGGGCCCGGGCCCGGCGCCTGCACGAGCTGCTCGATGGTGTAGCCCTCCTCCCCCATGGTCCACCGCCGACGCTCCCGGTCGCCACCCGTCTCAACGCCCGCTACCGCCCGGCGCTCGTCCTTTCGCGCATGGTGCTCCGGCACCTGTCGGTGGAGGCAGGACGGGGCGACGTCCCTGGCATCGCGTTCCTCTTCGACATGAACGTCGTGTTCCAGGAGTTCCTGGCCCACGTGCTCGGGCGGGCCCTGGAGAAACGCACGGGAAACACCGAGTCACAGACGGACCGGCCCTTCACGCAGGACGGCTCCCAGGTTGTCAAGCCCGACCTCGTCTGGCGGTCGGGCCACCAGATCCTCGCCGTCGTCGACGCGAAGTACAAGCGGCGGGCCGAGCCCGATCCGGCCGACCTCTACCAGGTCGTCGCCTACTCGGTTGCGCTGGAGTGCCCGGTCGTCCACATCGTCTACGCCGGGGCAACCCCGTCTCAGATCCTCCGGATCCGCCCGGCAGGGGCTGTCGAGGTCCACGTGCACGGCCTGAACCTCGAAGGGAAGCCCGCGGAGATCCTTGCTCGCGTTGAGAACCTGGCAGCGCGCATCGCCAGCGCGACGGGCGCTGACCACGTCCAGACCTACACCGCCCCTGGCCGAGGCATGACTACCGCTGGTGGTCAGCCCCCAGGCCCACCTCCATCTTCACGCCGCTAGGCTCCCGCTGGCTCAGGGCGAGTCCCTGCGCCAGGTGGCGGACATGCTGGGGCTGTCGCGGACCACGTTGAAGAGGAGGCTGATGGAGGGCGATGGCGAGCGCGAGGAGACGAACGCCGCGGCTGGGGAGTAGCCTGCGAGCGTGGACCAGAAGGGTCGGCGCCGGGATGGGCTCGGAGACCCGGAGATCGTGGCCCAGAAGGGGCGGGGCGGAAGGTGGGCGGAAGCATCTGGATCTGCTCGCCCGAAACAGAGAGAGCGCATCCCTCGCCACCCAAAGCGGTGGTAACACCGAGCCACGCATCACCCGTGTCTGCCCTCACCAGCGTGTCGCAGCACACCACGATGTCCTCGCGACCGAAGAAGAGGCCGCCGTCGGGGACCGTCAGGCAACCAACCTGGAGCCTGCGTCCTCCGACCCAGTCCTGTGGTGGGTGTCCGAAGCAGCGATAGCCGGTCGAAGGCAGCCAGGTCGCGCACGGGGTGCCCACGGATGAGGTTCTCGCCAAGGACAGCGGTCTGCCCGACGTCCAGGGGGTCGGCCTGCCCGACCTTCAGCGGGTCGGCTAGCGGCGCCAGGTTGGCCAACGAAGTGGCGAGCCCCCCGCACTCCATCAGAGGAGCAGCAGTTTCCTCAACAGCAGAAGTCTCCTCTCCACCTGGGCCCAATCCTGGGCCCGTGGTATCATCTCGACCACGACCAGATAGAAGGTCAAGATGCGAGAGGACGAGAACATGAGAGGATGTTTTTCCTCGATTCTCCTGGCTCCCGTGTGCTCGGTCTTGGCGATAGCCTGCAACGTCCCGCCCGGTGTGCCCGTGGTGGGCATCGAGCCCGAAGCTCCGCAGACAGCGGACGACCTCGTCGCGGTGATCCTCACCGACGCCCCCGACGAAGACGGCGACCCTCTCACCTACACATACACCTGGTACCGGGGGGACGACGCGGAGACCACCGGCCCCACCCTGGCCGCTTCCGAGACCGCTAAGCATGAGATCTGGAAGGTCGTGGTCGTGGCCAACGACGGCAAGGAGGACGGCCCGCCGAGCCAGGCCTCCGTGACCATCGCCAACACCCCGCCCGCAGCCAGCGTCGCCCTCTCCCCCACCGCGCCCCTCACCACCGACGACATCGCCGCCACCGCCGAGAGCTGGGACGACGACGACGACGTGGTCGAGCTGAGCTATGACTGGCTGCTCGGCGGCGAGCTCACCAACTACCACGACTTCATCCTGCCCGCGGCGGCCACCGAGCGCGGCCAGGTCTGGACCGCGCGCATCACACCGAACGACGGCGAGGAGGACGGCGCGCCCGCCAGCGCCGAGGTCAGCATCGAGAACGCCCCGCCGGTGGTGGAGAGCGTCGTGCTCGACCCCAGCGAAGCCTACGAGGGCAGCACCCTCACCGCCCTGGTGGATGCCAGCGATCCCGACAGCGACGCTCTCACCCTGAGCTACGCCTGGGCCGTGGACGGCGTCCTGGTGCGGGAGGGCGCCGAGGCCACCCTCAGCGGCGAGCACTTCGACAAGCACCAGCAGGTGGTTCTCACCGTCACGCCCAACGATGGGTTCGTCGACGGGGAGCCCGTCGACTCCGCCGCGGTCGAGATCCTCGACTCGGCCCCCGCCCTCACCTCCGCCACCATCGACCCGCCCGTCCTGTACGAAGCCAACACCGCCGCCTGCCTCCCCTCCGGCTGGGCCGACGACGACGGCGACGCGGAGCAGTACCTCACCTCTTGGAGCGTGGACGGGGTGACCACCGCCGGGGTCGAGACCCTCGACGGCGCCACCTTCGACAAGGGCCAGCCCCTCACCTGCACCCTGACCCCCTGTGACGGCGAGGTCTGCGGCGAGCCCGTCACCAGCGACCCGGTGGTGGTCTCCAACACCCCACCCACCCTCGCCTCCGCCACGCTCTCCAGCCCCAGCCCGGCCGAGGGCGACACCCTCTCGGTCGCCCTGGGTACTACGGCCGACGACGACGGCGACACGGTCACGATCCAGTACGCCTGGTACGTGGACGGCGCCATCGCGGCCGGCACCCCTACCCTCCCCTCCAGCCACTTCGCCCACGGCGACAGCATCTACTGCGTCGTCACCCCCTGGGACGGCACCAGCACTGGCACTCCGGTCACCAGCAACACCGCTGTCGTGGTGAACACCGCTCCCGAGGTCCGCACCGTCGCCCTCTCCCCGATCTCGCCCCACACAAGCGACACCCTCAGCGCGGTGGTGTCCAGCTTCGACGCCGACGGTGACGCCGTCTCGTTGACCTACACCTGGACCGTGGACAGCGGCGCCATCGCTGCCACGGGCGCGTCGCTGGCCGGCACCACCTGGTTCGACAAGGGCGATGTCGTCCAGGTCACCGTCACCCCCAACGACGGCGCCGCCACCGGCGCCTCCCTCTCCTCCAGTGCCGTCACGGTGCTCAACACCGCGCCCACCCCGCCCACCGTGAGCATCGACCCCGCTGCGCCCCAGCTCAGCGACGACCTGCGCTGCATCCTCGTCAGCGCCTCCACCGACGCCGACGGCGACCCCATCGACTACGCCTTCGCCTGGACCGTGGATGGGGCAGCAACCAGCAGCCCCACCACCACCACCTGGACGGGCGACACCGTGCCCGCCGCCTCCACCACCAACGACCAGGTGTGGGTCTGCTCTGTCGTCGCCTCCGACGGGGAGGACGACAGCACCGCCGCCACCGCCATCGTGGAGATCGTCTGACACACCGACTCCGACAGCGACGGCTACTTCTCCCTGTCCTGCGGCGGCACCGACT
>JBDRKM010000159.1:0-69047 GCA_043814015.1 Pseudomonadota bacterium
TGCTGGAACAGGGCGGCGACGCCACCGTGGAGTGGATGGAAGAACACCGCGACGACTTGATCAAGGTCGTTCGCCAGATGCGCCGGGAGGCGCAGCGAGCCGGGAGCGCCGATGCACTGTAGTCAACCGGATAGGCATATCTCGGCGTTCTAGGATCATTCGCGTATATCAAGGGAGTCGCCTGCCTAGGATCGACACTATCGCCACAGGGTTGTTCAAAGTCCGCGAGTCTCTCCGAATGTGGGGTGGGAGCCTAATACTAAGATCAGGCGCTGGTTCATTGTCAATTCGTATGAGCGATAGCGGTGCTTTGGCCTATCAATGCGGTACAGCGAGAGTTCATGGCATCGTTTTCCCCGGCACGCACTACATCCTACGAGTACCTCTGCAAAGAAAGCGCGATACGGCTAAACTCGACTCCCCTGTGTTCAATAAGCCTGTTGAGTTTAGGTCTATTGATATGTATCCAAACTCAATTTCGCACTGTGCGGAGACGCTAGATGATCTTCTCTCATGGATGGACCAGCGATCCGGAACGCACGGTACCATTGTCATACCAGCCCAGAGTCAGTATTCCGTTCCCCCAAGAATGGCTGAGGTTCTTGGCGGCATGGTGTTCAAAGCCAGGCCGAGCGGTCGATTGCTGATAGTGCACGCCCCTGGCACAATCAGCCCGAGTCTGGACCCATACACGACTCTGCCAAGGCATGGCGCATGGTGGGGCGATATCGTTACAAATCAATTCGTAGAAATATGCACTAACGATAGAAGAGCTTTGGATGAGAGGTTTCGAGAAATAGTTGTAGCGGAATACATGTCGTATATCGAGCGGTGGTTTGAGCATTCGGTTCAACAGAAACATGTCTCCATTACGAACGCGCGCTTTCTGATTAACGAAAAGTACTTCACAGAAGAATTTATCGATTTGTCTCCAATTCTTGGCAATGGAAGCGAGTGCTCTCGTATTGCTGAATGGGTGTACTTAAACGCTCCGGAAGACACTGACTTGTTAGTGTCCGTAGGCCCGAAGTCAAAGCCAGTGGCGGATGCTGTAGCGAGAGTCTTCTGGCGCATGAACAGAACCAACGTGGTGGTTGCACTTGCTGAGAAGACAAATTCGCCAGATACAATTTTCTCAAACCCTTCTTGGAACAAGGTGTTGTTGATTACCGACGTGATTGGATCAAGCGAGACTCTTGTGAACCACGTTATCGGTCTCCGCGATACCGCTAAAGAGATACATGTTGTCGCCCTGGTCGATACGCGGAATAGGGCTCGATTCGGTTCCGATCCCCTGAAATGCCATTTCACTAGCGTGAAGGCTCTCCTGCATCATGAAGTTGAGCGAAAACCATTTGCCTCGACGGAAGTAAAGGGCTCCTTTTTGGTAGTAGACGAGACTACGCAGCGTCCGCTCCAGTATTCAAGGAGCAGTGGAGCGACTAATCACGAAATGTTCCTTTCGAAGACCGCCACTGTTGGCGCTCTGCGATGGCGGCATTGGGAACATGCGGGAAGGCACTACAGCTTCTATATTGATATTCCATCGGCACTTCTTGCAGTCGAGAAGGAATTCAAGACGTGGTTTGGTTCTCGGATATCGCAGTGGAATGAACAGTACTGTGGGGCGCTGTATTTCTTTGATGTACATTCTGACATTAGCCAGACTATTCGAAGAGAGCTCGTTTATGCCTGCGGAGCCTCTGGCAGTGTAAGCCTGATGGAGGCCGAGGTCGCGGCTCCACGAGTTATGCCAATTCCTGGCAAAAAGGACTGTATTGCGGTTATACCGGCGATCGGTTCGGGTCGCACCGCTGAAAGACTAATCAGGTACCTCTCTGCCGAGGGATATTCTCGCATCCTGCTAATTGGATTCCTCTCGCGTTTGTCTCCAGAGCGAGCTGGTATCCTCTTCGGGATCAGTCGATATGGTAGCTCTGAGGTATCGGTGGAAGCCTTTGTTGAACTATGCCTGCCTCTCTATGAGCCGCGATTTGGGTCCTGTCCCATGTGTACCGAGGAACAGCAGTTACGAGACGCGCTGCGCGGGCACTTGGAAGAAGGTGAAATAAGAAACCTAGTTTCCCCCTGGCGTGTGAGAAGCGCAAAGGTGGTCGGGGCCGATGTCGTTCCAGTAACTACGCGAGTAAGTGAGGAAGATCCCGACTTGGTCAGGTTCAGAGTCCGAGATCTATATGGACGAAGCGATAGATGTGTCAAGAGCCGTTCCCTGCTGCAAGCGATGCTTCTGAACGGTAACGTTAGAGAAAGATTTCTTGAATTGATTTCCTATGAAAGGAGTTCACATGAATGGGAAGTCGAGACGTTGATCAAGAGGATCGGCAGGGATTCCTTTGAACGTCTGCTTGCTCACTGTACAGAATTGCTTGACAACAATGTGGAGGGTTTTCCGCTAGGCCGCTACGCTCCAGCGATCGCCCATCTGCTGCCAAGACAATATATTCACTGCGTTCCTCAGTTGCTGCACAGGTATCGCTATTCACATAGAGAGATCGGCCAAATCCTGGTTGCGACTCTACTGACAAACTACGAGGTGGCTCGGGAGTGGCCATTGGCAGGTATCGAGGAGTTTAGAATTTACAGACGTTTGTGGGAGCATCTACAGCAACGAAGTTACCAAGATACAAATATTCTCCAGGTGGTGAGGTCGATAGCGGAACTGGAGGGTCTGTTTTCTGGAAGCAATCCATTTATTGAACAGCTACCCGTATGTTCTGAGGAGCATTTGGGGCCAGAGCAGGCATGGAATGGTCTTAGACAGCGAATTCTGACTTCATGCAAGAAATGGAATTCTGCCAGAAGGACCAGAAGAACCGTCAGTGAATTTTTTGGAAATCGCCACATTAAGGCAACGAGTGACGAATCCATGGTGTTTGAGGCTCTTGACCATGCTCTTCTGGCACACCTTCAACATATAGATGATGCGATGGCTGAGCTTGAGGTGCAGGCGAGAGGGCCATACAGAGAGTCACAGAATGAACCCCTACGCAGACGCGTGGTCGAGTTGTCGTTGGAGGTTCAAGATGTGGGGAAACTGCTGACGGACAGCCTTGGCGAATACAGATCTAACCCTGTTTCGCTTGTTCTTTCGGCTCAACGGCAACTTGTTACACAATACGGAATCACGTTTGATTTTCAACTGGTTTCAGAGGTGGCTTCTGTTTTTGTTGAGCCAGGGTACTTTACCTGGGCGGTGATGGAGATAGTGAGAAACGCGTACTGGGCAATGGCGCAGCAGTCGATAGTGGACGTTACAGTCACCGTGAAGCTATATGAGGCGGATGGAATGATCGTTGTTGATGTATGCGACGAAGCACGTCTTCCGGGTGAGCCGCCTCCGTACAGAGGACGATATCATGTGGAGAGGGTGGCAAGCGAGTTCGGTGGTCGCTTTGGATACCTTGAAGTCAACAAGTGCGGCAAAGTGGCGCGACTGGAACTCCATGCGGTACGAATCATGTCGGATCAGAACGTAGGTGCCAGTCATCTCCAGACGTCCGAACCTGCAGTCCATGAATAATTCGATCTTTGACGTCTGAAGGAACGTCGCTGAATGAAAGAAGCTTGGTGTAGAGCAGGACAGAGTAGATTCTGCATAAGACGAGATCGTCATCCGTCGAAGCGAATGCGACGTGAACGGGATTGAACCAAGGCCATCCCGAGCCGTCCAAGGGAGTTGAAGGCAGAGTGTACACATTCCTCCTGAAGGAGTCAGTGAGGATCTTAGCGCGATCATATGCGACAGGGGCATATCTCTTCCGGGCCCAGTCAATCAGTATCAACCTGCCTTTGCCGAGAAGAATATTGTCGAGATGCAAGTCACCATGAACGAGGGATTCTGAAAACTCCAGAGTCCGACCAATCACGGAGTGGACACCCTCTTCAAGGAGTGATGAGATTAAACCGGGGAGAGGGCTACCACTGCTATACGCGATGGAGGTTAGTTCATTGAAATCTCCAACGATGGGCATTACGCCGTTGAAATCTTCACAAGGCACAATGGTTTTACCTGCGTACAGAAGAGAGATGACTTCGGCAAGCAAATTGGCATCAGTTTTGTTGATACAGTCAGAGGCCGGCGAGCCAGCAGAGAAAGCGTACGCAATGGCCCCCACTCCGCCTACAGCCAGTACGCTGTCGCATCGAAGAGGAACAACGTGGCTAATGTACCTTCCTTCAAGCAGGAGATTGCCGTGAGCAACAACTTCGCGCTGCAGTTTTGACGGCGACCTCGAGAGTTTTACAACCCACTCTGTATATGCGGCACGGAGGTCGATGGGCTCACAACGGACCTTTACCACGCTGGCGCCCGAAAAACCTGAGGACAAGGGGGTGACTGTACATCTGTTTGAGAAACCAGAGAAAAAGCGTGTGAGGAGAGTAGTCCAGCTATTGTTGCCGTACGCATCATCAAGAGCTGTTCTAAGGATAGGCGAGCAATCAATAGCAATGCTGGCATCGGGGAAGAGTGGATTACGCCAGTTGTTCCGAAGCTGGGCGAATAACCTGTTGTTTACCGCCGACCTGTAGAGCCAATTCCAAAACGGCATGTTCCAATCTGGGTGTGATCTACCTACATTGTCCTCGCACAGGAGAGGCTTGGGCAAAAAAGCATCGAAAGGAAAAGAAGCAGCGATGGCTCGAAGTCCTTCCTTTGATTGTTGGTAGCGGATCAATCTGGACCAAGCAAAAACAGGAATCCAGGGACAGTGCTCCCGAAGCCAGGGGAGAACTTGACTTCCACCTTGAACTGACAAGGGCGAAATGAGCCCATGGACCTCAATAAAGTCCTCACCGAGCTCAATGTCCACAAAAGCGATATCGACATCGTCAAGAGTAGCAGGGTCAGGCAACTGGGTTGTGAAGTCTTCATGGAATTCTTTCGGGTGGACAATTACTGGCTCAATGTTAACGCCGACCTCCCTCATACCTCGAAGCAGGTGACCAATGGCCATGAGGTTGTCGTCTACAATTAGGGCTTTGAGCGAAGCGCGTACAGTCATGTGGGTATCCTTTCATAGAGCTGGTAGAAGGGGTGGAACCGGAAGGTTCTTGTGTCGAGCTACGGCGGACCACGGCCAATTCGACAGGAGGCGAACATACCTCTGCTCGCAAGCCATAGCTGACAAGATGCTGACCTCAAAATCGTGGCCCTCAATCTTATATTGAGTACCGTATTGAGACAAGATCTGTTTGACCTTCTCGATGTAGTATAGGTCCGCGGATTCCTCAACGCCAGGCAGGCCAGTCATGACGTTAACCACAAGATGGATTCCGGAATTGCGTGCGTGTTCTACAAAGGACTCGAGAGAATCTATGCTGGTTTCCTTTCGGATGATTTTTTGGCCAACAGGGTCAAGAGTCTCAAGACCGACCTCAAGAGTTCTACAACCGGATTCGAAGAGAAGAGACAGGTCAGCTGAGTCTGAATGAACTGGAATTTTTGTTACAGCGCTCCACTCCACGTCCCCACCTATTAATGAAGCCACTAGGCGTAAGCGACGCATGGTGAGATAGCTATCCTTGAAAGAGAGAGAAGAGCCTGTCCTCTTGGCAAGATTAATCGAATGCTCGATAACAGGAGTCGGAATCTCTCGGTATGCACCTTCTATCGCAGAATAGGTGCAGAAGGAGCATTTTCCATAGGAACACCCTCTTGATGCCTGAACAGGCAGGGTGGGCCTAGGCCAAGGAATTGGATGAAAAGATGGATAAACCGGCAAAGAAGAAAGGTTTTCCTTTGCGCGCTGAGATAGCATAGAACCAGCGGTAAACACCTGCGCTGGCCAAGAAGAGCCCTCTCTTGATGCACGAAGGAGGTCAACGAAGGTGTCTTCCGCATACCCAGAGACAAAACCGTCAATTAGCCTACCATATGAACTGTTGGAAGAAATCTTTGAAGAAAGCGCGGTAATGTGGGAACCACCGGCAATGACATGGATGCCGGGCCAGATACGTTTTGCAATAGTCGCAGCCGCCAGACCCCACAGGACTTGGCCAGCATGAAGTAGAGATAGGCCGACGAAGCCTGGAACATTAAACTGTCGAATTCTCGATTCGATCCATTTCCCATAGTGGCTTTCTACAAGAGAGGAAACAGTTGCCTCTAGGAGGCTGCCACGCACTTCTGCTCTTAGGAACGAGTTTCTTGAAACACCACCTGGAAGGAACTTGGAGAACTGATGAAATACAACATCCAGCGCAGCCTCAGGCTTGTCATGGTCTCCGATGAAAGGTGTGGAGACAAGGCTTTTTGCTGGAAGCCGTGAGAGCAAAAATTCGGCGTTCAAATCTAGAACACTTGTCGTGAAACCTGAGGAACTCGCCGCGCCGGCAAGCATTGCGGGGCCAAGAAGGGGTCCTGAGACCGTCTTGAGCAAAGGAGGGATTATCAGCAAGGCGTCTGGAAGCATAAGATTAGATGAGTCGGAGGGTGGTGGAATCTACATTGGAGGGGAAAACGATGAACGACATGACATTGAATGCGACATGATATGCTCGATGCGGTCGTCGAACACGGCGATAGCGACGTAGCTGCCGGGCTGGGTGTAGTCGCGGTGCATGACCGCGTTGAGGATGATCTCGCGGAGCGCCTCGGCGGGCACCGGCAGGCGGTCCTCACGAAAGATCTGACCGGGCGGGAAGTGCGCCGCGAGGGGCAGGGTGCGGTCGAGCCAGGCCGTGGCCTCGCGCACCATAGCGAATGCGTGCAGGTGCTCCTGGCGGTTGTCGAGGATGTCTCCCGTGATCTTCGTGCCCCGGAAGCGCCCCAGCTTGAGCATGCCCTGGGGGTAGTCGGGCAGGAAACGGGTGCCGTAGAGGATCTGGGCGGCCTGGGTGAGCACCCCGTCGCGCCGCAGCCCAAGACGGTCGAGTATGTCGCCGATGTCGGTGCTGGTACCTGGGGAGATGCGCCGCTGGCGGATGGCGGCGTCGCGGGTGCGCAGGATCTCCTCGTGGTCGAGGTCATCGAGGCGCACGCCCACCGCGGGCATGTTCTCCCAGCGCCGCCGCGCGTGGGATCGCTCCAGCAGCAGGGCCTCGTAGCGATCCCGGGGCATGACCGAGGTGGTGGACTGCACCCGCTGGTAGGCCCGGCCGTCGAAGGTGAAAGGGCGGGCGTCGGGCTGGGGTGCGACCTGCAGCACGATCAGCTTCTTGTCGCTCGCCTGGTCGACGTACTCGACGCCTACCGGAGCTGGAGGCTCGAAGCGTTCCAACATGGCTGCGAGGTCGCGTCGGGTCTTGTCGGAGACCTCTTGGCCCACCAGCTTGCCTCGCTCGGTCACGCCAACGATGACCGTGCCGCCCTGGGCATTGAGAAAGGCGCACAGCGTCTCGCCCGCACAGGAGAGCTGACCGGAGGAGCGCTTGAACTCCACGGTCTCGGACTCGCCCTGGGCGATCATGCGCTCGATCTGGCTCGGGTTCATCCTCCGACGCTCCTTACCGTACTCCCATGATCCGCTGGACTTGCCGGCGCCAGCCAGGTACCGACCTTCTGGCAGCAGCGTCCGTTCGGCCTGCGGGCCTGCTGAGGCAGCGGGACACTCCGGCCCTCCATCAGTGCCTGGACCGCTACTCGATACCCAGCACCCATCATGGTGCCCACCTCATGTCCTGGCAGTTCTGCATCACTTTCAGGACGCCATCGAGCTTGTCGTCTACCTCCACCGCATCCGCGGTGACCAGTGGCCTCCCAGCACCGTGGTGCGCTTCGTTGATGGCCTCTCGGAATGGGGAGCCTGGCTGTAGCGGCGGGCATCCAACAAGCTGTGCAAAGACACTCTCTCCGAAAGGAGCCACCCGAAGGCGGTTCAATCGCCGGACCTCATCCATGAGCGGCTGAAGGGTTCGGCTCTTGGGTAACCTTGCGGCAGGATGATCAAGCAGTTCGCAGAACCTGGCTTCGAGGTGTTCCCTCGCTGCCCCAACGAAAGCCTTGATCCTGTCATCGTGGTCTTTCGCCGTCTTCCAGTGCTTGCGCCTGTCACCGAGGCCGGACTCGCTGATACGCAGGTCAGCTATCGCCTGGCCGTGCGAGCGGGGGATGAGCTCGAGGGAGCACGCAGGCACGCCCTCAGCGCGAGCCCCAGCCCGAATTTGTTCGCACAGGCACTCGTTGGAGGTCACGACGAGCGGCTGGGCGCCGGCTGTCGTCAGCTTGGCGATGGCCGCACCGAGGAGCTGGGTGTTCCCCTCATCGAACAGCGTCTGCGGATCATCCAGGACGAGCAGGGAGAGCGCGCTGCCTTGATCGCGGAGGCGTTCCCACAGCGCGACGGAGAACGCCCACAGGTAGGCGCGCTGAGCCGAGCTGTTGGTGATGCCCTCGGCTGGCCCTGACACGCCTTGGTAGCTCGCCACCGCGCGCAAAGTGGCACCCTCCTCGCGCTCGAAGCGACACAGCTTGGGGCGGTTGTCGGTGGGGTGACGGTAGGCCAGGCCCAGCCAGTGGAGGGTGCGGTCGTTGAGCGCCTCCATGAGGTCGCCGACCTGTTCCTGGACGAGAGCCGAGATCCCCGAGAAGCCAGACACTGCCTCGGCGCACCGCTCGGCGGCCAAGATGCGGTGCTCCACCGTGCACCAGTTTTCGAGCGCACGCTCGGCCCTGCCGACGATCTCGAGGCCGTCCGCGACGGGCTTGAGGGCCAGAATGCCCTCCTCCATGATTCGCAGTTCCTCGGGGATGGATCGCCCGACAGCCTCCTCGCTGGTGCCCTCTTTGACCATGGCAGCGACCGCGGCGCGGGCCTCACCGGCGTGGGTAGTCCTCCAGACCCGCAGTGCGAGCAGGTGCAGGACCTGTCCCACCTTGGCGAAGAGAGACGCCGTGAACCCCGCCAGGTGGGCCGGCGGCTGGGGCAGCTTCACGGCTTCGAATGGCGGGAGCTGAGCCTGGAGTTCCGCCCACTTCGCTCTGGCCCTGGACGCCAGTGGTCGCAGCATGCTCGCGAACGCCGGGTCGGCCAGCAGGTCGTCGCACAAAGCGGCTCGGTACGACTCGTGTGGTGAGGGGGGCAAGCGCCGCTCCACCAGCGTGCGGATGGTGGCTGGCAGCGTCGTGAGGAACTGTAGTTCGGCTTCCCTCGCCCAGGACGCCACGGGCATCCTGGTCTCGACTCCCGCCGAGATGGCCTCTCGCAGAGCCTCCTCGACGGGGATGCCCAGCGCGGGGTCCTGGCCGACAGCGTCCAGAGGTGTCGCGCAGACAGGGCAAGCCGCTGGGCACCCAGCGCCCGGGTTCTCTCCGCGGTGCCAGTGCATCACTGCCGCGTAAAGGCGGCGCCTCGCCGCAGCCTCCTGGCTGGTCTCCCGGACGACGAAGGCCTGGGCGGTGCGCACGATTTCATCGCAGAGCGCCACCGCCTCGTCGGCCTCTCCGTCGGTGATGCTCGAGATCTGGCGCATCAGCATCAGCTGGTCGAGTTTGTCCAGATGGGCCAATGCCACCCGGGCTTTGACGACCTGCGCGCGGATCTCGTCCACTCGCGCACCGTTCAGGCCGTTTGCGTCGAGCCCCGCCAGCTCCGCGAGCGACAGACCGTGGGCCCCTTGCGCGGTCTCGAGCGCGGTCCGCACCATCGACAGCTCTTCACGACATGCCCCCGCGGTCTCGATGTCTCTGGGTTCGCCCAGGTCGCCCGGCAGGCCAAGCTCGGGGTGGTCGCCGATGAGCTGCAGGAGTCGCGCCTTCTCTTCGCGGAATTGCACCGAGGCCGTGCTCTGCTCCTTTCTGAACAGCTCTGTCGCCTGGTTTCGCAGGTACCTCACGGTGGCTACCGAGCGCCTTCCCAACTCCTCGAGGGGCTGGAGGCCCGTCAGCACCGCCACCGCTTCGCCGAGCGGGTTGCGCTTGCCCAGGTCCAGATGGGGCAAGAGGGAGAAGATCAGGGCGCTGACCTCGATGGCCCTGCCTGAGACGCCGAGAGCGCGCTCCGGGCCCTCCGCTGGAATGGTGATCGTGGAGAACCGAGTCCGCCCCTCGGGGATGACTCTTCGTTCGACGACGATATCGGCTCCGTCGGGCTGGCGGAACGTGAGGACTACGCGCGTCGCGACCAGAGGCGCCCTGCGAAGAGCGTCGAGATCGGCCGCGGCAGGCATCGGAACGATTGATGGTAGAGCGAAGGACGCCTCTCCAGAGACCTCGTCGGCGAATCGCGGTGCGGTCGTCCCTGGCTCTGGCCGAGGAGGGCCCTGCGAACCCGCCACCTGACCCGTCAGTGCCCAGCGGATGGCGTTGGCCAGCGAGGTCTTGCCCGCGCCGTTCCGTCCTCGAACCATTGTCAGGGCGCTGTCCATCTCGAGCGTGAGCGGGCCGGGGGGCTGCCCGTCATCCACGCAGTGCGCGTGAAGCCCACCCCAGTGGTGGACCTCCACCTTGACCAGATCGAGCACTCGCCTTTGCGGGCTCTCCGTGCCAGCAAGCAGGGGAGGCGCCGCATGTGGCTGGGCCATCCAGGTGAGGAGATCGAGGACCTCCTGCTGGCCCATGTTCTTTACGCCGTTCTGCCAGAGATGCCGGCGTACCGCATAGAATTGAAGCGCCGTTCTGCAGGCATCATCGAGGACGAAGGGCGCCCCAGCCGGACGCGCGAGCGGGACGCCCGCGGCGAGGGCCGACAGGGCCTCGTCCAGGGTCAGGTTGCGGAGGTCGACGGTAGGGGCAGTGATTACGCACCCCCTTTGACGTGGAGATCGGGGTTCATCCCCCTGGAGAGGCTCGGCCACAGGGCGCCATGCTCGCCCAGCGTGCCCCTACGCTCGATCTGGCTCCGGCTCATTCTCTGGCGCTCCTCACCATGCTCCTATGATCCGCTGAACCTGTCGGCGCCAGCCAGGATCTGACCGCTTCCTTCCCACATCCCAGCCTCATGCCCTGGTGGCTCCATGGAAGCCCGTGGAGGTGGTGTGGGAGTCCATGGAAGTCCCCTGGAACCCCCATGGAACCTACATGGTAGCTCTGGAAGTCCTCTGCCATCACTCCCCCCGGCTACGGGTCGGCATCGAGCCCGACACCCATCCACTCCGCGAGCTGCTTGACCATCGCCGTCTCCCTCGGATCCAGCACCCCGTCAGCCAGAGCCACCCGCTCGGCCATCGTGAGAAAGAAGCTCTTCATCTCAGGCGTGCAGCCCGCGAAGTCCGCGTCGGAGAGCGACGGTGGGCCGGCAAGGATGGCCTGGACTTCGCGCGCAAGGTCAGGCGGCAGGGCGAACTCGGCGATCAGCTCCTCGAGCAGCTCGCGCTCCTCGGGCTGGAACACACGATCCGCCCAGGCCACGGCGGAGGCGACCTGGAAGAACAAGATGATCTCGTCACGAGTGAAGCCTTCCATGTCCGTGCCCTCCCTCAATCCGTCTCTTCGAGGATCGCGTCTTCGGTCGCGTAGTAGCGGATGGCCGCGGCCTTGAAGGCCTTCATCGTGGCCAGGTTGAAGCCCCCGCCCACGATGGCGCCGACGCCGAAGGGTACCAGCCGCCCGATGGCGATGCCACCCCGCTTGGTGCCGTACTTGGTGACGATGGTGGTGCCGACTTTGCGGTTGATCCGCTTGAAGATCTCAGCGGGCACCCTCTTGAACTGCGCGACCGCGACCTTGGTTGAGACCCGCTTGGTGGCTTCCTTGGAGAGGTTCAACACCCCGCACCACAGGCCCAGCACCCTGACGAACTCGTGGTTGAAGGGAGTGTCCTGGTCGCGCTCGTAGATCTGGCCCACGCCCATCACCATCCCGGCCATGCAGCGCATCATGTAGGCGAGGTCGGCCGAGATGGTGCCCACCTCGACGCCGATCTGGGCCATGGTGCCCAGCCCGGGGATGGCGCTGGGCAGCGCCGTCACGGCTCCCTCGGTGGCGTACAGCCAGCAGATGCGGTCTGCCCACTTTACCGCCAGCGCTGCACGGTCGAGGTCGGGATGCGCCTTGCGGTAGTCCGCGATCTCGCGGGCGATGTTGCCCTGGTCGGGGGCGACGGTCTCGACGACCCCCATGACCATCCGCTGGAGTGTTCCCTCGTCCGCCATTTTCGGTTCCTCCTGCGCTGCTCGGTGACCCGCTGCGGATCCCGCAGGTCCTATACTCATTCCATCTGCAGCCGGCCCGATGGAACCCGCATGGAAGCGGCATGGTAGGCATGGGGGGCCACCCTCGTCACTCCCCCCGCCCCGGCCAGCAGTCCCGCACCAGCGCCGCCAGCCGCCGCCCCCGGCAGTACAGCCGCGCATCCGCCCCCGCCTCCGCCCCCGCCTCCATGTCCGCCCACAGCACGGTGTACCCCTGCTCGCCGAGCGCATCCGCGATCCGCGTGGCCATCCGGTGCAGCTCCCACCCCTGCCACCCAGGCGCCTCGCCGCCGCGGTCGCGCTCCTCGAAGAACGAAAACGCCGCCGCCAGCGCGTCGAGGTGGTGCACGGCGGCGTGGATGCTCCCCAGCTCCAGCTTGCTGACGGTCGATGCCGGCATGTAGAGCCAGTCGGCGACCTCCTTCTGGGAGACATCCAGCGAGCGCCGGATGGTGGCGAGCACCCGCCCCAGCAGCTCGGGCATGAGCACGCGGCGGCCGGGCTCGGTGGTGAGGGGCTGCGCGGGGACGAGGCGGGGGCCGCGGTGGCGGGTGTCCGGCATGTTTTTGGGCTCGTTCTTTCCTAATAGGGTTGACGCCCCGCAGGGGCATGGCTATCCTCGGGATATCCACTCTACCCTAATAGGGGAACGTAGCCGATGCGATGGAGCAACTACGAAGCCGTCCACGAGATGCTGGTGCAGACCGCCCGCGTCCCCGACACCTACATCACGATCTCCCACCTGTTGGGCGAGGGCCGTGAGACCCAGGTGAGCTCCCACCCCTGGGACGACATGCACGAGGTCGAGCCCTGGCTGCGGGAAACAGCCCGCAAGCTCGACCCGAGCCCCGAGGGCGTGAAGATCCGCACCCGGGTCCTCCAGAAGGGTGGCAAGTCGCTGAAGAGCGTGGTCTCCGTGCTGTACGGCAAGGGAAGGGGCCCGCAGCCCACGCCCGCACCCAGCGGGGCTCCCACCGCGAACCCCACGCCCGCGCCCCCGCTCCAGGCGCTCCCCGGCACCTGCCCTTCCTGCGTGGCCACCCAGGCGATCCTGGCCACCAAGATGGTCCAGGTGGTGGACCTCGAAGCCCGGCTCGATCACGCCCGCCGCCGGGTGCAGACCCTGGAGGAGCGCCTCGCCAGCACCAAGGGCGAGCTGAAGGAGGCCCGCGGCATGGTGTCGGCGCTCCAGGATCGGGTCGCCGTACTCGAGGATGAGCAGGCCCGGGCGGCCCAGACCCTCGAGACGTATTTCTCGGCGCACGGGGGCGCTGCCTGATCATGGGCGCGCAGGCGGCCCGGAAGCTCGCGGTCTTCGCGACCGCTCCCGAGGCCGAGGTCCACCTGCACACCCCCCCCCCACGAATCCGAACAGCACTCTTCAAAAAGCAGCCGCATTACGTCAAATTGGTGGCGCCACCGCCAGGTGCTCACCCACCTGGACGTGGACCCCAAGACCCTGCGATCCCGCATGGCGCAGTCTCCGGCCCACATCGACCGCCCCTGGGTCAACGTCGGGTCGGCCCAGCGCCCAGACTACCGCTGGCAGGCCGAGGGGATCGACCGCTGGTGGATCGAGGTGAACCGATGGCGAGCATCGAACGAAGGAACGGAAAGTGGCGGGTTCGCTGGCGCGACCCGGACGGTGTGCCCCACAGCCGGCAATGCCCCACCAAGCGCGCTGCCCTCGCGCTCCAGACGGAGGTCGAGGCCAGCGTCGCCCTCGGACACCGATGGGAGCCTCGTGACGCTCGTGAAGTCGCGGATCTCCGGGTCCTCTTGAAGGACTACGCCGAGGAGTGCGCCCGGGTGCTGCGGCCCAACACCGCGATCCGCTACGCCCGCGCGCTCGACCTCTTCCTCCGCTACCTCGACGGGGTCCACGGCAAGGGCGCGCCGCTGCCGCCTGCCCTGCTCACCCGCCGCCTGCTGGCCGACTGGCACACGGCGCTCAAGCACGGCGGCCTGCACGGCCAAGACCGCCAGGACGCCACCCGCCGCAAGCTGGTGGAGGTGGTGCAGCTCGCCTGGGCCTGGCTCTACGACAACGACGAGTCGGGTGCGGAGATCCCGCCATCCCGCAAGATCCGCATGGCGCGCGAGCCGGCCACGCCCACGGTGGCCCCCACCTGGGCCGAGATGGACGCCTGCATCGGCGCGCTCGACGGATGGCAGCACGACCTGGCCATCCTGCTCCGCTTCACCGGGCTGCGAGTGCAGCAGGCCATGTACCTGACCTGGGACGATCTGGACCTCGGCGCTCGGGTGCTCCGGGTTCGCGGCGAGCTGGGCAAGAGCCCCCAGGAGCGGCGGGGGAGGGTGGTCCCGGTCTCCCCCCACCTGGCCGACGCGCTGGAGGGCTGGCCCCGGGCCGAGGAGCCCTGGCTGGTGATCTCGAACCGCTACCGCGGCGGTGACCGCGAGCGCATGGCCCGCGCCCGCGACGTCGGCCGCGCCTGGGCCCGCGTCGGTGTGCGCGACGAAGCCTGGAAGGGTCGCCCTCACCACGCCTTCCGCAAGGGCTTCGTGTCCGAGCTGCGCCGCGCCGGGGCTGACGCCGACGCGGTGGAGTACCTGGTGGGCCACTCCCTGGGCCTGCGAGGGATCTACACCGACCCGAACGCCCTGCCCCTGGAGCAGGCAGTGGCCTTGATCCCGCCCCTGCCGCCCGACCTGGCCCGGTCGCGCGGGTGCGAGGGCGCCGATCAGCCCCGCTTCGAGGGCCTGGACCCCCACGACCCGCGGCCCATCCGGGAGATCACCCTGGACACGGCGGGCAGGCACGCCCGGTCACCGCGGTGTCCCAGTGGTGTCCCGCGGCGCCGGAGGGTGGTCGAGAACGTCGTCTACGTCGAGTTCTCAGAGAAAGATGGTGGAGGCGGCGGGAGTCGAACCTGTCGAAGCGATCACCCCAAGATCGAGCTTCCACGACGGTTTGCCAGCATCGAAGGCAGGTCTGGCGACCCCGGCTCCCCATCCATGGTTCGCGGGCACCCCCAGGGCACGGGCACCTTGCGCTCTGCCGATCAGGCGATGTCCAGCCCGGTCCCCTCCCGCAGGTGGGCCAGGTAGGCCGCGTAGGCGAAGGACCGATCCCGTCGTCGGCCCGTCGTCTCCATCAGCACTCCGGCCTCGACCAGGGTGCGCAGCGTACGGCCCGCCGTGGGCCTGGTGGTCTCCAACAGCGCCATCACCGAGGTCGAGTCCACGATGGGGTTCTTCGGGAGCAGCTCGAAGAGCCGGAGGGCTGTCACGGAGGCCGAGTCGAGGCTGAGCAGGCGCTGGCGGTCCGCGGTGACCAGGGTGAACAGGTCCCGTGAGGTGGCCACGGCCTCTTCTGCGATGGTGGCCACTCCGTCCAGAAAGAAATCCAGCCAGCCCTCCCAGTCGCCCTCGGTGCGCACCAGCGCCAGCCGCCGGTAGTACTCCGCGCGGTGGCGCTTGAAGAACAGCGACAGGTACAGCAGCGGGCGGGAGAGCAGATCCCAGTGCTCCAGCAGCAAGCTCACCAGCAAGCGGCCGATGCGCCCGTTGCCATCGAGGTAGGGGTGGATGCTCTCGAACTGCACGTGCAGCAGCCCAGCTCGGACGAGGGGGGGGAGGTGGTCTTCGGCGTGGATGTAGCGCTCGAGGTCGGAGAGCGCCTGGGCAAGGAGCTGGGGCGGAGGGGGCACGAAGGCCGCGTTCCCGGGCCGCGACCCACCGATCCAGTTCTGGCTGCGGCGGATCTCGCCCGGCAAGCTCCTCGCACCCCGGGTGCCTTGGAGCAGCCGCGCGTGGGCTCCGTTCAGGAGCCGCATGGAGAGGGGCAGCCCTTCGGGCGCCCTGAGCTGGGCTTGGGACCAGCTCAGGGCGTCGAGGTAGTTGCAGACCTCTCCGACCTCGAGGTCAGCAGCGGCCGCCTGGTGGGTAGGAGCTGTCGCTTCGTGCCGGAGCAGATCCTCCAGCGTGGCCTGGGTGCCTTCGATCTGCGAGGAGATGACCGCCTCCTTGCGCACGAAGGCGTAGATGAACCAGTCCACGGATGGGACCATCGTGCCCGCCAGCTCCAGGCGGGCCAGAGCTTGCTCGGCCAGCCGCAGGCGCTCGGCCAGGGGGCCCGCGAGGTCGAGGGGTGGGTCGCGTGGCGGCAGGGGGTGTGGGACGAAGGCCTGGACGGTCTCACCACCTGCGACTGTGGTCTCGTAGCGGCCGGTCGTGCGGGGCAAAGGGGTCACCAGGAGGTGGTGGGAACAGGGCTGTTCTCTGTGCTGACTGATAATAACGCAGACGTTATCAGTTTGCGGAGAAAAGAACGATGGTGTTCGTCGCGTCTTCCGGAGAGATGTTCCACCACGAGCGTGCGCAGGGCGTCGGTCAGGGCCGTGGCGCGCGGGAGGTCGGCGACTGATACCGTACTTTGGAGCACCGAGTCGTCGATGGGCTGGTCGTGGGAGAGGTGCATCGGCGACGCCTCCGTTCACCGCGATGCTTCGGGGGACAGCCGGCTGTCACGGGCCATGGTGGTCACTCCTCCCAGCGCAGGCTGGGGCCCAGGTCGATCTCCACCAGCTCGCCCCGTCGCTCGGCCTCGTCGAGCTCGACCCGGGCCGCGAGCTGGAGCACGTGGTGGCGGTGGACCCGGTTCGCCCGCTCGTGCTCGAGCACATCACCACGCTGGTCCGCGGGGAGGCTGTCCAGGAGCGCGCCGCGGAGTCGGGTGAGGTCGCGGTCGGCGATGCGCAGCCGGCCGATCCGTGCCGGGAGCTCCGCAGCGGAGAGGGTGCCCCGACGCAGCGCGACGAGCTGGTCGATGGTCGCCTGGTGGAGCGCCAGGTACTCCGCGAGCGGCGTGCCGTCCCGGAGCCCGCGGTGCAGCTCGCTGTGCTCTTCGATGGCGACGAGGAGCCGCAGATCCCTGGCGAGCAGATCAGCCAGCAGCTCCGAGAGCTGCGCGAGGCCGTCTTCGGTGGCGGGGATGTCGGAGATGGGCACACGCCACCAGCGGGGCAGGGCCGCGGGCGGTGGCTGGGGCGTGGGGGTGCCGAAGAGGGAGGTCTGGGCTGGGGGTGGTCTGCGGGGCATGGTGATCGCCTCGTGCGTTCAACGCTTCAGGTGTCGGTGACCCGAGGTCTGGCGAGGCGCACGGCCTGGATCAGCTCCAGGGGCACCTCATCCAGCGAATCGTGCATGGTGATGCACAGCGCGGGGCTCCGCCCGCAACCCAAGGGGAGGCTGGAGGCTGGAGGCTGGAGGCTGTAGCTCGGACACGGCGCAGGTCGCCAGGGAAGGGGGCGCCATCGTTCGCCGCCCCTCTCGGACGCGACCACCGCGACCACTGAGACGCGCTACCCCGCGGTGGAGGAGTCAGCGCAGCGCTACGACGTGCGGCTGTTGCGGGTGGATCGGGGGAGGTGTTGAGGAGGGAGGCTTGAGGCGGAAAAACGGTGGTGGCGGGGAGTTCAGTGGGGATTGTCGAGATGGAACGCCGGCTCATCATGCCCCAGTCCGAAGAGGGGCTCATAGCCTCGCCGCGCAAGCTCCTTGCCCGCTACGCACTCGATGGCCAACACCTGCTCCGGGCGCAGGTCCATCCGCCAGCGCCCGACGGCCCGGGTCTGGATCGGCTCGGCTGTGCGCGCGTGCCAGCCCATCCGATGGTCCGGAACCAGGCCGCGGGCGCGGTTCTCTTCGTGGAAATGCAACATGGCCGGCGAGAAGGGGAGCCCGAGGAAGGCGCACAGATTCGTGATCGCGGCGGTCGGGTCCGTCGTGAGCGCCTCGTAGGACAGCTCGTGGATGGAGTGCGGCCAGCTTGCCCGCGCCGCGTCGGTCGCCCGGGCGGCGCTCCTCCAGGCCAGGGCGGCCCGAGTGGCGGTGGACGCGCCGAAGTGCAGGGGGAGCACCGAGGCCGCCACGTCCCGGGGATCGCGGTGGATGGCGACGATCTTGGCCGCCGGGAACAGCTCCAGCAGCCGTGGCAGGTGCTCGACGTAGTAGGGGTTCTTGTCGCCCCAGCGGGCTCCTTCGGAGCCGGAGGCGGCAGCGTAGAGGCGGTAGGGGATGGAGGCGAGCTGGGTCCATGAGGCCGGGGCCAGATCGGCGAGCGTGGCGCGCACCTGGGGTTCGGAGAGCCCCCACTCCCGGCACTTCTCGTGGGCCTGGAAGCAGGTCGCGAAGTGCTCCAGGTCGGTCGCGCCGAGGGGCCCGGGGAACAGGCCGTCCAGATCCAGCAGGAAGTCGCCCTCGGGCGGAATGGCGAGGTCGGGGTGGCAGGTGAGGATCAAGCGCAGGAGGGTTGTCCCCGAGCGCTGCGCGCCGACCACGAAGACAGGTGGCCGGCCCTCTGGGCATGGTTCCTGCCGAGTGTTGTTGGGGACCTTCCGTTCAGCCAGATCCGCGGCACGCCTCACCACGGGATCCGGATCGCCCTTGGCGCGCGCCACGGCGGCCTCAGCGTCCGGGTGCGCGAACCGCGCCAGCGCCTCCACCGCGTGCCGCCGAACGCGGCGGTTCCCATCCCCGCTCACACGAAGGAGGGCCGGAATCGCGACGGGCAGGCCCAGCCGTCCGAGGGCGCGGGCGGCTTCTGCCCGGACCCAGTGGTCGGGGGCCTCCAGCGCCTGCTGGAGGGGCGCGAGAGCAGGCGCTCCCCGCGCCACTGCCTGGTCCCAGTCTCCGAGCGCGACCGCGCAGCGTGCCGCGGCGTTGGCCTCCGTCGGGAGCCAGCCGCGGTCCGCGAGCTGCGCGGCCAGGGCCTCGGCCCACCGCGCGCCCTCCATCCCGCGCAGCAGGGTCTCGCGGTCCCTGGAGCAGGCCAGCCGGCTGGCGGCGACCGCCGCTACGTCCTCGCTGTCGTCGTCGAGGGCCTCCAACAACGCGGCGTGTGTGCCCGTGCGCTCCGCGACCAGGAGCCCGACGCAGCGGACCCAGGGGTCTCCGTGCGAACAGGCCTCGGTGTCGTTCTCCGAGGGCAGGCATCGCCCAGCACCGATCTCGGAGACCAGGGAGGCGCAGGCCTCCCACCCCCGCTCCGCGGCCTGCGAAGCCAGGGCGGCGAGGCGCGTCAACGGATGCCTCGGGGGGAGCTTCTCGGCTGGCGGAGGAGGTCCAGCGCGAGGGCCACCGCGGCCTCGGGGTCCAGAGGGCCGTGGACACGGTCGTCGCGGCGATCATCGATGGGTTGACCTGCGAGGGTGGAAGCCCAGCCAGGCTCGTCCCCGACCGCGATGACCGGCTTGCCGAGCGCCCAGGCCAGGGCGATCTCGCTCAGCGTCCCGGCTTTACCCCCGAGGGCGAACACCACGTCGCCGGTGGCCACCACCACCAGGTTCCGGGCATGGTCGAGCCCGGTGCAGATCGGGATGTCCACCCAGGCGTTGGCGGTGGAGGCGTCGTAGCTGGGCAGGACACCGATGACATCACCGCTCGTGTGGCGCGCCGAGGCGTGAGCTCCGCGGGAGGCCGCGCGCATGACCCCTCCGAGTCCGCCGGTCACCAGGCAGAAGCCGGCGTCGATGATGCACTTCCCGAGCATCTCCGCGACTCGTTCTCCCTCTGCGCTCACGCATGCCGCCCCGACGACCGCCGCGATTGGCCTGCGGCCCTGTGGCCCCTCGCTCGTGCTCCCTGTCATGGCTGCCTCCTCTCCGGGCTGCTCGGTGTCAGCTCCAACACCAGGAAGTCCGAGGTCGGCTGGAAGGTATCGAGGTCGAGCCCGGGAGACTCCCAGGTGTCGAGGAGGGTGAGCCCCGCGGCGGTGAACGCCGCCAGGTGCTCTTCCAGGGGTCGATGCTGGTCCACCAGGGTGCGGCCGGTGGAGAACACCGTCTTCTCGAGGGTGAACCGATCCGCGGAGGACACCCCCGCGGGGGGATGACGGCGTTGGAGGGCGGTGGTGCCGTGGACGAACCGGGGGTTGCAGAGGGAGACCACCAGCCGTCCGCCGGGCGCCAGCAAACGCGTGAGATCGGACAGGACCCGAGCGCGCTCCCTGTCGTCCAGGATGCAGAGCACCAGGTTGCTGGTCACCAGGTCGAAGAGGGCACCCTCCTCAATGAGCTGGGCCGCGCCCCCCGCGCCGAGAAGGCGGATCTCACCGAAGCCTTGCTCCCAGCGGACCGCGAGCGCTGGGTTCGGATCGTACCCTGTGACCTCCCAGCCGTGGTGCGCCAGGGCCTCAGCCAGCTTGCCCTTGCCGCAGCCGTAGTCCAGCGCCCGGCGACCGTGGCCCGGACCGAAGCGCGCCACCAGGTGGTCGTCGAGGACGTGCTCCTTGCTGCCTTGGCCCACTGCCTGGAGGAGGAGGCGCCATCCCTCCAGCTCGGGCAGGGCGTGATCGGTCAGCGCCCTGCTCATGAGGGCTTTCAGATCCGGGCGGTTGGTGCGCCCGTGGGTGAGCCAGGTCCGCCGGACCATGTGCTCGAACCCATCGTCGCTGTAGGGGTGGATGTCGGCGCCGTAGTCGATCAGCAGCACCTCATCGCCCTGCACGCGCAGGTTGTCGGGGTGGATGTTGTTGCAGACGATCCCCGCCTCTCGGCAGCTTCGCAGGAGGCGCAGCAGGCCCAGCCCGTGCCCACCTCGGTACGGCTCGGTGGGTGTGTAGGGGTAGCGCAACATGACCCAGGACCCGCGTGCGCGGACCTCCTGGATGTCCACCAGGCCGGGGAGGCCAGACCACGCCCCCACCAGGCTCCGCAGCAGCCTCAGCTTCTGGCTCGGCAGTCGGCTCTTCCAGTAGTCCAGGCACTTGAAGACCGTCCTGCCGTCCGTGTACACCACGGCCTCTGCTCCTGTGCCCAGCACCCGGAGGGGCCCCGTGCCGTACTCCCTGGTGATCCAGGCGGTGCCGCTCGCGACCCGCTCGCGTTCCATCCAGGCCCGGCTCGGCGCTGCGGGAGGCGGCCCGACTGCGCGGTGGCTGATCACCGCGATCTGGTCCGCCACGAAGGTACTCAGAGCCTCCTCGTCCGGCAGATGGAGGTGGGCGTTGAACGCATCGATGCGGTCGCGATGGTACTCCTCGTCGAGGGCAGCCAGGAAAGCTCGCAGGGCCGCCAGCGTCATCTCGCAGCCCTCCATCCCCCGCCACCACGCCGTCGCACCTCCTTCGGCGGAATAGGCGCGGAGCGACCGGACGAGGCCACGGATGCGATGGCACGAGGACAGGAAGGCATCGCGGCGCTGCGCGTGGAAGCTGAGCAAGCTGGCGTGGATCTGGGGGATATCGATGGCGGCCAGCGCCTCGGGGGCCGTTGGGACGACGCCTTCGTGGCCATCGGGGGCGGCGCCGAGCTGCTCGGACAGGGCCAGGGCCAGGGCGTGCCCCAGCATGTCGGAGGCGAGCTTCTCCAGGTCGAGGTGTTGCACCTCCTCCAGCCCCCGGTCCTGGTGGACCGCGAAGGGAAGCCCGAAGATGCGCCGGCCTGCCAGGCGCTGCTGGAACAGGCACCAGATGGTGTCGGATCGCCGGGAATCCACGCCGTTGCAGCGCACCGCTGGGTTCGGAAAGGCCCACAGCGCGTCCGGGTCGAGCACCAGGGTGTTGCCGCCCCGCTGGATGGAGGGCGCCATGGCGCTCACGGGGTCCAACCCAGCCTCCTGGATCAAGGGGCGGAAGATCTGCTCACCCGCCAGCATCCTCGGCAGGCGCGTCACCATGGCCTGGAACGCCTCGCGCACGGTGGCGCCGGGGTGGGGTGGTATCCACCAGAAGGGGCTCTCCAGGTGGTCCAGAGAGTCACGGGAGAGGTCGTAGTAGTAGTCCCGAGCGCGCGCGCGTGCGGCCATGTTCTCGGCCCCGCGATCGGGGAAGGGGGACTCGGGGTCGAGCCGTGCCATCCACGCCAGGTTGTGGAGCGCATCTACAAGCTGGGTGCGGATGCAGCTCGTGAACGGGAGGGGCGGTGAGCCGGTCACGGTGCCGATGGCGATGTCTACCCCGGCTGCGCGCAGGCCCTGGACGATCTCCAGCGGGTTCGCTGTGCAGTGCTCCGGCGTCCCGCCGGGCCCGAGGCAGTGGGGTACGAGGCGTGAGTCCCCATCGAGGATCCAGACCACGGCCCCCTTGCGCTCGCGCGCCACGAGCCAGGCGTAGACCTGGAGCATGCCGCGCGCCGAGGCGATGCTCGCCATGCCCTCGGGGCGCTCGAAGGGTGGGCCGAACAGCCCCTGCTGTGCGTGGCGCTGCTGGTCCGCCATGGTGGCCACGAAGCAGCCGATGTCCGCGGCCCAGAGCCGCCGGGATGCGAGATCCAGGGGATTCGGTGCGTCAGGTGCGGCGTGCCCGTTCTCGAGCAAGACGACGTCGAGCCCGGCCAGACGACGGTCCGAGGCGAGCTGGACCAGGTCGTCGAGCAGGAGCTGGAAACGGCCTGGGCCTCGCACGTCGGCGATGAGAGCGACCACCAGAGCCTGCGGATTCACGGCGTCCGCATCGAGCCCGGCCATGTCGGCAGCGAGAGGAAGCCCCGGGTGCCAGCCAAACAGCCGGCGAGCGCGGGCGACGAAGGCCCCACGCTCGGCCTGGGTCATGCGCCCACGGTACTTGCGCCAGAACGCCGAGAGCCCTTCCAGCTTGTCCGTGGAGCCAGGGGAGCTCAGGCGCGGACGCATCGCCTCCGCGTGATGCTCCACCAGCAGCGCCGGCACGCGGCGGTAGCGCAGCTCCGGCAGGTCGGACAAGCGCAGACAGAGGTCCCGGTCGGTGCTGCTGCGGAGCCCCTCGTCGAACATCCCGGCGGCCAGGAGCATGTCCAGTCGGACGAAGAGGTTGGAGCCCTGGATGTTGGGGTTGCCCACCAGGAAATCGTGGGGATCGAGGCGTTCGGGCGCGCGCCCGGGGAGCCCGCGGGCACCCGGCGCTTCGATGCGCAGCAAGTCGGCGGCGACCATGTGGTGGTCACCCTCCGCGGCAGCCGCCAGGCAGCGCCGCAGGTATCCGGAGCGCCAGGCGTCGTCGTCGTCCAGCACGGCGACGAAGAGGCGCGACGGCTCCTGGGTGCGTGAGAGGTGCACGAGGCCGCTGTTCCAGGCCCCCGAGGCGCCCCGGGTGCGGGTGTTCTGCACCAGGACCACCTCGACCTCGGGGAGGCGGAGGTCGTCCACGCAGGCCTTGTTCTGCTCGCGGTACCCTGGATCGGAGTCGTCGACCACGACCAGCACGTCTGGCAGGCGGTCCTGCTCAGCCACCGACGACAGCGCGCGCGTCGCGAGCAGCTCGGGACGGTTGCGGGTCGCGATGAGAACGGCGACCTGGGGTTGCTTCTCGGCATCTCGGGAGAGAGACGTGTTCGTGTCCGCCATTGGGGAGGGGTCCTCTCCATGGAGGACGCCCGGCGAACCCGTGTGCGGACAGCTCACTGCTCGGCCGTCGCCCATCGACTCCGTGCCCCCCTCGGACCGAGTGTATTTTCGTTCGCGAGCGTATCTTATTCGCTCGCGCTCATAAACTCGCGCCGCGAGCGTAGACCATTCCTTTCCCTTCTCCGGAACGGGAGAGGACCCCCTCCTCGGTGAGGCGACCCAGCAGCCTCGTTGCAAGCTGGGGGGGAGAGCCTGCACAACTCCACCACCTCCCGCCTGCGGATGCTGCCGTGCTCGCGCACATACGCGCGGATCATCTGCTCCTGCTGGAGCCCATCGAAGCCGGCCTGGCGGATGTAGCCGGCCTGCTGCCCCATCCTCCGGTACAGGTCGGCCGAGAGCGTGTAGGTGCGCCCCTTCTTCACCCCGTGCGCTACCGCCATCCCGGCCTCCCCCATGTAGATCACGTCCACGCCGCGGCCGGTCTTCTCCGCCAGCCCGATGCGCTTGAAGGCGTCGGCGAAGGTGGGATTCCGTGGCCTGGGCTCGGTGACCAGGATGTTCTCCTGGTTCACGCCGTCCACGAAGCCGCCCGGGTTCGACACGGCGAGCTGACCGCCGCGGCCGAGGGTCCCTCCTCCCCGGGACCCATCTCGAGCCGGATGTGGACTGCGCCCAGGCGGGTGTAGTCGCGGTGGGTGAGCGCGTTGACCAGGGCTTCTCGGAAGGCACCGCGATCCAGGGTGGGGATGGTGACCCGGAACATCCCGACCTGGATCTCCTGCTCCCCCAGCCGCAGGTTGGACTGGCGGGTGACGAACTCGTGGGGGAGGAAGGGCACGCACTCGTGCCGGCCGTCGAAGCGCAGGCGGCGGCGCTGGTGGGTACCTGCGGAGGAGGCCTCCAGGCGCTCGGAGCGCGGGACCTCGATGCGGGCGCCCGTGACCTCGCCGATCCGGACAGCCTCGGCGCGCACGCTGACCGGCGGGACCGTGCGGCTGGCCACCATGCCGGCCAAGCCGAGGATGTCCATGTGCTCGGGGTGCAGGCCCGTGGGGGTGCCATCGTCCTCGACGCCCAGCCAGATCTCGCCGCCGTCGGTGTTGGCCAGGCAGACCACGACGAGCACGAGGTCGTGGTCCGAGAGGCGCCCGCGGTCGTTCTTGAACTCGACGGTGAGGGATTCGGTGGGGGGGGGAGGGTCATGGTGACAGTCCACAGGATTCCGCTCGGTCCGTGGAGTCTACGACCCATTGGCAGGTGGGGGACCACAGGCTGTCTGCAGGTGGAGCTGCCCGACGAACGCCCCTTCGGGCAGCAAAGAACCCCGCCCAGGGGGCGGGGTCTTGGATGGTGGAGGCGGCGGGAGTCGAACCTGTCGAAGCGATCACCCCAAGATCGAGCTTCCACGACGGTTTGCCAGCATCGAAGGCAGGTCTGGCGCCCCCGGCTCCCCATCCATGGTTTGCGGTGTTTCGGGTGGGTGGAGGGTGTCCTGGCGTGGCTGGGGCACCGGGTGGGCACGGGCACGGGGGGCACGGGTACCCCGCCCCTCGCTCACTTCCACCGGACCCCGGCCCCGTCCAGCTCGCTCCGCAGCGCGGGCAGCCGGTGGAGTTCCGCCACGAACAGGCTCCTGAGCGCGGCGTGCCGGGCCGGGAGCTCGAACGCCCTGCACAGCGCGCCGTGCTGTCTCCAGTAGGCGGCGGCCCGGGCATAGCGGCTCCTGGAGCGCGCCGCGATGTGGAAGGCCATCATCTGCTCCAGCCCCGTGAGCGCCGCCTCCACGCAACGGCCGGGATCGTGGGGCCCTGGAGCCGTCGTGAGCCGGGCCAGCAGCGCCTCGTCCAGCGTGTAGGAGTGGGCTTCGGAACGGAGGCTTCCCCGGGACGCGCGCGCGGTGGCGTAGGAGACGAGGGCCTTGGTGGCGTCGTGGTCGTACTTCGCAGGTAGTTGCAGGAGGTCGGGTTCGTCGAGGCCGATCCACCTGGCGGCCCGCTGCGTGGAGGTTCGAGCGACCCGTCGCAGCAGGTCCAGCTCCCCGGCGGCGATCGCGTCGTCCCACACTTTCGAGAGGGGTACGCGGGCCGACGGCCCGAACACGTCCCGGAATGCCAGGTCGTATTGCTTCGCCTCAACCGCGGCCTGGTACAGGACGTCGTGCGGGATCGAGATGCCGCGATCCGAACCCTGCACGATCTCGTCCCAATGCCCGTCCTCCGCCATCTTCCTGGACCAGCGCTCTCCGATGTCGGGAGAGAGGTGGGCGTAGCGGTCGAGCGCGGCCATGTCGTCGGGTGAAGCGAGCAGGAACCAGCGGGCCGCGCCGTCGTTCCCCTGGCCGGCCATGGCCTCCAGAGCACCGTGGACCTGGCTGGATCGCTCCGTTCCGAGCGCCGCGGTCAGGAGAGACTGGCCCACGGGGCGCGGCCACCTGGCCACCAGGTGCTCCGCGATCCTGGCCGCGCCCGTGTCTCTGCTCGAGACCAGCCAGGCCCAGATCCGGAACGGCTCGAGGTGCTCCGGAGCGGTGTCCATGTCTCCGTAGGGCACGCCCATCGAGTCGAGCTCCCAGGCCATCAGCGCCTCGACCGCCTCGAGGGCCTCATCGAGCTGCGCGGCCAGCTCAGGGGTGGGCGCCTGCCGGGCGAGCCAACGGACTCCCTCCTCCAGCGCATCGTCCAGGTCGGCCTGCAGGGCGTAGTGCTCCTCGTCGAAGGTGTCGCTCTGGTTCCAGTCGTCCCCCATCCAGGCCTCGACCTCCAGCTCATGGTCCTCGAGGAAGCCTTGCAGGGTCTCTGCCGCCTCGTTGATCCGCGCGAGGGCTTCCTCGGAGGGCGGAGGTGGAAGGGGCGGTGCGGGGATCGTCTCCACGAACCGCCGACGGCTGGAGGCGGGCAGGAGGGCGACCGCGGACTCCAGGAGGTCGCGGAGCTGCTCACGGGTGAGGTGGTCGGTCTGGAGCGACATCAGCGTTCCTCCGTCATCTGACACCGCTGGCGCGTGCTCCGCGGCTTCTCTGGAACCGACCTGGCCTCGAAGCCGCTGGGTGAGACATTGGCCGTGTAGTGGTCGAGCATGCGGCGGGCCTTGGCCGCGATGAGGTCGGGCCCATCGAACACGTGGCCCCGGGTCGCCCACCAGCGCCCATGATGGTGGGGGTTACGGTGAACCCGATGCGCACGTTGCGTGGCAGCGCACGGTCCATGTCGGCGTGCAGTGCGCTGGTGCGGGAACGGCGGGCCTCGTTCACCAGGACCTGGATCTCCCCGCTGTCGGTGCGCAGGAAAAAAGGTCCGAAGTTCCCGGGGGAGCTTGGCGCCGTCGTCGGAGCCCCCCTCATCGTTCTCGGGCTCGTCTGCGCGTTGTGGGCTGCGGTCTTCCGGATCATGGCTCATCCCCTGAGAAGGCCTGGACTGTCCGGTAGGCCTGCTGGGGGTGGTTGGGCGCGTGGGGGAAGCGCAATTCGACGCGGCCCTGCTCGATCAGAGGGCGCAGGTAGTGGGTGCGAATCGTGCTGGGGCTGCGCTGGATGAAGTCCACGATCTGGGGCAGGGTGAGGAATCGTCCCTGGCACAGCGCCAGGATGGCGTGCTCCATCTTCTCGGTGGACACCCGCCTGCTTCCGGCGATCAATGCCACTTCGGGGATCGAGGCCAGGTCCTCGGCCGGTGTCCGGGGCTCATCCTTGTGCTCGGAGTCGGAGCCGCTATGCTCGGAGTCGGAGTCGTTATGCTCGGAGCCAATGCCGCTGTGCTCGGAGCTGTCTTCGTTGTGTTCGGACCTGGTGTCGTGCCGCTCGGAGCGCGGCGCCGGGAGCTGGTAGGCGCAGCCCTTGCCGCGCCCCAGGCGCTCCAGCAGGCCGCGGCGCTGGAGGGTCTGCAGCAGGAGGGTCAGGTCGCGGGAGTGCAGCCCCACGGCCTCGCTCAGGCGGGCGTGGTCCACCGGCCCCTCCAGGAGCGCCAGTGCCAGCACCGAGCGCCCGGCCTCGTCGAGCTCGCCGAAGCGGCCTGGGAAGCGGTCGCGCAGGGTCTCCAGGGTACCCTGGGGCAGCAGGCTCTCCATGGAGAGGAGCAGGCTGGTCTCCTCTTTCTCCACGTCCTCGCGCAGGGTGGGCAGGCGCCAGTGCTGCTCCCGCCAGGCACTCAGGATCGCCGGAAACCCGGAGCCGGCGCGCTCGCCGGCGCCGATGAGGGCGAAGAGGTGCTGCAGGGTGCGGTTGCGGCAGGCGCTCTCGCCGCCCTGGCGGATCTGGTCGAGGGACAGCAGCAGCGTGCCGGGGTTGATGAAGCGGAAGCGCCCGGGCTCGCGGAAGACGCGGATGCCGTTGCCGGTGGTGTAGTCGGCGTGGATCAGGGCGTTGACCAGGGCCTCGCGCAGGGCCTCGTGGACCGGGGTCTCGTCACGGCGGAAGAGGTCGGGGCTGAGGCGGAAGGGCACGGGCAGGCGGTCGTGCAGCTTTTCGAGCACGCGCAGGTAGAAGCCGAGCAGGTTGGCGTTCCAGGTGCCGTCGGGCCACACGCGGTCCACCCAGCGCGCGGCGTCGGGCTCGGCCAGCTCGCGGTAGTCCAGGTGGAAGGCGTCCAGGCGGTCGCGGATGGCGTTCTCGTGGCCCAGGAGCAGCAGCCCGGCCAGGGTGGGGCCCTCGGCGCCGGTCTCCCGGTCCAGGCCCCAGGCGCGGATCCGGCGGAGGAAGTCCACGCCCTCGTCGTGGAGGAAGGGGTGCCCGGACCGCCGGTCGGAGAGCAGGCTGCGCAGGCGACGGATGGAGGCGGGATCGAGGTCGTCCAGGGTGTAGTGCTCCTGGACGCGGCTGTCGGACCCCTCTGGATCGGCGTCGGCGATCATGCGTCGCACCCGCTCGCGGTCGGCGCGGCGGTCGCCCTCGTGGACGCGGTACCAGGTGCCCGTGAACGGGTCGCGGCCCTCATGAACGGGCCGGAGGTGGCGCGGTGCCTGGGGGATGTCGATCACCAGGATGCGCCTGCCGCCGGTGCCCGCGATCTCCTCGACGCGCACGTCCCCTCGGGAGAGGAGGTTTGCGCTGATCTTCTCCGGGTTCTGCAGCAGGATCCAGAGCTCGATCTCCACCCTCTCGGGATCGCCGACGCCGTGGACCTGGAAGCTGTGGTCGCTGCGCTCGGTGACGCCAAGCATCACCCGGCCGCCGCGGGTGTTGGCCATGGCCGAGTAGGTGGGCCAGAAGTCGGCGGGCAGCTTGCCCCGGCCGTCGCGGCCGGCGGCCTTCTTGACCTCGATGTCCCAGCCCTCGCGGAGGGCATCGAACTCGGCGAGGGTGAGGGTCATGGCGCGGGCTCCGGGGGGAGGGGGACGCGGAACTTTTTCCAGCGCAGGCTCGGGTCGAGGTCGATCTCTACCAGCTCACCGCGCCGTTCGGCTTCCTCTAGTTCGATCTGGGCCAGGAGCAGGAGCACGTGGTGCCGGTGGACCCGGTTCGCCCGCTCGTGCTCGGCGACGTCCTCCCGTTGGTCCCGCGGGAGGCTGTCCAGGAGCGCGCCGCGCAGACGGGTGAGTTCCAGATCGATGGCGCGCAGCGAGGCGACCTGCGCCGGGATCGTCGCGGCGGGGATGGAGGACGTGCGCAGGGCGACGAGCTGGTCGAGGAGCGACTGATGGAGGCGCAGGTACTCCGCCAGGGGGGTGCCATCCCGGAGCGCGCGGTGCAGCTCGCTGTGCTCTTCGAGGGCCACGAGGAAGCGCAGGTCGCGGGCGAGCAGGTCCACCAGCAGCTCCGAGAGCTGCGCGAGGCCGTCCTCGGTGGCGGGGAGATCGACGACGGTCACGTGCCACCAGCGGGGAAGCGCCGGGGGAGGTTGGGAGGCGGGAAGGCCGAAGAGCGTGGTCTGGGCTGGGGGCGGCTTTGGGGGCATGGTGGTCGCCTCGTGCGTTCGACGCTTCAGGTGTCGGTGACCCGGGGTCCGGCGAGGCGCACGGCCTGGATCTGCTCCAGGGGCACGTCATCCAGCGAATCGTGCATGGTGATGCACAGCCGGCCAGCCCAGTCCTCCGAGCCCTCGGCAGGCCGGCGCCTCGCCCAGGGGTCCTTCCAGCCCGGTGCGCTCCCGACGACCACCTCGAGATCCCGACCCTGCGCCCTGGCCTCGCGCAGGATCTCGTAGAGGCCCGGATCGCCCGGCAGGGCCCACTCCACGGAGAGGTTCTCGTCCAGGAAGCCCCAGCGCAGGCGCACGCAGCCGTGCAGCCGGCCGTAGGTCCAGTAGGCGAACAGCGCCTTGGCGTCGGCCTCCAGGCGGGCCGCCAGGCGGCGGTGGTCGCCCTGCTGGAGGTACCCGGCGATGCGCCCTGGATCGCCCAGCGACGTGCCCACCGAGCCGCGGATCAGCAGGCCGGTGGTGATGCTCAGCTTGCGGCCGGCTTTGTTGAGCTTCCTCGTCTTCTGGGGAGGCCCCAGGTCCACGAGGCGGTGGTGGTCGGGGTCCGCGCCGAGGGAGAGCAGGGCGTTGCGCACGCCCACCCCGACGACGACGTCGAATCCATCGAGGGCGCGCGCCCCCGGCCAGGCGGCGAGGTCGGTGAAGGTCTGGAAGCTCCGGTTCTCGACGTCGAGGAGCACGCCTGCCGCGGGGGCCTCGCTCGTGGGGACCAGGTGCAGCAAGGCGTGGCGGCGCTGGGCGGCCTCCTCGGCCTGTCGCTGGCGCACGATGGCCTCCCGCGCTTCACGCTCCGCGTTCCATTGAGCCCACCATTCCCGCTCCGCCTTCCGGACGAGGTGCGGGTGGACGGCCGTGTGGATGGCCCTGCGCATCGCAGGCAGGTCGGGGGAGCTGGGGTCGAGGGAGAGCCGATCCCCCTCGTCGCGCCGCACCAGGTCCGAGCGCCAGCCGCGAACGCTCGCCGGCTGGAGGTGGAACCGGCCATAGCGCAGCCGCGCGCCGATCCAGGCGTTGACCTCGTCGAGGGTCATGGCGCGGCCCAGCGCCTCGAGCACGGCTGCGGTGACGCGCAGCATCGACATCGAGGAGGAGATGCCTCGCTCGCACAGCTCCTGCACCTCCTCCAGCGTCACCGGGTCGTCGCCGCCAGATGGTGGCGCGGCTTGCACAGGCTCCCTCCTGGGTGTCTCCAGCAGGCCCGTCTCCCACAGCACGTGGCGGATGTGCCAGTCCTGCAGGTCGAGCCCGAACATGCCGCGGGCGTCCTGGTAGACGGGCTTCAGGCCGTGCCAGGCCTTGCGCAGGGAGTAGACCAGATCGCCCGTGTTGGCGGTGACCCCCAGGGCCTCCAGCCGCGCCGCGATCTCATCGATGGTCATGGGCTCACCCCGTTCCACCAGGGCGAGGATCATCCAGTGGAAGAGGGAGGGCGACCGCGCGGGCCGGTAGGCATCCAGCAGGATCGGGGGCACCCCGAGGGCTTCGCAGACGCGGTTGGGGAGTGGGTCGGGCATGGGGGGACCTTGGATGGAACGAGCGGAAATGCGTTCGCGAGCGGATGGTTGCGCTCGCGAACGTATCCTCGGTTTTTCTTGTGTCCGCATTCGCCAGGCTCCCGGCGTCTACCTCGCACCGAAGGAGCCCCCATGCCCAGCCATCCCCTCCGTGTCCTGCTCGTCGACCCCGGCAACTCCCGCGGCGAGATCAACGAGCCCATCGGCATCGCGACCCTCGCCGCCACGCTGGAGGCCAACTTCGGCCCGCGCGTAGTCGTCGAGCAGCGCTTCGTTCCCTTCGATGGTCCGCTCCTGCCCCGCGAGCTGACCCGCTTCGACCTCGTGGGCCTCTCCACGCCCCTGGGCAGCCTCGCCTGGACCGAGGGGCTCGTGGCAGCCTGGCGGAGTCTGCCCACGGCCGCGCGCCCGCTGCTAGTCCTGGGTGGGCTGCTGGCCACCTTCGCTCCCGAGGATCTGCTCGACCGCTGCCCGGGCGCCGTGTGCGTGCTCGGGGAGGGCGAGAAGGCCCTCTGTGGGCTGGTCGCGGCCGTGGCGGCGGTTGGAGTCGGGCATGCCGCCCGCCATGCGGCGTTGCAGCCGGTGCCCAACCTGGCCCTCGACCTCGGTGGTCAGCGGGTGCGCACCCCACGGCGCAACATCACGCTGGAGCAGGCGGTCTCGCCCCGGCGCCGGCACGCCGCCCGCATCGCTCGGGATGGGGGCATCGCCCGTGCGGAGGCTTCCCGGGGCTGCGCCTGGGGCAAGTGCCGCTTCTGCGCCATCCAGCACAAGTACTGCGACGAGGCCCACTGGCGGCCGGTGCCCGTGGAGAGGGTGATGGACGAGCTGGCCCAGCTCTCGGACCTCGGGGTGCGCCATCCCTACTTCACCGACGAGGACTTCGTCGGCACCGATCCCGCACGGAGCGTCGCCATGGCTCTTGCGATCCGCGCCGCCAAGGACGAGGGGCGGATCGCGGAGGATCTCAGCCTCTACCTGGACATGCGGGTGAGCAGCCTCCTCGCACCGGCGCTGCGGGGCCAGCCCTCCGGCGAGCAGGTGCTCGACGCGCTCATCTCCGCCGGCCTGCGCGAGGTGTTCGTAGGCGTCGAGTCCGGGGCCAAGGAGCAGGTCAAGCGCTACCAGAAGGCCGCCACCGCCGGACGCAACCAGCGGGTGCTCGAACTGCTCGGCAACAAGGGCTTGTCGGCGGACGTAGGGTTCATCATGTTCGACCCCGAGATGTCCTTCCAGGAGATCGGCGCCAACCTGGCTTTCCTCCGGGGGACCGGGCTGTGGTGGCACGACTCGCGGCTCACCAAGGAACTGCGCCTCGAGGCCGGGACGCCCCTGGTCGGAGACTATCGGGCCAAGGGGCTCATCTGCGGGCCTATGGACCTGGACGAGCTGTGCTACCCCTACCGCTGGGTGGACCCGCGGGCCGAGGAGGTGCGTGACCGCTTCCGGGCCTGGGAAGCCGAGGAACAGGCGCGTGTCTACGCCTTGCAGTCGGCCACCCGCGGTGAGGTGCGGGATCCGGAGGAACGGGCGCGGTTGCGGTCGCTGCTCGGGCGGGTGCGGTCGGCGGAGCATGGGGTGCTGGAGACCATCTGCGAGAGCGTGGCCCGGGGTGCGGGGGCGGTCCCCGACCTCGGGCGCTGGGGGGAGCGGCGGAGCCGGGTGCTGGACCGGTGGGACCGGAGTACCAGAGTGCAGGAGGTGGCGTAGATGGACCGGGCGGAGCAACTGCTGAACAAGCTGGACTTGGCGGAAGAAGCCGACCGCGAGACCATCTGGTCTGCTGCCGACGTTGTTCTCACCGCCGAGGACATCCAGGGCGCCATCCAGGCCGAGAGGCCCTGCGTCGACTGGATGCTGCTCCGCTTCGACGCCGGGCGTCCGGGCCAGCCGTTGCCAGATCCCAGGGTCGCGTTGGACGCGGTCATGTCCGGTACAGGCGGGACGCGAGAAGCCTACGCGGCGGTCTTCGGGGGCCTCGAACTCTCCCACGAGGCCCCCATCGTGGCCATCCTGGTCAACTGCGCGGTCGCGGCGCTGCGGGAGCGCCCTGGCTGGCTGGCGCGGTGGCTCGCGGGTCGCGCCGGGTTGGCGTGCATCGCGCTCGGGGATCCTCAGCGTGCCTGGGCGTTCATCGATGGCCTGGTCGGCGAGGGTAGGCCTGAACCGCACCTTTCACTGCTGCACCGCTTCACGCCGCTCCGCGGCCACCCGGACCTGCTGGCGAGCAGTTGGGTACGCGGCGCCATCGTGAACCTCTGGTCGGCGCTAAAGGTCCCCCTGGTGCCCAGCCTTCCGTGGCCGCCCAGCCCCGCAGCCGAGGAACCGCTTCGTCTCGTGGAACGAATCAAGGAGGTCGGGGCGCCTGATGTCGGGATCATGATCGGCGCCCTGGCTCAGGCCATCATGGAGGGTGGCTGGCAGCCGGTGCCGGAGCACGACCCGCTCATCGATGATCTGGAGCGTCGAGCCCTGGCCGGTGAGCCACCCCCGGTTCTCTCCGAACTGCCGCGGTGGTTCCGCTCCTGGGCGCGAACGCTCGGGCGCGAAGGTCGCCATGGCCTCGCCTACCTGGCAGGGCATCTGCTGTGGCGCCACGGGTGCGATGAGAAGCCCCTCGTGGGCGCACTCATCTTCCCCGCTGCCCGGCGCTTGGACCTCGCCATCCTCGATGAATGCTTCGATGAACCAAAACTATCGGTACTTTTCGAAGATCTGCGCCAGGCCTGCGAGGGCCTCCCGGAAGACCTGACAGATGCGTTGATCGCCACAGCGCTACCGCGGCACAGCCGCAGCTCGGAGGCACTCGTCACCCTGTGCGCGAACCTCCCAGCCCTGGAGCATGTCACGGGCAGGCCGGGTGGTGCGGTGGAGTGGGCCGTGCGCATGGTTCGACAGATCGAAGCTGATCGCGGCGCAGAGCAGATGGCGGCGCGACCCCGCTGGGAGAGGCTCCGGGAGCAGGTCAGCGCGGCCTGGAAGCGGTTGGGTGACCACACCACGCTCGTGGGGGCCGACGTGGAGAGGGCGGCGCGTAGCATCGAGCTGCCGGAGGTAGACCAGGCGCTGCTGGAGCTTGCCCAAGAAGAGGAGCTACTCCCAGGTGAGCGCTTGATTCAGGCGCTGGCATTGATGCGAGGTCTCTCCTCCATGCCACCTGCGACCCACTGGGAAGCGACCCTAAGGTACGATGCCTCCCAAGCGCTGTGGGCCCTGCAGGCGCTCTCCTGCTTTGACCTGCGACTCCGCCTACTCGATGCACTGATTGAGTCCCCCCATCCCATGCACTCCGTGGCGGGACTCCACTTCCAGCGCGCCAACACCCTCCGGGTACTTCACCGCGGGACGCACGAGGCCGACGAGCGCATCCTCGCTGGGCTCATCGAGGCTGCCGCGTTGGCTCGCCACAGCTCCGAGCTCTCTGTCCTCGCGGACGCCCTCTCGGCCCTCGGGAAGTCCGTCGCCTCGCTGCGGGAGGAGGGGCGACAGATCTCGTCGGAGTCTCTGTTCCAGACAACCCTGGAGGAGGTCCAGCGCGCCCTCGCGCTCCCGCTCCCGCCCTATCAGCGGGCCACGGTGCTTCAGGCATCAGCCCATCTGGTTCGAGTAATCGATGACCGGCGGTCCTGCGACGCGCTGGCCGAGGCCGCGGGCCTGCTCGACGAGGGGGAGCCTCTTCGCGCGGAGCTGGAAGCCGAGCTGGTCGCTGGGCTCGCGCGCCAGGGGTTGCCCCGAGAGGCGGTCGCGCGTGGTCGAGCCGCCCTGGACCACGTCCGCGAACGCGCGAGCGACACCGTGATCGGAATGCTCCACCTGTCCCTCGGGCACGCACTCATGCTGGCCGGGGAGCCCCTGGTGGAAGCCAGAAGACACCTCGAGGCAGGCCTGGAGCGTGTGCGCAGTGTGGATCCGCAGAACGAAGCGGCGGCGCGCATTCACCTGCTTGGGTTGGGGAACGCCCAGGGAGACCGAGCCCTGGTCGATCGGCAGATGGAGTGGCTCGAGGCGCGCTGGGAGACCCTCCCCCTGGTCAGCAAGCTCGACACGGCGCGGGGAGGCGCCATCGCGGCGGCTGACCGTGAAGACCACCACGCCGCGTATTTGTGGTGGCAACGGGTCGCCCCCCTCGTCGCGGGCACGAGCTGGCAGGCAGAGGTGGATGTCGAGCGGGCCCTGGCTTCCCTCCGCGCTGGTGAGCGTGCCGATGCCGACAGGCTCCTGGCGGCGTTGATCGAGGGCTGCACCGAGCCCCTCGTGTGGGCCAGGATCGCCGAGGCCGCCTGCAACCACGGCGCCCTGCTCACGCCGGCGACCCTGGAGCGCATCGCCGAGGTAGCGCGCTCGTGGGAGATGCCCTCGGTCGAAGCCCGGGTACTCGAACACCTGGGCGACCACGACGGCGCCCTCGCCAGGCTGCAGGCTGCGCTGGCCAGTGGTGTCGACGGGGACGAGCGGCTGTTGTGCCTGCACCTGTTGGTGACCCTGAACCGCCATCTTCCCCAGGAGCAGCTCCAACAGCGCTGCGACGAACTCGAACGGCAGCTCGAGGTCGGGCCGCTGCACGCGCACATCCGCATCGATCTGGCGAATGCGCTGCGGCTGTCGGCGGGCACCGACTCCGACCGGCTGGAGCGCGCCTTGCGGCAGGCCGAGCGCAGCCTTCCGGACTTGAAGACCCATCGTGAGGTCGAGCAGGGGCAGCGGGTCGTCGCCCACGGGCTGACCGATCTCGTGCGAGCGCGGGCTGGCGCGATCGACCTCATCGCGCGGGTTCGCTGGCTCACCCAGCCCAGTGCCCTACCGGCCACCGAGGTCGGGCGGCTACGGGTCAACGCTGCGTTCAACCTGCTCTTGCCTGGGCCCATCAGCCACGCCGACTCCCTCGCGCTCGCGGAGGAACTGGCCGCTCTCGCAGAGCGTGACCTGGGCGCTGACCCGGAGCTCACCGCGCTCTACCTGCGGTGCGCCTGGCTGAGGGATCTCCATGAGCGGCGCGGCGATCCCGTCCCGCACCCCACGGGTCTGGGCGGGGGGCCAGCCGATGACTTCCCAACCTGGCTGGTGTGCTGGGTCCAGGGGAGCGACCATCGGGCCGCGCCCCGGGAGGTCGAGGGCGCTCTTCAGGACATCCTGCTGGCGATCCGCCTGCGACCGGACGCCGCGGATCGGGTGCTGGCCCAGGTGGTACGGTGTACGCCCGGGATGTCCAAGGAGGGCCGACGTGTGAGCCTCGAGTTCGCGTTCCACGAGGTGCAGGGCCAGCAGCGGGGTGCGGGGGCCTGGAGGGCACTCGAGGCGAGCCTCGAGAAGCTGCGCAGGAAGCAGCGTGACGGGTACACCCGCTCCCTCGAGGCGGCGCTTCGCCAGTCCAGGGGAGAGCCGTCGGCGCCGTCTCCTTCCCAGGCCCGAGCCTCACGGATCAAGACTGAGGCGCAGGCCTACCAGGCCTTCCAGGTCGCGGTCGAACACATGCGCGACTTGAACATGGACCCGCAAAGGGAGGACGCCCGGCAGCTCATCGACGAGGCCCGTGCCCTGCTGCACCAGGCCACCGAGTTCGCGCGGAAGCGCAGGCTCCCGCAATACCCAGACTACCTGACCTCCCTGGGGAACGCCTGGAAGACCGAGCCGGGCGAGGATCTGGACAAAGCCCTCGCGCTCTACGCCCAGGTCCGAAGGTGTGATCTGCACCCGATGCAGCGGGCCAAGCTCGACAAGGTCGAGGCCGATGCGCTGCGCAAGCGGGGAGGCGACGACGATCTGCGCCGGGCGGTGCCCCTGCTGGAGCGCTCCATCTGCGATCGGACGGGATGGGAGCGGGCAGAGTCCCTCGTCGCTTTGGGGGGCCTGCTCAGGCAGCACCCCGATTTCGAGGACGAGGAGCGCACCCAGCAATCTGTGGGCAGGTTCATGGAGGCGACCCGGATCAGCCCAGGGCACGTCGAGGCACAGCTCCCGCTGCTGCTGCGGCTGCTCGGGACCTGGCGGCGCAAGCTGCCCGACGACGAGCGTCCTGGCCGTCTGCTGGACGAACTGCGCGCCATCTACCCCCACCGCGCCGCAGAGATCGCGAGGCCGATCGCGTTCCCCAGCGAGGGGCTCGTCGTGCACATCACGCAGATGATGCAGCATCCCTCCAGCAAGCTCTACCTCGGCTTCTGGAACCGACTGGCTTCGGAGGGAGAGATCAGCCGGGATCCGATGGGGATCTCGGAGCGGTTCGGGCCCAGCGCGGCGGCGAAGCTGCGGGAGACCCGCAGGCAAGGGCGGCTGCTCGGGGATGCCGCCGGAATGGAAGCCGCGCTGGAGGAGATGGGGCGGTACGCCGAGGGCGACCCTGCCTTCCCCGGGGCCACGCTGGTCAGGACCCGCCTGCTTGCCGAACTGTGTCGCCTGGGCCATGGGCAGCCACCGGAGGTGCGCGCTGCCTCCGACAAGGCCTGGTCGGCCCTGCGCACCATCGACGATCCACTCGTGCGTGCGACCCTGCTCCAGCAGCTCGCATGCGTCTGGTCCCCCCACGATCACGCCGGTGACCCCGTCCGCGACTTCGGCATGGCTGCAGAGATCGCCCGGGAGGCCTACCTCCTCGATGCCGAGCACGGGGGAGGGAGCGAAGACATCGTCGAGACCCTGGCGCGCTCACTCCGGTACAGCCCGGCGGGGGATCTGGACGCCAACCTTCGGGAGGCGCGCTCGCTCTACATGCGACTGGCGGAGAAGGCGCGGGCGGACGGAGCCCCCGAGCTACTCGCCAACACCCTGCAGTGCCTCGCGGACGTCGACTCCCAACTCGCCGAGGGCGATCCTGTCGCCCGACTCCGGCGGGGGGAGCGATGGATCGCGGAGGCCCTGGAGCTGACACGCCTTCCTCACAAGCGCCCCGAGTTCATGACCTCGCTGGCGTGGCAGCGGACCCAGATCGCGATGCACCTCCCCGCGGAGGAGGCCATCGCTACACTCCGGGATGCTCTGGCCACCTTCGACCGCACCGATCTCGAAGCCCTCGATCCGCACATCCGCGGGCATCACCTCCACAACCGCGCCGTCGCTGAGTCGATGCTGGCCCGGCTGACGGACGGCAGGCAGGCCGACGTGGCGATCTGGCGAAGGCGCCTGGAGGAACTCCAAGACGGCGAGCAACCCAGCGCGGTGGCGCTCATCCAGCACAACCTGGCCAACGCCCTGCTCGTCGGCTCCGACGTGACCCTGGAAGAGCTTTTCGAAGGCCTGGACCTCTGTGAACGCGCGGCGAAAGTGCGGACCATCGAGGTCAACACACGCCACCACTGGGAGACAACGCTGCTGGCGGGTACGACGTGGGCCCGCGCGCTGCACCCCGCGAGCGAGGTCCCGGACGAGTCGCTGCCCCGGCCGCGCCACGCCTGCTGGCAGGAAGCCCGCCGCTGGCTCCGCCGCGCCGTGGAGGCCGCCCGGGTGCTCGGCGTCGGCGATGAGCTTCACCGGGCGGGGCTCGCCCTGGCCGACCTCGTGGTGAGCGCCCGGACCACCCGCGACGCGATCGAGGTCGCGGAGGAGGCCTGGGTCGCGGTGAGCGACACCGTCGGGGCGCTCTTACTCTCGGGAGAGGCCCGCGCAGAGGAGGCTGGCAAGGCGCACGAGGTGGCCCTCGTGCTGGCCTATCGGCTCGCGCGCGAGGGTGTGCTGGCGCGCGGGAGCGGGCTGGCCTTCGCCATGGATGGTGATCGGGCCGAGATCGTGCTGCGCTGGCTGCTTCGAGGAGAGTCCAGCTCGCGGCGGTCGATCGGGGCCAGGCTGCGGCGCCCCGGTGCAGTCCCCATGTCAGCCTGGATGGACTGGCAGGATGCGCTCACCAGCCGCGATCCGCTGCGACTTGGCGAGGCGCTCTCCAGCGTGAGGCTCCATGCCTCCGCTTTCCTGAGCGGAGAGCAAGATCTCGCGACGACGTGGCGCTGGCTGGAGGCCAGGCCGGGCTCGGTGGCCATTCGGGTCGTCCTCGCATTCCCGCTCTCTGTGGCCGTGGTGCTCGGGGTGAGTGGAGACGGAGCCCGACGGGTGCGGGTGCTGGGCCTCCCTGCGCCTCCGTGCCCCGTGGAGGAAACCCAGCTGGCACAGGTCCTGGGGAACGCCGTGGGCAGAGGCGAGGAGGCCTGGAAGGCCCATGACGCGGCGGCACGGTGGGCTCGAGAACACATCGCCCGCCCCATCGAGCGGTTCCTGGTGGAGCCGCCGACCTGTGTGCTCTGGTGCCCGTCCCAGGTGCTCCGCCTGCTGGCGCCCGCGTCCTTGTGGCCGGGCATCCCGGTGGCCTCCAGCTTGTCGTTGGTGCTCTCGGATCTCTCTGCCGCCCCGGCCCGAAAACGGTCGAGCCTGGTGGTCCTCGCGGATCCCGGCAAGGACAGCAAGGATGGCCTGGGCAGCGCGGGCCAGGAAGCGCAGGCCAGCATCGTTCGTGCGGTGGCCGCGCGGGGCGCCGTGGCCCAGCTCGCGAGTGTGGGGGAACGCCACGGCCCAGGGGTCCTCGCGGACCCTCGGGGCGCCCTCCCGGGCCCGGCCAGCCCCGACGAGCTGCTCGAGCACGCGCGGGATCATGACCTCGTTGTGGTCATCGCCCACGGAGAGGCTGAGACCCCCGAGCGCGCAGCGATCCGCTGCATCAGCGCCACGGGGGCCGTCGAGAAGCTGGATGTCACCGCGCTCGGCCGTGCCCCGGGGCGCTTCGCCGGGGCCAAGGTCATCCTGCTCTCCTGCGCCACAGGTCTGGTCGGGTCAGCCCTGCACGAACCTGCCGGGATCGCAGGCGTCCTCCTCTCCGCGGGCGCGCGGTTGGTGGCCGCCCCCATGTGGCCGGTGCGCCTCGACCTGGCCAGCGAGGTGGCGGTGGCCATCATCGCGGGCATGGAACAGGGCGTAGAGCCCTGGGAGCGACTGGCGCGGGGTGGCCACAGCGGCGCGGCCCAGGGCCCTGAGATGGGGCCATCTGCTGCGCTCTCGGTGCAACGGCGTGAACAGCGGCAGGAGCAGTTCTTCGCGCGCCTGCAGGAGATCGCCTTCGTCACCTGGGTCGGGTGAGCTCTCGGGCCACCACCACCGCGCCCTCCTGGCCGGCGGCGTGGTCGAGCGCGTCCTCGAGGGTCGCACCCTCGATGGGTGTGGTGCCCACCACGAGCACGATCACTGCGGACTGTCCGGGCTTCTCCAGGTCCCACAGGTTCGCATCCCCGTCCACCAGCAGGCTGGTGACATCGTGCCCGGACGGGTACTCGGAATCGACCACGAAGGCCCGGCAGTGCTCGAAGCCGGGAACGCGGGGGGTGTAGATCGTAGGGAAGGTAGGCCGTGCTTCTTCGCTTCCCATGGCGGGCGCCGGTGCTGGCGCGATCCGCAAGCCGCCCATGACCTGCCGCGCCCACGCCGTCTGGTGGGCGGCGCCTTCGCGGGACCAGGCCCTCACCCGGTCGAGGAGCGGGTTCGGTGTCGGCAAGAGTGCGTCGACCAGGGTCGCGGCTGGTCTCTCTGCTGGCGCGGTCTCACGGATAGAGGCCGCCGTGGAAGCCTCCTCCACCGCCAACCAGAGCCTGATCACCGGCTCGCTGTCGTCGCGCCCCATCGCATCGAGACGCAGGGCCGCCAGGGCAGACACCGCCTCGAACTCCGTCGGCAGCCAGGCCAGCAGCTCGCTCGCCTGATCCACGGCGCTCATGGTGGCCGCGGTCTGGCTGAGCACCTGCCCCACCATCAGCAGGTCTTCGAGATCGCTCAAGGCGTCCTCGAGCTCCTCCGGCTCGTCGTCCTTGAGCCCCTCGGCGAGCCTGTCGAGCGTGATCTCCAGGGCCCCGTCCATGATGGCGCCGTCGAGCAGGGCTTGGGGGGTCGCTCGGAGCAGCTGCTCTCCTCTCTCCCTCAGGCCAGCCAACTCCGGCGAAGTGCCTGACGCCAGGCGAGCTTGCCCCACCGCAAGGGCCAGCCACCAGGCATCCAGCGCCGTGCTCGGGGCCGTAGCGGTGGCTTGTGCCAGCTGGCGTGCCAGGCTCCTGGCCCTGTCTGGAGTCATGCCGGTCTCCTTCTCGAACTTGTAGTCCGCCTGCCGTTGGTGGACATCGCCGTCTCCACTGACGTCTCCACTTGGTGGAAGCGGACGAAAGGCCGTCTTCACCCGACATGGCGTGCCGAGCTGCACGAAGATCAGGACCGCGCCGGGGGTGCGACCCACCCATCTCTCGGGATCTGCGAGCTTCGGCACCCAGGCCGTGTCGGGGTGGGAGGCCTCGGAAGCATACGCCGGGCCATAGTAGCGATCGTGGTGGCGATGGAGGGTCTTCGCCGTGCGCCAGTCGACACCAGGGAAGATCTTGGAGGGAAGGAACGGAGCGCAGCCAGCCCGGATCGCCTCGTCCTCGAGCCCTTTCCGATCCATGTCGCAGACATCCTGCCACCGCTCCGCGGGGTCGTAGAGGTGCTTCCAGACCTTCTCGGGCTGTTTCTTGCGGACGATGGGATCGACCCGGCCGAGCGCGGGGTGGTGCCACGTTGTCATGACTCCTCCCCTCCTGTCAGCAGGTCTCGCAGCTTCTCGCGTGCCCGTGCCCGTCGCCTCCGGAACCGCTCCATGCGCTGGCGACGGTCGCCGGGCTCGTCAGCCTGCGGGGGATCGAAGATGAGGGTCAGCGCGTGGATGTTCCTTGCCTGCTGGACGGCGTGGCGGACCAGCGCCACATCTCCGTGGCCACGAGCAGCGAGCCAACGCATCTCGGCCTCGGTGAGCCACTCGGGGGCATCCACCAGCTCGAGCGCGACCCGATCTGCCATGGACAGGCGCGAAAGCGCCTGAGAGACCCGCATCGCACGCGCACGCCGCAGCAGTTCGTCCTCCGCTGTCTGCGAAGGCGCCGCAGCGTCCTCTGGCATGTGAAAGGGCTCGAGGGGAACCTCGCGCCGCCGCTGCCGGGCGCGGTGCACGTCGATGCAGCGGTTGCGGAAGGCGCGGACGAGGTAGCGCTCGGGGTGCTCGATGGTGGCGGGGAGCGGCGCCTCCAGCAGGGCGGCCAGGAACTCTCGGAGCGTGTCTTTCACCAGCTCAGGGGGCCAGGTCCGCTGGACGAGCGCGGGGACTGCAAGCCGCAGCTCAGGCTCGAGGAAGGCGATGGCCCGGCGGGCCGAGGCGTGATCGCGGTGGGTGTGCCAGGCTCGGAGGGCGTCCAGAGCCGCTGTCCACGGGCTGTCCAGCATCATCCCACCTCAGCGGTCTCCCGGACCCACTCACCCAAGAACGCAGCCTCCGCGAACTCCGCCTCCACCGTCGGCACCACCAGCGCCCGGTCCAGATCCCGGTTCATACGCTCGCAGCTCGGCTCGGCGATGAGCAGGCAGGCGTGGCAGGCCGCGCCTTCTCGCCTCCGTCCCTCCTCCGGCCCGTCAGGCCGGTGTTTGGAGCAGACCGGGTCGTTCGAGCACAGCTCGTTCATCTCCACCGCCCGGCGCAGGTGCCGGACGATGTCGCGCCCGACCTCGATGAGCCCGCCCAGGGTGCCCTCGGAGCCGGGAGTCCCCGTGTAGAGCAGGATGCCGGCGCGTGAGGCGGCGTGTGCCGCCTTCTTCTCGTCTTCGGATCCCCCCTCGGGCACGGGCGCCCGGTAGCAGTAGATCCGCTCGCGGATGGCGGCGGCGGAGTAGCCCGCCTCCAGGCTGATAGCCGTGATCAGCATGTGGGCCAGGCTGTGCAGCATCACCAACCGCGCGCTGGTGAACACATCCATGGAACGGTCGGAGGTCTTGAGGTCGTTCTCCAGCCGGAGACCCTCACGGAACTGCCGCTCGCGCTCCACGACGGCGTCGCGCGCTTCCCAGGCGCGCACGGCCCCCTCGTCCAGGGCCAGGAAGATGCCCTCCCCCCGGATCTCCACGCTCGGGATCCAGTCCACGTCCAGTGAGAGGGGTGCGACCCGCTCGAAGTCGGTCTCCACGGTCCCCTCGGGGCCGGTCTGGAAGCCCTCCAGGCGGGTGAAGCCGATCTGGGCCCGCACCTCGCGCAGGCTGTGGATGAGCACCACGCGGTCGATGAAGCCAGGCAGATCGACGCCCTCGAGCCGCCGCGGCCACCAGGGCACGCCCTTGGGCGGCATGTCGTGCGCCGAACCCGGGTCGGCCATCATGATCTCCTCCCACTCCGCCTGGCGGATGGGGACGGCCCTGTCGAGCTCTCCGGCGCGTTTGCGCTCGATGATGGACCACAGCTCGTCCAGAGACCATTCCTGCAGATCTTCGACGACCTCCGCCGGCAGGAACTCCTCCACCAGCACCTCGAGCCGAGCCCGGCTCTTGGCCTTCTCGAGGTGAGGCCAGTGCCTGGCGACGACCTTCTTGAGGTCCGCCTGGGGCTCCGGGATGCTCAAGACGCTGTACTGGAGGGGGAACCAGGCGTTGCTGCCGGTTCGGATGAGCAGGCGGGCCTCCTCCTCGCAGTTCTCGTCGTTTTGCCGCAGCCAGGGCCGCCAGGCGCTGCATTTCCCGAACACGCCCGGCTGCATCAGGTCCTGCAGGCCTCGGGAAGCTCCACAACGGCGGCAGATGATCACGAGGTCGTTCAGCTCTCCGCTGGTGCCCTGGGTCCTCAGCGCGAGGTCGGCATCGAAGCGATAGCCCTCGCGGTTGTCGAAGTGGCCCAGCGCGTCGTTGCAGAGGCACCAGTAGGGCTTGTGGGCCTTCTCGTCGTAGTGGCTGCGATGCACGAACCTGCGCCAGTCGATGTCCTGGATGTGGCCCTTGACGCATGCGTTCACGAAGCGGATCGGCACGGTGGGTTGCGGGCGGGCCTTGGGATCGTCGGTGCAGATGTGGCGCCGCTGGGCGTCCAGCGCGTCGCGCTTGACCAGTGAGTCGCAGCTCCTGCAGAGGTACCAGGCGGGGAACTCGCGGGCGTGCATGCCACGGTGGGGGCGGGGGCTGTCCTCGTCACCCACGGGCGGGCGTCGCAAGCGCACGTATCCGCGAGGCCAGTGACCGCAGCGCTTGAGGAAGGCCAGCGCTTGGCTCTCCAGCCGCTCTTCTTCGATGAAGCCCTCGTCTTCGCGCTCGTAGCGCCAGGAGTCGGGGCCCTTGATCATCACGGCGTGGTTCAGGAGGTCCACCAGGGCCCCCGCGCCCCCGGTGGTCAGGACCTGGCTGCGGCGGATGTCGCCGTCTGCGCGACGGATGAACCGTGGTTTCGTGCTCATCGCTGCCCCTCCACGAGCGGCTGATCCACCCAGATGTGGACCGAGGGCTCCACGTCGCGCATCGAGGTGGGCGCGCGGAAGTGGTCCAGCAGCTCGGCGTGGTTGCCGTGCAGATCATCCACCGCGGTGGACAGCAGGTTCGTGCCGGCCTGGCCTTTCTCCCACGGGGAGTACTTCAGGAACTGGCCGTCACCCTGCACGCCGACGATGATCTCCTGCCACTGTTGCAGCAGGAGGGTGAGGCGCGACGCGATGCGGGCCAGCATCTCGGGGGGGTAGTCGGCGCGGTGGGCGGCGGCCCTGCGGGTCAGGATTCCGGCGATCAGCGCCTCGAGCCCCTCGACGTCCGCGATCTTCTCGGCCCCCCGCGACATGGCCATCCGTGGCGGCAGGTGCCGGGTGAGCGCCACCACCAGGCCCGCCAGCCCGCGATCGATGGCACGGGCCGAGAAGGGGGTCACCGAGGCGGCCTCGACGTAGCGGTAAAACGACTCGTGGAAGCTCGCGAACCGCTCGTAGTGGGAGCGGTCCCGCGGCTTGAACAGGTTGAAGGCGGTCACCACCAGGCCGGGCGAGCTGCGCCCGACCCGGGATGAGGCCTGGATGTACTCCGCGCTGGTGCGGGGTTGGCCGTTGACCACCATCAGCCCGAGCCGGCTGATGTCCACGCCCACTGAGATCATGGAGCTGGCCAGCAGCACGTCGGTCTTGTGCTTGCCCCGGGGGGCGTAGGGCTTGCGCAGCAGCGCGGTGTGCTCGGCGATGTCGTCGGTGGACTGGCGGCTGGTGAGCTCGAGGATGTCGTAGCTGATCCGGCGGTCCGCGAAGTGCTCGCTCTGCTCCTCGTCCAGCGGCCGGCGCCGGGAGAGCTGGCGGGTGCGGCCGTGGACGTCCTCCAGCACGATCCGCTGCGCGCCTCCCAGCTCCTTGAGCGCGTTGAAGTAGCTCACCATGGTCATGTAGGTGTCGGCCGCGTTGCCCTCTCCCGGGGGGCCGGCCTCCTCCCACTGCTTCTGGGTGGCCCCGAGCACGCAGGTGTAGACCCTGGAGGCCAGCACTTTCATGTTGCGCCCTGGGCTGGCGACCCCGACATACAGACGGGACCTCTCGGGCCTGTCGTCCACCTCGGCGAAGAAGGTCTCTCCGGCGTTGATGCCCTGCGGGGGGAAGAGCTGGACCTCGTCGCGGGCGAAGACGGCTCGGATCTGCTCGGTGGCGCGGCGGGCGGTGGCAGTGGAGGCGATGAGCTTGGGCCCGTACGCGACCTTGTCGCGGCACAGGGCGTCGATGGCGGCCTCGTACAGCCCCACCATGGTGCCCAGCGGGCCTGTGATCAGGTGCAGCTCGTCCTGGATGATCAGCTCGGGCGGGAGCAGGCCGCCTGGCAGCGGGACGGCCTCGGGTGGCGGCTTCTCGTTGGCGCCGACGAAGCCGGCATCCTGCACCGCTCTGACGCGGCCGAACAGGTTGCCGCTGGCTCCCCTCCAGGGGAGCGAGGCGAACTTGTCCACGGTGCCGATGACGATGCTCGGAAGCTCCGTGTAGATCTGCTCGTCCACGGTGAGCACGGGAATCCCGCGGCGGTACTCGGGGAGCTCCTCGTCGTGGCGGTCGTGGAAGGGGCAGTCGTCGTCGGGGCAGCTCACCTGCAGGGTGTGCGGAGCCTTGCTGCCGAGGGGGAGCAGCTCGAAGGTCTCCTCGTCGAAGGGTGTCCCGCACCAGGGGCAGGCGGTGAGCGGCACCGGCCGGGGCAGGCCGTACAGCGGGAGCTTGCCCTTGATCTTCTGGATGACCGGGATGAGGTCCACCAGGCGGTTGGCCGTGGCCTTGCGTCCCACCCAGATGCCGACGCTGAAGCGGTGGCTTCCGAGCACTTCCGGCCGCGCGCGGCGGAGCAGCTCCATGGCGCACACGAGCTGCGCCGCGCGCTGGAGCTGATCCAGCGTGAGCAAGCGCAGGGTGTAGCGCAGGATCACCGCGACCCCGGCCCCCTCGTGCTGGGCGGCTCGGTGCCGCAGCCGGCGCAGGAGCACCATGTAGGCCGCCACGCCCAGGTAGGCCTCGGTCTTGCCGCCGCCGGTGGGGAAGAACAGCAGCTCCACACGCTCGCGATCCGGATGGTCCGGCTGGGTGGCGCCTGCGATGTTCAACAGCACGAAGGCGAGCTGGAACAGCCGCCAGCGCGGCTCCTCGCCGCGTCGCTGGCGCCGCGCGGTGGCGGCCATGGCCTCGTTCATGAAGCTGAAGGCCTGGAAGGCCTGGGGGTCCTCGCAGAGGATCCGGATGCCCTCCCGCATCCGGGCCCGCGCCTGCTCGGCGTCCCTGACCAGCACGGCCGCGGTCTCACGGCGCCCGGGATCGGCCTGCCCCCGCCCCAGGTCGGCCTGCTCCGCGATCCATGTCCCGTAGGCCTCCAGCAGGGTGGCGAGGCCACCGCGGAGCTGCTCCGGGCCCTCCAGCGCCGCCAGCGCGGTCATGGAGAGGGTCACCCCTGCCACCTCGCGCGCCCTGGTGCCCGGCACGAGGGTCCGCGGGAGCCAGGTCGTGCCCAGCGCGGTGCAGCGGTCGCCCTGCTGCTCGAGCGTCCTGGTGGAGACGCCGTGCCCCACGGCCCACTCGGCGTGGTCGCGGTACTGCAGGTCGTCGCGCCGGTCGTCCGGGTGGACCGGGTGCCCCTGGTGGAACCGGGGGAGGAAGCCCTCCTTGCATCGCACCTGCAGCTCGGTCTGGAACAGGTAGCGCTGATCCGCGGCCTGGGTCAGGTGGGTGCGACCGTTGACGAGGAAGAGGGACACCACCCGCGTGCCTGGCGGGCCGTGCTTCCCAGGCGCTGCCCGCACCAGCGCCTCGATGTACACACGCTTGTCTTGGGTGAGGGGGATCGGCTCCGGTGCTTCGTCCAACCGCATGGGGACCGTCGTGCGCTGCTCGGCGGTGCGCTTCCAGAACTTGAAGCGCAGGTCCGGGTCTTCATCCTCGGCCAGGGGATCGAGGCCCCGGCGTTCCCGCTCGCGCTGCATCCAGGCGAAGGTGGTCGCGTCGTCGAGCTGGCTGTAGTCGGCCCAGCTCGCCGTGATCACCAGCTTGGTCGCCCCGGGGGGCACCAGGAACGACAGGCCCATGGACGAGGGCAGGAAGGCGCGGTGGGCGCCCACCTCGTCCTTGTCTCCGTCCTCGCCGCCGTCGTCGGCGTCGATGCTCAGGCCTTCGGCGACGGTGGGATCCTGACGCTCGGCCAGGGGGGTGTCGTTCGGCACCAGGAAGCCGGTGAGGTACCAGCGCGACGGGCGGTTCTCGATCACCTCGTCGTGGGCCATGGGCCCCACCAGGTCCGCCTCGAGCGCCCTGACCAGCGCGGCTCGAACGACGACCTGGGATTCGGCTCTCTCGCTCATGGAGTCTCCATCAGGCCGTGAGGAAGCGGGTCAGCCGCTGCGGGGTGACCGGCGGTGGTGCGCTGCCCGGCCGCAGCTCCAGGACGCCCAGGCCGTGCTCGTCGTGGAAATCCTCGCGGAACCACACGCGCGCGCCCCGGGTGCGGCGGGGGGCCAGCAGCCAGGCGCCCTCGCAGCGGCCGCCGAACGCAGGCCAGCGCAGGGCGTCGCGGTAGATGTGGGCGCTCTCGAGGGCCTGCCCGAGGCTCTGGGCGCCCACGCGGTACTTGGCGTCCAGCACCAGCCAGCGGCGGTGCTCGCGGCTCGCCCAGGTGAGCACGATGTCGGGCCTGCGCTCCGCGGAGATGGAGCGGGGGCCTCGGCCTCTCAGCCTCTGCAGGGCGCTGGGGAACCGGGGGTTGAACAGCACGCGCAACATCGAGGCCCCGTCGCTGGCCGACAGGACCGCCCCGGTGCCGTGGCTGTCGAGCCGCAGCAGGTGGCGCAGGCCCGCCGCCTGCCAGTGGAAGCCAGGCCCCAGCGCGCCCTCGAGGGCGCGCTTGACGGCCAGGAAGCACCACAGCTCGTACAGATCGAAGCTGGGCCGGGTGGCGGCGGACTCGGGGCCGGGCTCGAGCTGGAAGCGCGCGGCGATCAGGCGACGGCACAGCCGGTGGACGCGGGCGTACAGTGGCTGGTCCATCACCACCAGCATGGCCGACTCGGAGGCCGGCGCGGGCCGCAGGGCGCGCAGGAAGGATCGCCGATGGAGCCGCTCGATGTGTTGGGCGGCGTCGAGCAGGGCCTGAGCGCGAGCCTCGGCCCAAGCGCTGGTGTCCGTGAGCTGCGAGCCGGTCACCCTCCTCAGCGCCGTCGCCGTCTCGTGCAGCCGTCGGATCACGCGCAGCAGCAGCCAGGCCACGTGCTGGTTCGCGGGGTGGTCCAGGGTATCCTGGGTGGTCCGGTGGGGTAGCGTCGGCGGCGGGCCGCCCAGCTCCAGGCTGCGGACGGGATCGAGCCAGATAGCGTCGCGCGGGTGAGCGCTGAGCCAGGCGGTGGTCTCGCGGTCCGCGGCGCGCGTGCGGTGCAGGGGGATCTCCTGGAGCTGGTCGCGCACCCGCTGCCTGGGCGCCTCGAGCAGCGCGCGCAGGGCCCGCACCAGGGGCGGGATCAGGGGCAGCAGGGCCTCGGCCAGCAGGGGGGCGGCCACGCCCACCAGGCCCACCTGGCCGACGCGGGGGCCCTCGGCGCCCGCGGTCAGCCCCGGCAGCCACCCCTCGAGGTCGCCCAGCAGGGCCTGCCAGTCGGCCTCGTCCAGCTTGTGACCCGCGGGGCGCACCTGCAACGGGAGCGTCCAGCGCTCCTCGGCGCGGGCCAGGTCCAGGTCCATGCGCCCCACCGCCATGGGGAGCACGAGGCGCAGGCCCCCCAGGCTCTTGTCCCAGGGGATGGGGCGGCCGGCGAGGCTGGCCTGGTAGGGACCGCCCGGTGCCCGCAGGGTGTAGGCCACGGCCTCGTCCAGCACCCAGGCGCCGTCTCTCCTCGGCGCGGCGTTGCCCTGGCTGTCGTGGATGCGCAGTTCGGAGAGCATGGTAGGGCCGGAGCTATTGATCGAGCCGTGCCAGCTCGGTGTGGCCATCGTTCAACGACGGGAGACCGGACCTGTCTCCCTGCGCCTCCCTCCAGGCGGTGGCGGCTTCTCTCATGGCTTCACGCTCCGTGGCGCCATGGTCGTGTTCGAAGACCTGTTTCCAGGTCGTGCCCTCCCCCGGCTCGGGCCCGCGGTCTTCGTTGACCCCTGGATGGCCGAGGAGCTCGAGCAACCAATTTTCGATGGCCCAGGTTGGGACAGGCGTGGCGATACGCTCTCCCGCGCCGCGGGGAGCGAGCCCATCCGTAGCCAGGGCGCTGTCGAGCTGTGCCTTGCGCGCGGTGACTCCCGCCCGATCACCGTCGCGAACGGCGATGACGCTGAGGCGTTGGTAGGGCTTGGCACGCAGCACCTTCACCTCGGAAGGGTAGCGCGACAGCACCCATGCCTCGGCCGCGCCTTTTCCAGAGGGAGCAGGTTCGAAGCGGAACCCGCGCTTCTCGAAGCCCAACGCGACCAGCAGGTGCCGCAGGAACCGTTCGGTCCGCTTGTCCTCGACCAGCACGACGCCCCGCACCCCCGTTCGTTCACGCCCCATCTGTCAGCCCCCGTGCGATCTGCTTCGACGCCGTGAGGCCGCTGTCGCGGTCGAAGACCGCTGGGCGCGCGCGGGCTGGCCCGCCGCCGGGCCGCTCGAACACGACGGGATGGCTCGCCGCCAGGTAGTCCACGACCTCGGGGTGGTGTGACGCCACGAAGATCTGACCTCTCTCCTCGAAGCGGTCGTCCAGCTCCACGAGCCAGGGCTGGATCTCTATGAGGCCCACATGCGCCTCCGGCTCGTCGAGCATCAGGCAGCCTTCTCCGGGGACCACCCCTTGCAGCAGCGTGTAGAGCACGATCAGGGCGCGCTGGCCATCGGACAGCTCGTCCGCTTCGACCTCGTAGGGGGTGTCGGCCGCGGCCATGACCGCGACCAGCTCCCTGATGCGCCCGCGGGCGCCAGCGCTCGAGAGCTTGAGCGATTGGAAGCCGGGCACAACCGGACGCAACGACTCCCACAAGGGCTGCAGCAGCTCCGGGCTCTCCTGGCTCAGGTGACGATACCAGGAGGCGAAGTTGGAGCCATCACGAGCCAGAGATGCCTGCTCTTCCTGGCTGTCGCGCTCCATGTCCATGGCGTTCAGGCGCAGGGCCCAGACGCCACCGAGGAACTCGAGCAGCCACATCAGGTCCTTGGTCTCAGGCCGCTCCTCAATCTGGGCCAGGAACGACATGTTGCCACGGAAGGGGAACTTCACGCCCACGCGCCCGTCATTGTTGTGAAGGTGGACCGTGCCATTTTCGTAGCAGAAGAGGGTCTTCCCATCCCGTGTGACCTTCTCGCTCTCGATGACCGGACGTTCCATCTCCAGGTTGTGCTTGACCACCAGGACATAGCGGTAGAGCCCACCGTTGCCCTCGACGTCCAGCTCGAAGCGCTGCTGGTCCCGAGCGTCCCAGCGTGTCAGGCTGCTGGTGGGGAGCACGTCATCGATCTCCACGCCCTGTCGAACCAGATCCACCAGCCCGGCCAGAAGATCGAAGAACGAGGACTTGCCCGCGCCGTTGGCGCCCAACAGCAGGTTGATCCGCTGGGGCTCGTACTCGAAGTTGGTGAAACAACGGTAGTTGTCGATAGCGACGCGGCGGATCATGGCGGCTCCTTCTCGAATGTCTATCTCGGGACCATGGCTCTCGGCAGAAACCCCGGGGTCATGACCAGAAGCTGGTGACGCCGGTGTCGAGGAGCCGGGCGCGCATGACGGTGAGCTTGTCGGCGCAGCGGGGCAGAGCGTGCTCCTTGCAGACCTTCACCAGCCTCTCCAGCGTGTCGGTGAGCGCGCTGGACTCGGCGCCGCGCAGGCGGGGCAGCACCTTGCTGAACAGCACCTGGTCCAGCAGCTCGCTGGTCTGGGCCTCCGGGTCGTCCTGGCGCGCGCGGGCCACCCAGTCCAGCACCTCGCCCGCGCTGCGGTAGCCCACGTGGCGGCGGATGGGTTCGAGCAGGGCCTGCATGGCCAGGAGCGCGTCCTCCGCGGGCTTGTCCGCGGCGGTGCGACCGGGGCGCTTCTCGATGAAGCCCAGCAGGTTCACCTGCCAGAACTCCATGGTGAAGGCCCGATCCAGCACCTTGTCGCTGAAGGCGTAGGTGGTCTCGTCCATGTTGACCGTGCCGCCGATGCGCAGGTTGGCGGGCCAGGGGATGGTGGCGGGGACCTCGTTGACGGGCTCCTCCTCGGCGTGCAGTTGCAGGTCCTCGCCGGTCTCCATGGTGCTCAGGAAGGGCGCGAAGTAGCGCTCCACCCGGGCCAGGTTCATCTCGTCCAGGATGAGGAAGAAGGGCAGGCCCGGGTTGCGGCTGGCGCGCAGCACCAGGCGCAGGGCCGGCTCCACCTGGAAGGTGGGCTCGGCGTGGAGCGCGTTGAAGTAGCCGAGCAGCCCGGTGGGATCGCGCCAGTCCGGGCGCACCGGCACTACGGCGATGTGGTGCTTGGGGTCCAGCCCCATGTGCTTGCACACCAGCCGGGCGTAGTGGCGCAGCAGTTGGGTCTTGCCCGTGCCCGAGAGGCCACTGAGGATGGCGAAGCGCTTGCGCTCGTGGAAGCTCCAGGCGGCGTGCAGGGCGCGGACCTGGTCCCGGCCGAAGAGGTAGCCCTTCAGCTCGGGGTCGGTCAGGAAGGCCTCCCAGATCTCCGGGAAGCCGGGATGCTCGGCGGCTGCCTCCACCGCGCCGTCTTCCTCGACCTCCTCGTGCTCGTCGTCGGCCACGGTCCACTCGGGTTCGGGCAGCTCGGCGGGCAGGCGGGCGGCCCACTCCCGGCCCAGGGCGGTGAGGGCCCGACGGTGACCCTGGCGCTCGATCAGCCCGGTCTGCTGGCCCCACACTGCCAGCCGGTGCCACAGCTTGTGCCCGCCGTCACCGGCGGTGAAGCGCGCGATGGAGGTGGACAGCTCGTCGCGGGCCCTGGGCCCGGGCTCCAGCTCGCGCAGCAGGTGGGCGAAGCCCGAGATGCGGCAGATGAGGGCCTCGATGAGCGGGTCGGGGGGGTCGCTCTCGAGGAGCTGCTCGCCGGTCTGGGTGGTCACATACTGGCCGTCCTTCTCGTCCAGCATCCCCAGCCGGCGCAGCTCGCGGAGCATGCGCCGCAGGTAGCGGGCTCCCGAGACCTTGCTGCCCAGCTCGTCGCGGATGGCCTCCCGCAGCTCCTCGAAGCCGCGCCCGTCCAGGCACTCCCGCAGGGGCATGCGCAGCATGGGGACGCCGCCCTTGAACACCTGGGGCCAGCGGTGCTGGCGGTCGCCGGACCAGAGGACGAGCGTCGGCGCCTTGCCGCCCTGGTCCTCCACGGTGGGAGGCGGCGGGAGGTCGCCGCCGCCGCCTGGGATCAGGGGAGCCCCCTCCGTCAGCTCGGCGCCGTGCTCGAAGAGCCACCAGCAGAACATGCTGCGGCGCGCGTGCTCCCGCAGATCGGGCTCATGGCCCAGGGCCTCGCGCAGCCGCGCGCGGGCCATGGCGGCGGCCTCGACGCGGTCCAGCCTGCGGCGACCCACCAGGAGCTGGCGGATCTTCACGTGGGACTCCCAGCTCAGCCCGCAGTGCAGGTCCCTGGGCACCAGGGCGGCGAAGATGCGCACCAGCCGGGCCCAGGGGTTGTGGCCCGACAGGACCTCCTTGAGGCGCTGCCCCATGGCGGCGTAGTGGGCCTGCAGCTCGGCCGCGCGGCGGCTGGGCTCCGGCGGCCAGGTCTTGCGGCGGAGCTGGAGCACCAGATCGATGAAGGCCCTGTCCTGCAGGACCCCATCCACGTTCAGGTTCTCCGAGGGCCCGGCCTTGGTGATGCCGAACAGCTTCCAGAGGTGCTCCTGGCCCGCCTCGCTGGCCAGCTCCTCGTCGCTGGTGGTTGCGGCCCACTCCAGCTCGGCGGTGTAGCTCTCCAGCCACTCGGCCCAGCCGAGGGCGTCGAGGTCCCAGGCCTGGTACAGGGTGCGGATGCGTTCGAGGCTCAGGGGATCGCTCATGGACTCGTCCTCCGGCCCCAACATCCTGGCCTGGCGGGGCCTTCCGATGGGGTTCGTTCCAGTATTCGACCGGGGCTCCGGGGGAAAGCGGCCCGTCGAAGAGCCTTGACAGCGCTCTGGGGCGGGGGTATCCGGAGGGTGTTGTTGAACCGCGACCCTGGCTTCGTCCCACGGCGCGTGCCCTATCTCGGACCGGCTCCCCACTCATCGGGCAGCCGGTCCTTATCTTTTCGGGAGGCTGCATGAAGGTCGCCATCTTCATCGACGGCAAGAACTTCTACTCGGGCTGCAAGCGCGAGGCCCCGGGAACCCGCATCGACTTCCCGGCGATGGCCCGCTGGTTGGTGGAGCAGGTCGGGGGCGAGCGGCTCTGGGGCGCCTACTACTACACGGGCATCGAGCGCGGTGATCGCGCGGGCAGCGACGGGCAGCAGGCCCTCAAGGCCTTCCTGGACATGGTGGAGCTGCAGCCGGGCTTCTTCGTCCATCGCTTCCCCCGCAAGGCCGCCTCCTACCGCTGCCAGCACTGCGGGGAGCAGAACAGCTTCACCCAGGAGAAGGAGGTCGACACTACCATGGTGGCCGACATGCTCCGCCTGGCCGCGGTCGGCGCCTTCGACGTCATGGTGCTGCTGTCGGGCGACGCGGATCTCGCCCCCGCGGTGGAGGGTGTGCGCAGCCTCGGCCAACAGGCCTACGTGGGCACCTGGGGCCGCGCGGGGCTGTCGCCTCGACTGCGCAAGGCGGCCTTCGATCACATCGATCTCGTCCGCGGGCTCGAGCGCTTCGGGGGCACGGGTGGGGCCGCACCTGAGGACGAGCCACGGCCTGCCAGCGCTCCCCCTCGAGCGAAGACCGAGCCCGAGCCCGAGCCTCCTTCGCGCGCGGTCCCCCCCAAGGTGAGCGGTGGGGAACAGCTCCTGGCCGAGCTGCGGCGAGCGGAGCGGCGGTTCCAGGGCGGCTTCGTGGGCCTGAGCTACTTCCTGAACCGCTGGGAGTCGCCGGTCCTCGATCCCTCTCCCGTAGTGCGCGGGCGCATCGTGTCCCAGCTCGAGGAGACGGGTCGCGTGGAGATCTACGAGGCGTCCAACGGGGATCGGGCGCTCCGCTGCAAGGACTGATCTCCCTGGCGAGGCGGCGCGGGGGCTACGCCTTCTGTCGCTTGGGCTGCTTGCCGGCCTCGGCCGCCTGGGCGGCCTCTTCGGCGGCGCGCTCGGCGTTGAGCCTGCGCAGCCGGGTGAGGATGCGGTCCTTGTCGTCGGGGCCGAGATCGCCCCAGCCGTAGGCGTCGAGGACGGCCCGGTCCATCACCTCGCGCAGCCGCCGCAGCTCCAGCAGGTCGGGGTGGTCCTCGTGGGGGTCCACCACCCGGTTCCAGATGCCGGTCATGCCCTGCTGATGCTCGGCCATCAGGCGCTGGCGGAGGGTGTAGAGGGCTTCTCCCGCGGCGGAGACGGCGGCGTGCTGGGCGGGGGTGGGGCGGGGGAAGGGGAAGGTTTCGAAGCAGGTCGAGGGGGTGTAGCGCAGGTCGGTCTTCATGGACGAGCCCATGGCGCGCGCCCAGTGCTCGTGGAGGCGGGACTGGAGGACGGCGAAGGAGTGCCAGTCGTCGAGGGCGAAGACGTTGAGGGCATGGGAGAACACTCGATCAGTGGGCTGGATGGCAAGCAGTAGGTGTTTGCTGACCTGGGAACCTGCGAGGCATCGCGAGAGCGGGGCGATGGTGCGGTAGAGGGTTGGAGCCGCCTCGGCAAATCTCCACCAATTGCGCCTACGGATCTCTCGATTGTTCCGGTCCCGCTCCGGCTTCACCAACCTGCGCACAATGTCGAGGAGCGCCGGCCACTCCTCGGCCTCCTCCAGGCTGCGTTCCCCGAAGCTGATGACGTAGCGGTCGTGGGGCACGGGCTCGTTCGCCGCCGTGGGCACGTTGCTGTTCAGCTCCCTGCCGCCGATGTACGGGCGCACGATCACGGCGCGGTGGGGGTCCTCCGCCAGCAGCGCAGCCGCCTCCTCCGGCGTGAGCGTGAAGCCCTTGCCCAGCACGTTGCTGCCCTGGAAGCAGCGATCCGCGTTGACCGCCAGCACCACCGGCTCCGGCAGCTCCTCCCCGGACTTCAGCGAGGAGTTGATGGCCGCCACCTCCACCCCGTCCAGCTCGCAGGCACCCTCCCAGGCCCCCAGCCGCCCCTGCACGATGTCCACCACCACCGCGGCCCCCTTCACCGGCCAGGCCATGTCGGTGAGGGCCCGAAACAGGCTCACGCCCCCCTGGTCCACCAGCCAGCGCAGGCCGGTGTCCAGGGTGTTGCCCTGGGCGATGGTGTTGCTGGCCACCAGGCCGAAGCAGCCACCCGGCCGCAGGATCAGCCGCGTGCGCAGGAAGAAGTAGGCGCACAGGTCGGCGGCGCCGTGGGCGTGGGGCCACAGCGTCTGGAGCAGCTTGATGTATCGCTCACCGTTTTCGGCCGAGATGTTGTTCTTGCCCCCAAAGGGCGGGTTGCCCACCACCGCGTCGAAGCCCGGCTGCTTGCGCTGGAACACCTCGGGGAACTCCAGCCACCAGTGGAAGGGCCGCATGGGCAGGGGCTCGAGCAGGGCCTCGGCCTCGGCGGGCATGGGCTCCTTGTCGGGGTTGGGGTACCAGCTCCAGGCCACGTCCCCCATGCGGGTGAGGTTCGCCCGCTGCTCGGCCGCGCTGCCCTGGGCCCAGGCGCTGGCGATGAGCAGATCGCCCACCCGGCGCTCGTCCCAGATCTCGTCGTCGGCCAGGCCCAGCCAGCCGGTGAGCTGGCGGTGCTGGTCGCGGGCGAAGACCATGGCCTGCTGGTCCTTGGTGATCAGCGCCCGGGTGCGGGCCGCGGACTGCATGGCCGCGAGGAACCAGGGCTCCTTGACGGACACCTGCTTGCCGGGCTGGAAGGCGAAGCTGGCGATCTGGCGCAGGTCCAGGCCCACCAGGGCGTCGCCCTCGCGCAGGGCGTGGTCCACGAAGGTGAAGGGGAGATCCTCGGCCGAGGTGATCAGCCACAGGCTCAGGCGGGCGAGCTGCACGGCGCGGGGGTTCTTGTCCACACCGTACAGGCAGCGCTCGGCCACCCGGCGGCGGGCCACCAGCACGGGCTCGTGCCGGGAGTCGGGGATGGCGCCCTCGCGGGCCCAGGCCAGCACCAGCAGGTCGGCGAGCTGGCGGCAGGCCTCCGCCAGGAACGCCCCGCTGCCCATGGCCGGGTCGCAGACCTTGAGCGCCAGGATGGCCTCGGCGCTGGGGCGCTCGCCCAGCAGGGGCGCCAGCGTGTGGCGCACGATGGGCTCGGTGAGGCCGCGGGGGGTGTAGTGGGAGCCGCTGCCGCGCCGGCCCGAGCCCGGCTGCAGGTAGTGGCGCCCCGGGGGGACCGCGGGGCTGTCGTGGTCGCGCAGCGGGGCCAGGGCCTCGAGCACGGCGGCGCGGTCGGCGCCCACATCGCCGCTGGCGTGCCAGGCGCTCAGGGCCGGGAGCTGCGCCCGCAGCCGGGCGTTGCGCTCGCCTGTGACCTCCTCCAGGTAGAGCATGGGGTGCTCGGCCTCGGCCAGGGAGCCCAGCTCGACGTACACGCCGCCCTTCAGCGGCACGGCCGGGGTGGCGGCCCGCTGCACGGTGAAGCCCATCAGGGCCTCGTAGACCGAGCCGATCTGCTCGACCTCGAGGTTGCGGTAGGAGATGCGCTGGCCCTCCAGGTGCAGCAGGCGGTCCAGGGCCTCCCGCAGCACGGCGTCGTCGATGGGCGGCATGGCCACCGGGTCGGTGCGATGCTGGCTGGCCGGGGGGCGCCCCTCGAGGAAGGGGTAGCGGTCGGGGTGGAACAGATCCCCCTGGCGGGCGGGCAGCACCAGCCCCGGGTGGCGCGCGCCGCTCCAGATCATGCGGAACAGGCTGACGATGCGGGCCCAGGCCCCGTAGCGGCGACTCTGGGCCTCGCCGTGGGCCACGGCATCCTCGGCGAGCTGATCCCCCAGGGTGACCACGCTGTAGCTCTCGGCGTAGACCGGGTGCTCCATGGGCAGCAGGCCGCGATCCTCGGCGTAGAGCAAGAACACCAGGCGCAGCAGCACCGTGCTCAGGCCGTCGTACAGCTCGGCGCCGCTCACATCCCGCAGCAGGGCGCCTTTCGTGCGCTCGTTGGCGGTGTCGAAGCCCTCGATGAGCACGCGCAGGGCGTCCTCGACCTGGGCGGCGAGCTGCTCGGTGACCCGCTCCTGGCGCTCGCGGCTGGCCTGCAGCACGTCGAGCAGGCGCTTGCCCTTGGGCGCGGCGAACACGCGGCGCGTGCCCAGCAGCATGAACAGGGCGTCCACCAGCAGGCTGCCGTCGGCCGCGCGCAGGGCGTGCACCGGGAAGGTCAGGCGACCGGGGGCCTGGCCGGCGGGGGCGAAGACCAGGCGGACCTGCCCAGGGCTGGCCAGCAGGCCCACCGGGTGCCCGGAGCGGGTGAGCAGGCGCTCGAAGCGCTCGGTGTGGCTGGCGGGCCAGCGGTCGCCCGCGGGGGTGGCGTCCGGATCGCCGTCGATCCAGCGCAGCAGCAGCAGCACCTCGCCCTGGCGGTCCACGGCCACGGCGTCGGGCCGCAGGGTGACGCCGAGATCGTCCAGGTCCACCAGGATCCCGGGGTGCTCGGCGGCGGGCTGCACGCGCTCCGGCTTCCAGCCCAGCAGGTCGTGCAGCAGGGTGGTGAGGCCGGGCAGGGCGTCGTCGGGGGTCAGCTCGCGCAGCCGCTGCTGCACGGCCAGGTCCTGGCGGACGTAGAGGTCCAGCTCCTCGAGCACGGCGATGCTGACCACCAGGCCCTCGGGCTGGAGCATGCCGATCCAGTCGGCGTGGCGCTGGGCGGTGGGGCTCTTTGGTTTGATGCGTGGAGGCATGGGTCAGCTCAGTGGTTGCGGATCGTGCGGTTCTGGTCCCCCAGATGGAGCTGGGTCGCGTCCGCCCGCTCGCCCTGCCATTGCTCCAGTTGGGGTTGCTGCCCGAGGGCCTCGGAGAGGTCGTGGATCAGGGCGCGCGCGTAGGTGCAGCGACGGCGGTAGCACAGCACGTCTGCCCAGGAGAGCCCCTCGAGGGCCGCGACGCCCTCCCGGCTCTCGAGGTAGCGCGTGCAGCCTGGCGCGGCCCCGTCGATGGTCAGCCACTGGAGGTAGCCCTTGGGGTGGCGGCTGCGGTCCCCCGCACCCCACCACTTCGGGCGGTGCTTCCGGATCTTCTTGCGCCGCCAGCAGGGGCAGTCGTCTTCGGTGGCGGCGAGGTAGGCGGGGTCGTCCGTGTGGAACCCCTCTGCGTCGTGCTGGGTGGGATCGAAGCACACGGTGGTGCCGGAGGGGACTCCAGCACGTGCAGGCCCAGCGGGATCGGCGAAGAACCAGGCCTCGATCATCGGGACGGCGAGGTGGAAGGAGATCCTGTCGCGGGCGGCCGTATGGAGCCGGGCCCGACGGTCGTCATCGGTCGTGCAGCACGCGATGTGCTCGAACACCTTCCTGGCGAAGGTCTCGATGACGAGCGCGGGCTGGTCGAGGTTGGTCAGCTCGAGATCGTCGAGCACGAGCGCCAGGTCGTGGGGGTCGGGGCGGTCGGGATCGACGAGGCTGACCGCCGCCTGAGCGAGCTTGTCAGCCGCGTCGGGCACGCCGATGGAGGGCGCAGGGAGCCGGTTGGACGTGATGCCGGCGAAGGGACGCGAGGGGTCCGGGAGCTGGGGGATGACTTGGAAATCGTGCCCGGGGAACAGCCTGTGGAGTGTCGCTGCGAGCCCCATCAGCTCGGTGTACCCGGTGGTGAGCAGAGCTACCCGCATGGGTGGGTCAGCTCTGTTTCGGGGCTGCGATGGCGGATCGCTCATACAGATCGCCAAGCGCGAAGTGGGAGAGCCAGGCGGCGTCCCGATGCTCCTCGAGCGGGACGGGCATGGGACGCTGCACCGTCGGATCGAGCACAAAGAAGCTCTCCTCGTCACCCTTGAACTCGTTCATCACCACCGGCGAGTGGGTGGTCAGGATGACGGTGAGATCCTCGGCCTCGGCCCGCTCCCTCATCGCTCCGATCAGGGCTCGGATGGCGTGGGGATGGAGCTGGTTCTCCATCTCGTCGATGGCGACGATGGAGCCGGTGGGAGCGCCCGCGACCGCCGTGAGGTGGAGCAGACCTGTGAGGAGGCCGTCGGCCGCGCGGTCGGGGGGCAGGCCGTCGGCCGGATCGGTCATGCCGGGTTTGAGGATGAACGGGAGCCCCATGTCGAACTCGACCCGCTCGAAGACACCAGGGAAGGCCGCGCGAGCCTGTGCCATCACCCAGTCGAACCTCCCGCCGGAGCGCTGAGGCGAGCTGCTCCAGTTATCCAGCAGCGACCACAGGTTGCTCCCCGAGCTGTGCAGGTGCCGGCGAAGCACCTTCCGCCCACTGCCTTGCTTCACGTTGTCGAGCTGGTACGCCTTGTAGATGCGGAAGCTGGTCAGGGCGTCGACGAGGGGCTTCATCCAGGGCGACTCTCCCTTGTCCCAGAGCACCCTGGCGCAACAGCGGCGCTCGTCCCGCTCTTGCCTCTCCGCGCCCAGGTACCAGCCCTCGTCAAACATTGCCGCGCGAAGAACCACCTGACCACCGCGAAGGAGTTCCTCCCCGAAGGTGCCCGCCAAGCCGCCGCCTGACATCGGGAAGCGCAGGCGCCACACGATGTCGTCGATCCGTACCTCCAGTTTGACAGGCTGATCCGCCTCTGCGCCGATGCGCTGCAGGTGGGTGCCTCCGACGGCGTTCAGCGCCGCCTCATGGCCGGAGTCCCACAGGGCGCGGAGAAACAAGAGCACGTCGAGGACCGTGGTCTTGCCCGCACCGTTGGGGCCGGCGAGCAGGCAGACGCCCTCGGGTCTCCACTCGAGCTGTTCGAGGATGCGGAAGTCGGTGGCCTTCACGGTGAACTGCGGCATGGTTCGGCTCGGTCGAAGGAAGGAGAAGGTCGGCGTCATGTTCCGGTAGCTGCTTTCGTCCGATTCGCCAGATCGGACGGCGCGGCGTGGCGCGATCAGGCGGTCCCCACCGGCCAGAGGTAGGCGAGCCCCACGGGCTCGAAGCGGCGCAGCACAACCTCGTAGCTCGCGCGGATGGTGCGGGGCTCTTCGATGATCTCCCGCTCGATGGCATCGAGGCGGGCGTCCATGAAGCGGCGGTCCCGCTCGAAATTCTCGCGTTCTTCTGCGGCACCTCGCAGCAGATCCAGGCTGAGCTGCCGGCTCGCCTCGAACTGCTCCCCGATGCGAGCGCGCTGGCGGGTGAGCAAGGCCTCCATGTCGGCCGCCTCGCGTTCGCCGCGCTCCTGCAGCGCCAGCGCGGCCTTCTCGGTGGCCTGCCTCCCCTGCTGCTCGAGGCTGGGCCACAGCGCCTCGAAGTCCCTCGCGCAGCGGCCGAGCACGCCGGCCTGCGCGCCGCGGCTGGGGTGGGGGGCGGGATGGCTGGCCAGGGCCTCGTTCAGGCGCTCGAGGCTGGTGGCCAACCCGGCCTCGCCAAAGATCGCGAGATCCGTGGGATGCACCTGGGCGGACACGCTGATCAGCTCCTCGTGCAGGCGGGTGGCGCCTCGACCGAACAGCGACAGGCGCCCGAAGGCGATCACGCGGGGCCCCTGGCCCTGGGGAGAGGCGATCAGCGTGACGCGCGAGAGATCGTGGCGGGCCACGCCCTGGGCGCGGAAGCGGGCCACCAGGCGCCGCACCAGCGGGTGGCCGAGGTGGAGCTGCACCGCGGGCGCGTCGAGACGGTGCGCGGCCTGGAACGCCACCGGCCGGATGGGCGGCGGAGGCGCGCGGCGATCCTGCACCACCTGCTGCTCCCGCATGGCGTCGGTGATGCCGGCCCAGGAGGCGTCGAGGGGGGGGAGGGCCCAGGTGGGGGGATCACCGGGTCGTGGCCCGTCCAGCCCCTGGCCGCTGATGGTGTGCAGCCCCAGATCCACCAGCTCCTGCAGGTGCTCCCAGCGGTAGTCCAGGCGCCGCTGCGAGCGCTCGAGCTGACGCCCGAGCACCGCAAGATCGCCGTGGAGCAGCTCGGCTCCCTGGCCCTCCAGCTCCTGCTGCGCGGCCAGGGCCGCGGCGTCGGGCCTGGACAGGGCATCGACCTCCTCGACCCGCAGGTCCCGGATGCCCTGCTCCATGCGGGCCTCCAGCCGGGCCGAGATGACCTCGGACAGCGAGCCCAGCTCCTCGCGGATCACGTGGAGCTTGCGGACCAGGTAGGTCAGCACGCGATCCTCGGGGCGCTCGGGCAGGACGAAGTAGTGGCAGCGCACCTGGGGTTCGGGCTGCAGCACCCGATCGATGCGGCCGTTGCGCTGCTCGATGCGGCTGGGGTTCCAGGGCAGATCGAAGTGGAACAGGTCGGCGCAGTGGGCCTGCAGGTTGATGCCCTCGCGCGCGGCGTCGGTGGCGAGCAGGATGCGGAGCGGGTGCTTCTCGGGCGCGCTGTTGAAGGCGGCCTTGAGCTGTTCGCGGTTGTCGTCCGAGAGCCGGCCCGTGAAGCGGTCGATGGCCTGGGGGGCCTGGTCCAGCAGCAGGGGCGGCAGCGCGCGGCGCAGCCAGCTCAGGGTGTGCTCGTACTCGGTGAACACCACCAGCCGGCGAGGCCCGAAGCGCCCCCCAGGGCACATGTGCTCGTTGATCCATGCGGCCAGGGCGCGCACCCGGCCGTCGGGGCGGGCCCGGTGCTGGGTGCTCAGGGCGAGCATCCGCGCGAGCAGCTCCCTGGCCTGCGAGCCCATGTCGAAGCCGGTGGCCTCGGCGAAGGCGTCCTCGTGGGCGTCCAGGGCCTCTTCGTCGAGATCGTCGTCGGGGCCGGAGGCCCCGCGGACCGGCAACAAGGGGATGGCCTGCTGGCGCACGTCGCCCAGGGCGCGGTCGGCCCCGCGGGCGTGGAGCTGCAAGGTGTGATGGAAGGCCGTGATGGACGAGAGCAGCCGCTTGTGCAGGTTGACCACCACCAGGCTCCGCGCGAGCTGTTGGCGCTTGGGCAGATCGGAGAGGCAGGCACGGTACAGGGCGTCGTACTCGGCCAGCATGTGGCCCAGCTCCACCTCGGGGCTGGTGGGCTCGAGGTGCACGGGGTGGTCCACCAGCACCCGCTCGGGCAGGCCGTCGACGTGCTGGCGCAGGTGGCGCTTGAGGCGCCGGACCATCACGGGGGCCAGCTCGGCGGCCGACTGGATGGGCACGCCGCGGGTGAAACGCTGGGGGTCGAGCAGGTGCAGCAGCGAGGCGAAGCTGTGGCTGTGGCCGTTGTGGGGCGTCGCGGACAGGAACAGCCGGTGCTCCATGCGCTCGGCCACCTGGCGCACCGCGCGGGTGGTGCGGGAGTCGATGGGGTAGAGCGAGCCGCTGGCCGGGGCCACCTGGTGGCATTCGTCCAGGATGAGCAGGGAGCGGGGCGCCTTGTCACCCAGGGCGCTCAGCAGCAGCTCCAGGTGCTGGGTGCCGCGGCCCTTCGTGGAGCGGGTTCCCCGCAGCATGGCGTAGGAGACGATGAAGCGGTTGTGGGTGGTCCAGGGGTTCACCCCGAAGCCGCGCTCACGGCGCCGCGCCGAGACGAAGTCGCGGTCGTAGATGGCGAAGGGCAGGCCGAATCGCTGCTCCATCTCCTCCTGCCACTGCAGGCTGACCGAGGGTGGGCAGACGATCAGGATGCGGTCCACCCGCTGGCGCAGCACCAGCTCCTGGACCACCAGGCCGGCCTCGATGGTCTTGCCCAGGCCCACGTCGTCGGCGATGAACAGGTTGACGCGGGGCAGCTCCAGCGCCTTGCGCAGGGGCTCGAGCTGGTAGGGCTTGAGATCGATGCCGGCCCGGAAGGGGGCCTGCAGCAGCCGGCGATCCGTGCTGGTGACCGTGTTCCAGCGCATGGCGTTGAGGTAGGCGCCGAATAGGCGCGGGGGATCGAGCCGGGCGCCGGGCCGCACGAGCTGGGGCTGGCTGGGCACGGTCGCCGCGTCCAGCTCGTGGGACCAGAGCACCCGGAGCTGCTCCCCCGCGGCGTCGTCGTCCAGGCAGGCGAGCTGGACCAGGCCGCTCTGGTAGCTGTCGGCCCCGGGCTGCACCTGGTTGACCAGCCACGTGCGCTGCCGCACGCGGACGACATCGCCGGGTGACGGAAGGGGCGGGGGTTGCTGCATCGTGGCTCCCAGGTACGTCCGCGCCGTGTCGGGGTGCGCTGGCCGGGATGATCTATGACCTGTGGGGGATGCTTGGGCCAGCGGGCATCTGGCCACCCCGTCCTTGTCGGATAGCAGCGCTGCTCTACTGGAAGTTCAACAACGCGGCCTCGGCGAGCTCCTCGGACGGGATGCTACCAGCGGCTTTCGCGTTGCGAGGGAGGCCTACGACTTGGTCCGGTGGATGGTCCCCATCGTGCCAACGGTGCTGAGGGCCTCCGCCATGCGGTTGAGCTCGGAACGATACCTGGTGGCGTCGCGCGACTGGGGCTGTGGGATCACCTTGTCGTCCTCGATGCCCGGAAGGCCGCGCAGCGCTTCTCCGACGCCCATCCCGATCACCCAGACTTGTCTGGGGCGGTCTGCGGCCACCGCGGGCCACACGAACCTGCGGTAGCTCTCACGTACGAGGTCCTGATAGCGACGCCCCTCGTACCTGCGCTCCTCCACCGGGGACATGATGCCGACGACGCTCGCATCCACGAGCCAGATACCCCGTTGCCTCATCTGTTCCAACGTCTGCAGCTTCCACGCGAGCCGAGTCCTGGAGTCCGTCCGGCGTGGCTGGCGATTGTCGGTCCCTCCCACCGTCGCCCCGAAGATGTCCCAGAACTGCCAAGTGCCCGAGTTCTTTTGCTGGGGTCTCGGCCTGCAGAGGTCGTCTTCTCCGTAGCCTAGGCAGTAGATGAGCCTGCAGTAGCCCTTTGGGAGTCCAGGTGGCGCGTTGGGAGGCGGACGAACTCGAGCCTCCAGGTCCCCCTCGCATTCGGCTACGTGGCTCTCGGCCACGAGCAGGACGCGTATCCGCTGCGGCCTCCACACCCTTCGCCAGGCCTCGATCCGCTCAAGGTACTCTACCGACTCAGCGCGCACGCCGGCCTGACCTGCCCACCACGCTCCCCAGGCTGTGCTCTTGCTCGGTGGAGCCTCTTGCGAGCTTCGTTCATGGCGTTGGATCTCCCGGCGGGGTGTAGGATCTGCCCTGGTGGCTCCGGGGTAACCCTCTACCTCCGGAGCGGTGCCCTCCTGGCCATGACCGATCATGACCCGGTATGGAGTCGTTTTTTTCGGCGTTTTGGGCCAGTGGTAGCATCGCCTGTCGTCCCAGCAGCGCGTGTGCCGGACATGGTCGAAGACGCTCTCCAGCTCTTCGAGCGTGAAGGCGTAGGTCTCGACCGTGGTTCCTGGTCTCCCGACGCGCACCACGAGGATTCCGCCCGGTGGAATATCCTCCCAGGCGTCACGGGACAGGTAGAGGCGAGTCTGCTGGTAGACAACCACGACCTGCCCCCCTCGGACGATCCGAAACGGCTCGAGCCCGAGATCCGGGCCTGCCGCGATCGCGAGGACCGCGGGATTCGTCGTCGCTGCTCCTCGCATCGCGTTCTCTCCCTGTTCGTTCGAAGGAGCCGATATTACCCTGGGAACAACATGATAGGCCGAAGACGTCGTCTCTCGGGATACGCGCCCTTGTCGGGTGCCCGGTCTCGTTGACCGCCTCCTGCTCGTGCGCGATGGCTGCCGTGCTCGGTTCGCGTGCCCGTTCCACCGCGGGCTGTCCCTGGTTTCCCGGTGGGTGGTGGTTGCCGAGCGCTCGGTCGATGTTGCCCTGGGAGCGGATGGTCGTATCCTTCGCCTTGTACTTGGCGGGCGGGCTGCGGTCTGGGATGGTGTGGAGCAAGCCGCGCGACTGTTTTTGGGAGAGGTCTACTCCACCCCTACCACCCGCTCCAGCACCCCCACGCTCACCACCAGCCGCCCCTGCAGCGCCTCGGCGTCGTTGAGCCGGTGGATCACCTGCAGCAGCACATCGTGGATCTCGTCCACTCGCTCCTTGATCCCCTCGTCCCCGCCCCGCCGCAGCATCTTCACCCGTCGCGCCAGCTCGCCGACGTTCCGCCCCAGCTCCTCCACCCCGCTCTTCGCCTCCGCGACCTTGCGCTCGATCCCCTCGACCTCCCGCCGGATCGCCTCCCGCACCCAGCGCCTCACCGTGGCTTCGTCCGCCCCTCCACCTGCCGGCTTCTTCTCCAGCGCCACCAGCCGCCGCTCGTAGCCGAGGACGATGTCCGCCAGCACCCGGGCCTCGGCCTGGTCCCCCTCCGCGTCGGCGATCCGCTCCTCCAGGGCCATGACCCACTGCTCCAGCTCGCCGTCAATCGCCGGCTGCGGCGCTTCGGCCTTGGCCTCGACCACCACCCTGGCCACAGGCGTCGCCACCCCGCCCGTCTGCCGCGCCCGCGCCGACTTCGAGCGGCACGCGGACGAACAGAAGCGCGCGTCGGATCGCTTCGCCACGAACGTCTCGCCGCACAGCTCGCACACATTCCCGTTCGCCATCCATTCCTCCCGTTCGCTACCCGTGCCGTACGCGTTCGCGTGAACGGCTATTCCTGGCCTTCCATGGGCTCCCCACGGCTACGCGTGCGCTCGTGCACGGCTCTGGCGATCGGCTGCTACGGATAGCCGTGCCTGACGCCGAACGGCTCGCCCGCATCACGACCGCCGCCTCTCAGCCAGCTCCTCCAGCCAGCCGTCCACCACCAGGGCCACGATGCGATCCAGGGCGGTGGTCTCCAGGGGGGCGTCCCCCTCGGGCTTGATCAGGTTGCCGTAGTAGGCCCGGCCGCCCCGCTGCTTGATCTCCCCCACGGCGCGGGCGGCCAGCATGGTCAGGTCGCCGTGCCAGTGGATCACCTTGGCCTGGATGAAGGCCTCCTCGATGAGGAAGACATTGTCGATGGTCGCCGTGTTGCGGCCCGACTCAATGCGCGCGAGCAGGCTGCGGTCGATGCCCAGCTCGCGGGCGAAGCTGGCCTGGGAGTGGCGCAGCTCCTGGCGCAAGGCGGCGACGATGCGGCCGACGATGGTGGTGAGATCGACGAGGGTACCGGTGAGCGTGGACATGAGGGAACCTCCGGGTTCGAATTTACTCCACAGAGCGGTTGCCGTCCAGCAGGGCGGGGTATATTCTACTCTACAGAACCAGCGGCGAGCACTCCGCCCGCCCTCCGGCACCCTGGAGACCTCATCCCCGAGCCCCTGCCAGCCCTGGACACCTCCCTGGGGGACGAGCCCCTCCTGACCGTGGGGGAGCTCGCGGCCCTCCTCAAGGTGCCGCCTTCGCGCATCTACGCCTGGACCTCGGAGGGCCGGATACCGCACTTCAAGCTGGGGCACCGGACGGTTCGATTCTCCAGGTCCGACGTGCTAGAGTGGCTGCGGCAGACCGCCGTGGAAGGCTCGAAGGAGACCAACCATGGCCATCAGGAAGAGGAACGGCGTGTACTTCGTCGACTTCCGCTACAACCACCCCGTGACCGGCGAGTCCATGCGATTCCGCCGCATGACTGGTCACGGGACCACGAAGAAGGAGGCTGAGAAGCTGGAGCTGGAGTGGCGCCGCGAGGTCACCGCGCCCCCGGCCCCGATCGTGAAGCTGGCCGCGTTCAGCGGGTTCGCCAAGAAGTGGCTCGACACCTACCTGAAGACGAACCGCAAGCACTCGTACTACCGCACGTCGGAGCAGATCATCCGGGTCCACCTGGTCCCGTTCTTCGGTGACCAGGATCTGCGCACCATCGAGCCCGAGCAGGTGGAGGAATACAAGGCCGCCAAGGTGGGCAAGCTGGCCCCGAAGACCGTCAACAACCACCTCGGGGTGCTGTCCATGATCTTCCGCAAGGCCGTGGAGTGGGGCTACTGCGAGCGGAACCCGGTGACCGGCGTGGGGCTGCTCCGGCTCCCGCCCCAGGAGTTCAAGTTCTGGGACCGCCAGCAGTCCGACGCCTTCCTGGCCGCGCTCGGGGAGACGGAGCCCGCCTGGGTGCCGTTCTTCCTCTGCGCCCTGCGCACGGGGATGCGGCTGGGCGAGCTGTTCGCCCTGCGCTGGGACGACCTGGACTTCGTGAAGCGCCAGGTCCGGGTGGTGTGGAGCTACACCCATAAGCGGCTGGACAGCACCAAGAGCGGCAAGGGGCGCACCATCCCGATGAGCCCCGAGCTGTCCGACGCCCTGCGCGGCAGCCGGCACCTGCGGGGGCCGCTGGTCTTCTGCCAGGACGACGGCGGCTACCTCACCCGCGACATCGTCAAGCACCCCTTCAACCGCGCCACGCGCAAGGCGGGCCTGCAGGCGATCCGGCTCCACGACACGCGCCACAGCTTCGCCAGCCAGCTCGTGATGGCGGGCGTGCCGCTGACCGCGGTCAAGGAGTACCTGGGCCACGCGGACCTGAGCATGACCATGCGCTACGCGCACCTGTCGCCCTCGGCTCACCATGACTATGTGGCGCGGCTCGACGGCGGGGGTGAGCAGGGCGCGGTCCAGGCCCAGGCGGCGGGTTCTGCGGGCCCCGGCGGATCGTCCTGGGCACCAGATGGGCACAAGGCGCCCCAGGAGGTGAGGGTGCTCTCCTCGTAGGGCGCCTTGATATTGCACTATGGATGGTGGAGGCGGCGGGAGTCATCGCCAATACGCTATCAGCCCTCCGCGAAGAACAAGGCTTCCATACGGAGGTATTCGTCGGTCGGCGGGCGCGGAGGGACGCGAAGGGCTATCTTCCACGGCTTGATCGGATGCCGCAGGTCGCTCATCCGAGGATAGTCGACGACAACCGATAGTGTGGGTATAGTATCCGTGTGTCCAGCGAAGCTGTCCGTCTCCTCCTTCCTGCACAGGCTCGCCCAGGCCGTGGCGGAGAACCGCGTCTTCGTCACCGGCAAGGCCGCCGACGAAGCGGTCGACGATCTCGGCTGGACGCGAGAAGACATCCTCCTGCAGCTCCTCGATCTCGTGGAGACGGACTTCGAGCGGACGGAGGAGAGCACGGCGCATCCAGGCAACCTCATCTGGGTGTTCTGCCCGGACCTCGACTTCGAGGGCACACTCTGGATCCGGCTCGCCGAGCGGCACGGCGTCGTCGTCATCAGCTTCCACCTCGGGTGATCCCATGAACGCCCCTTGCTGCCCATACTGCGGAGCCGTGGCCCGACTCGGCACCCGGATCTCGCGCTACCGGCGGGGTGAGCGTGTCCTGGCGGTCGAGGTTCGGCACTGGGAGTGCCCGGCCGGCTGCCTCGCCGAGGACGGCCAGTCGCCGTTGCACTTCGAGGATCCCCCGTTGCTGCGGGCCAACGACGAGGAGGCGCGCAGGGCGTGGCTCGAGAGGTTTGGCGGGCCCATGCCGCCCTCGGGCCGGCCAGGGCGGAAGCCGCGGGAGAGGCGGAGCGTCCGCGTGCAGGTGCTGGTCACGCCCAGCGAGGCCGAGGCCATCGACCGGGCCCGGGGTGAGCTCGACCGGAGCGAGTACATCCGGCGGAGGGTGCTGGCGGGATGACCGCCCCGAGCTCCAGTCAGCCCTTGAGCCGGTAGTCCCGCTCGATGATGGTGGCCAGGTCGGGGCCCTTCCAGTAGGGCTCGATCCAGCGTGGCCGCTGGTCCTTCCAGCTCGGGGCGGCGCGGTGCCAGTGCCCCCGGACCATGAAGCGGGTCATCAGCACGCGGCCGCCCTCCTGGCCAGCCGCGCGCGCGGCGGCCTGGATCCGCTCGACCTGCCGGATGTCGATCTTGCCGGGCAGGAAGAACACATCCTCGCCGGTGGTCTTGTTCAGGAAGCGGGCGATCTCGCGCTCCACGGTCCGTCGACGCGGTCGGGTCAGGCCCCCGAGCCGGGCGCGCAGCGCCGGGATGGGCGATGGGATGGTCTGGATCTCGACCCCGGCGCTGGTGGCGTAGAGCACGGCGTTGATGGCGAGGTGCAGGAGTCGCTTCATGGCGGGCGCGTCGAACACCGGGTC